>JAAYAT010000293.1 GCA_012719225.1 Verrucomicrobiaceae bacterium
ACGCGGCGCGTTCGAAAAAGGCGTCGAGGCCTTTCTCGTACTCTTCGTCAGACATCGACAGTGTGTCGCTGGCGCTCGGCCAAATGATGCCGCCCACGCCGCAGGCATCCATGAACTCCGCCTCGTCGGCCAACACGGCGTAGTCCACGCCCGCGTCCTCGGTGTAGGGGGTACACATCAGCGGAAACGCACCCTCGAGGCGAGGGGCGGCGGAGGTCTCTCCGCACAGAACCAGAACCGCAATACAAAAGGCAAATGTGGATTTCATCTCAACGGATATTCTAGCCTGTTCCGTCCCACTCTCAAACCAAAGTGCCGGCGTTCCACGAGGATGCATGGCAGGATGCCCGTGCTATTCTATAGGGTTCCCCCGCCATGCGCCAGCTTTCCAAATCCAAGCTCATCGGTCACTCTCGAAAAGAAATCTTCGCCGTTCGTGCCGGATTTGCAGGACCATCACGCGCTTCGCGGAGAGGTCCAGAGTGTAGAGGATGCGCCAGCCCGGCCGGGATTTCCACGGGCGGAATCGCACTTGGCGGATCGTGTGCTGCGGCAGCCAGCGCCCGTTCTCAGGAGCGGGGCGATGCCGCTCCGGCGATGCCACGAGTTTCTCCAGGGCTTTCTCCAGCAGATCCAGCCAGCGCAGCGCCAGTTCGCCGCCGCCTCGGGTTTCGTCTTCTTCGTACCAGTGGATTTGCGCTTCGATCTCCTCTTCGGCGGAGGGGGAGAGACGCCACTCCCAGCTCATCCGGCGGTCCTCCCGCGAAGCGCCCGGCGGCGGAGGCGTGCGAAGGCTTCGGGACCCTCCGTCCCGAGTTCGCCTTGGTCGTAGGCGGCCAGGGCCGCGCGCAGCCGCTGGTCCATGCGATGCTCCTCCGCATCGTCGGCGAGTTGCTCGAAGGCCTCGACCGAGAGCACCACTGCCGCTGCTCTGCCGTTGTGGGTCAGGACGCAGGGTCGTTGGCTCTCTTGCAACACCTGAAGGCGCTCCTTCGTGCCTCGGGCGAAGTCCGTCATGCTCACGATATCTTCCGAGAGAACCATTTTCATGCCTTCCAGATAGCACAGAATTCCGTGCTTGTCATTTCCTTTGTCGATCCGCCCCATGGGCCGCCGTCTGCGCGGGGCGCGTGTATCACGCCTCTGACTTCCTGACCTTCGCAAGGAGGATCGCATCACGGATTCTCGTGTCGTCGTCGGAAATGCCTGAAAGAATCTCAAGGAGGGTTACCGAAGTTTGAAAAAGGGTTCCTTTGGTGCCCACAAAAAGTCGTGTCCAGTCCGGGGTGGAAACCACTGTGCCTGCCGTGTCTTTGAGGACGCGATAGTTCTCGCTCCACTCTTTCGGGTTGGTCAAGGCGTCCCAAGCTGAGGGGCCGAACACCAGACTCACCTGTTCGAAGGCGGATGGTTGGAGCGAGACTGTGAACTCGTAGCGACCGACATATTTTGGGTAGGAGTCTCCTGTGTTCATCTCGTCGGGCAACTGACTGCGCAGCGGGCCGTCGACGAAGACTCGTAGCGCACGCTTCACACGGAGAAGAGCCTCGTTGGATTCTCCCCAAAGGCGCAATGTTCGCTCCCGAATGTGGTCGGCCAAGACCTCCCCAGCTACCTTCTTTTTCTGTTTGTTAAAGGCATCTCCTTGGCCTGAGTCGAGTGACGCGCTCATGAAGGTGAGGGTAGTCTTGTCCTCACCGGAGGTCGCCTTGACGAACTTGGTATGCATGTGTTGGATGAAGTCTCGTTGTTCGGGGTGTTTATCTCGCCAAGCCTTGTTCTTTTCGATATTCTTGGCGAGAGAAGCGAGAAGTGAGGAATACGTGACGACGGGAGCCGACTCCCAGCCATCTGTCAGGGCCACTGTGTTGATGGATTGGCACAGCAAGACTGGAATCCCCCTTTTGCCTTTCCTCTCGCCGAAGGCCTGGTACCCTTCGAAGCTGTGCCCATGTCCGTCTGAAATCCGGTAGTTTTCAATCACTAGGCATGTATCGGCGCCGTCCAGAACCAAGTCGGCGATGTCGGTGCCTTTGCCAGTGGTGTCCACTTCCGTACGGACGCCGTAGTCGCCGTGCGGGACGGGACTGGCGAGGCTACGGTTGATTTCGTCGAGAAAAATCTTGAGGAAACGGTCTCCCAGTTCGTGTGTGCCGCCAGAGTCCAGAAGCCATTTGAATACGTTCGAAAGTTGCTTCTCGTGTGTGCCATGATGCATGACGTCAAACACGTTGAATCTCCTGGTTTGGCTCGAGACCAAAGTTGGAAGCAGTGCGGTGATGAGATCAGGCGTTGTCACGTTGGTATCGTAAAGTGCCAGGGATTCCTTTTAGCCCCCATTCTCCCTGTCGTCACCTCGGGCCGGGAGTCGGGGCGAAATGGATCCGCCTCGTCAGCGGTTCGCGACTGTTTCCGTCCCCACCTTCAAGTCCTGGCCCGTGTTGATCGTCGAGCCGGGGATGGCGGGGAGACCGAGCAGGGTCAGACAGAGATTGCCCGCGTCGCCGTTGCGGATGGGTTGGCCGGCGTCTTTGTAGGCGGGATTCTCCACTCCGGGATCCTTGCGCGAGTCCGGATTGAGGGAATACAATTCCGTTCCGGCGGCCACTCCCGGACCCCACACGTAGAAGGGAATGGTGAAATTATTGGCCTCGTCCGATTCTCCGTGTCCCTTGGTCCCGGTGAGCCCGCCGTGGTCGGCGGTGATCACGATCCAGAGCTTGCCCTTTAATGTGGGGGAGGCATCGACGGCGGCGAGAATTTTCCCCAGATACCCGTCGACCCCGCGCAGCGCCTCGGTGTAGGGACTGCCCGGAGTGAGGTCCCAGGACTGCGAATGGCCCGCGCTGTCGCAGTCGCGGATGTGGAGCATGGTGAGATCGGCGGGCGTCGAGGCGAGGTCGGCGATGAGGACATCGACGAGCTTTCCGGTATCACTTTCGAGGTGGACGCGGTCGAGTTTGTCCCGCCCGTTGTCCTCGCCGGTGGTGTCGGCGGCCCCGTTTTTCTCGTCGTAGCTGAGATCGTAGAGCGTAAATTTCCCCTTGCTCGCGTAGAGGGCGGTGGAGAGGCCGTGGTCGTGGGCGACGTCGAACATGGAGGCGACGTAGGCCTGGTGGTTGCGGTGCAGGTTTTGGCCGAGCTTCGGATTGCCGTTGGCGATCCAATTGTGGCCCTCTTTTCCGACGACGCCCCGGCTGGTCACCATGCAGGTGTGATTGGGGAGGGTGATGGTGTAAATCTTGTCGGTGCGGGCGTTGGAGGTGTGGGAGCCCTCCCGTCGGAGCCGGTGGAAGGTCGGCAGGGCCTCCGGTCCGAGGGCGTCGACCGCGTCGGGGCGCATCCCGTCGACGCTGATGAAGAGGACCTTTTCGGCCCGAACTTGCGGGGCGGCCTGGAGCAGGAGCGCCGCTCCGATCGCGAGTAGTGGGAATCGAGTGCTGGATTTCATTTGTAGAGGTGAGTTTGTCAGGGGGTGAAAGAAAAAGGGGATGGCGGGCTAGAATCGTTCGGAATTTGGTTTCGGGTCAAGGATTTTTAGAGCGCAGGTACTCGATCAAGTCGGCCATGCCCTGGGGTGGGAGGGTGGATTCGAATCCGGTGGGCATCAGCGAAACGGAGAGGGGTTCCTGCTTGGCCACCTCGTCGCGGAGCACCGTTTGCTCAGCGCCTCCGGGCAACTTGACGAGCAGGTTGTTGACCGTTTCCGTGGTGATGATGCCGACCACTGACTGCCCGGATGTGGTAGTGACATTCCATGCCTGGTATCTGGATTCGACGATCTGGTTGGGGTCGAGAATGGCGTGGAGCAACCAATCGACCGGTTTCGTGGAGGTCATGCCGAGATCGGGACCGAGAGTCTGCCCTTCGCCGCGGAAGCTGTGACAGATGGCACAGAGCGTTTGAAAGAGAACCTTGCCTTGCTCGGGCTTTCCTTTGAGCTCGGATAGCGTGGCATATTTCGCAATGACGGCGGCCCGGTCCGGCGAACTCGGCTTCAACCCGAGGTCGATCGCTTCGGCCCCGGCGTCAGCCTGAGCGGCTTGCAGGTGCTGAAACAATTTCGCGTCGGGCGAGAGCGAGGACTGCACTGCCAGTCGGATTTCTTCGCTGGCGGTTTGCGTCAGGGTTTGCAGGACGGGAAGCGCCCGGTCCTCGGGCCATTCCCCCAGACTGAAGGCGAGCTGCCGCCGCACGGTTTCCGCGCTGTCATGCGCCAGAGCGGTCATGGCTTGAAAGAGGCGGTCGCTCTTCGGCAGGTAGCCATCCGTTTGGCGCAAGGCTGCGATTTTCACCTCGGAATGGGGATCCGATAGGCCCTCGATGAGATTGTCCTCCGTGAGCGCTTCCAAGTATCCCAACGCGGCGAGGGCTTGCACGCGCACTTGCGGGGC
>JAAYAT010000294.1 GCA_012719225.1 Verrucomicrobiaceae bacterium
AGCTATTCCCCGCGTGAAGCTTCGCCTCGCCTCGACGACACACTGCCCTGGTTTTTCCTCGCCCGACTTGGCAGCGATGCCATCTTAGAAGAATTCCGTCCACAGCTTGATCAGCAAGAAGGAGCAACTCTCAACAGAAGTGTCTGTCCGTTCGCCGTGGTGCAAAAGCTGCGATCCGCCGTGCATCACATCGTTGGTGAAGGGGCTCGTCCCCCGAACAGATCGCGAGCCTGTGTTCGTCGCCGTCGCAAAACAGCGGAACGCTCCTTCTTCCACTCCTCAATACGCTCGTAGAACTCAACTTCCTTCGTACCGTAATTGCTATGAAGCGCACCCTAACACCATCAAGCCTTTGGCATGAGAGCCGCGAGCAGCGGTAGGAATGAGCCTAAAACACCGACACTGAAATCGTCCGAAGTTAATTTGTGTTGTCACTGACTGTTGTCACTGGCCGTTTCTGCTCTTTGGAATTGGCGTAACTCCTTGTTATTAAGGAGCTCCTCCGGTTGGGATCGAACCAACGACCTAGTGGTTAACAGCCACCCGCTCTACCGCTGAGCTACAGAGGAATCTGAGAAAATCCGCCGACGAGGTCGTGTCGATGAGACGGCCCTGCCAGCGAACGCCGAATTTGGGGGTGGCCGGGCTGGATTTCAAGGGGAAAATGGGGGAAAATGCATTTTCCCGTAAGATTTCCACCCGGTGAGGTCGTTTGCTTTGGATCCACTCACCGCATGCTCCCAGAATGAACCCCTGATGGATTCCCCCTTGCCCCAGAATGATCCTCCCGAGAGAGACGGTCCGGACTTCGCGGAGCTGATGGCGGATCACCAGCCCCGTCTCGGCGCCTACATCCGCTCGCTCATCGGAGACGAACATTCGAGCAAAGACATCCTGCAGGAGACGAACATCACGATGCTGAAAAAATCGAAGGACTTCACCCTCGGGACCAATTTCACGGCCTGGTCCTTCCGCATCGCTTTTTTTGAAGTCCTCACCTGGCGTCGTCGCATGGGGCGCAGCCGCCTGCGCTACGACGACGCGCTGGTGGAATCCCTCGCCGGGGCGATCGAAGAGGTCGCCCCCGGCTACGACCAACGCCTCGACGCCCTCGGCCAGTGTCTCCGGCAGCTCCCCGACCGACAGCGCGAGATCATCGAACGGCGCTACCTGAAGTCGGAATCGGTCCAATGGATCGCGGCGGAGATGGGCTGCAACCCCAACGCCACTTCGCAACTCCTCTTCCGCGCCCGCGCCGCCCTGCTGAAATGCGTCCTCGCCAAAAGCGTCCGCTGACCCGCCTCTACTCCTTTCCTACTTTGCTACTCTACTTCTTCCCTACTCCCCATGAACACTCCTCTCGACCAGATCACCCGGCTGACCAGCCGCCTCCTCGACGGCGCGCTGCGGGAGGAGGAGATGACAACCCTCGCCGATCTCTTGCGGACGACGCCGGGCGGCGGGGAGCGGTTCGTTCTCCTCTGCGAGCTGCATGCGATGTTGGAGTCCGAACCCTCGATCCGCGAAGAGCTCCCCACGGAGGGCGTTCCCGAGAATGTCGTGTCCCTGCCGGGGAATCGTGCGGCTTCCGGTCTCCCTTCCGTCCCGGCACCGGGTTGGCGGAATCAGCCGTCCTCGGCGCGGGCGCTGACAGGATCGTGGATTCTCGCGGTGGCGGCGTGTCTGGCTCTGGCGCTGCTGGGTTTTCTCGCGATGCAGGGATCGGGCGGACCGGGCACGAGGCCGCAGCTTGGCGGAAAAAATGTGGTCGCCGAAGCCGACGGGGGCGAGTCGGGGGAGGAAGTCGCTCCCGCGAAAAGTGCGTCCGTTTCTCCCGTTTCACCCGACGCCGAGGTGGAACCGGAGGAACAATACGAGCGGGCCGTGCTCGCGACCCTCGGCGCGGGATCCCAGAAGCGCCCTCCGACGAATTTCACGGTCGAACCCTCGGCGGCGGAGGAGGGGATCTCCTTCAATCGTCACGTCCGTCCGATTCTCTCGGACAATTGCTATTCGTGCCACGGACCGGACGAGGCCGGGCGCAAGGCCGACCTGCGCCTCGACACTCCCGAGGGCGCGACGGGTGGGGAATCCCCGGTAATCATCGCGGGCGAACCCGGGGCCAGTGAACTGATCGCCCGCATCACCGCCACCTCCGCCGACGATCTGATGCCCCCGGCCGATTCTCACAAAACACTCACGGCGAAGCAAATCGAGATCCTGACCCGCTGGGTCGCCGAGGGGGCGAGCTGGGAGGATCACTGGTCTTTTCTCCCG
The DNA here is from genome assembly GCA_012719225.1 of Verrucomicrobiaceae bacterium. Lineage (GTDB taxonomy): Bacteria > Verrucomicrobiota > Verrucomicrobiia > Verrucomicrobiales > DEV007 > Arctic95D-9. The sequence continues at coordinate 2,278 of JAAYAT010000294.1, forward strand.
CTGCGACCGACCGGGCCGGGGGGGCCGAACGGGGGAGGGGAGTTCGAGGGGCATCCCGTCGATTTTTTCGTGGATCGCGAACTGGCCCGCCACCAATGGAGTCGTTCGGAGCCGGCGGACCCCGTCACCCTGATCCGGCGGGCCACTCTCGACCTCACCGGCCTGCCGCCGACGCCGGAGGAGGTCGCCGCCTTTGTCGAAAATCCCGACGAGAAGGCCTATGAAAATCTCCTCGATGATCTCCTCGCCCGTCCCTCCTTCGGCGAGCACCGCGCGCGCTACTGGCTCGACGCGGCCCGCTACGGCGACACCCACGGTCTCCATCTCGACAACTACCGGGAAATCTGGCCCTATCGCGACTGGGTCATCGCGGCCTTCAACGAGAATATGCCTTTCGATCGGTTCACCATCGAGCAACTCGCCGGCGATCTCCTCCCCGAGGCGACGCAGGATCAGCGGGTCGCGACGGGATTCAACCGCTGCAACGTGACGACCTCCGAGGGCGGGGCCATCGCGGAGGAGTTTCTGGTGCGCTACGCGGTCGACCGAGTCGCCACCACCGCGACCGTATGGATGGGGCTCACGGCGGGCTGCGCCCAGTGCCACGATCACAAATTCGACCCCATCACGATGAAGGATTTTTACTCCCTCTTCGCCTACTTCAACAACACGACGCAGCCGGGCATGGACGGGAACGCCAAGGACTCGCCGCCGTCCATCCGCGTCTACGACACGCCCGAACAGGAAAAGGAGGCGGCGGCGTTGCGCACCGCGATCGCCAAGGTGGAAAAGCGGGCGGCGGAGGCCCTCGCCTCCCTCGCCTCCCTCGACCTCACCGGCATCACGGCGGAGTCGGTCGCTCCGGATTTCGTGAATCACGGGAACGGAGAAAAAGCGAGCGACCTCGGTGCGGCGGGAAATTTCGGCAAGTCCGATCCTTTCACCGTTTCGTTCCGCTTCGTCCTCCCCGACACCGATGGGCGGTGCGTGCTGGTGCAGCGCACCGATCCGAAGCGCCGGGGACGGGGCTGGTCGGTGATCTGGGAAAATCAGGGCATCACCGTGGAGTTGGTCGATTCCCATCCCGGCGAGACCCTCAAAAGCGGCGTCA
>JAAYAT010000004.1 GCA_012719225.1 Verrucomicrobiaceae bacterium
CCAACGGGCGCAGCACTCCCCTCCGGGGGCGCTTCGCTCGGCTCGCTACGCTCGCCTCACTCCGCGCCCCCGGAGGGGAGTGCGTGGCAAGAACAAAGCGCTTTTACAGAACAAGATTTACACCCCCGATGGTCAGTCGCTGGAAACCTGTCTAGACCAAGTTCGCGAAGCCTACGCCATCGAAAAACCACTATCCCGGAATTAGGCTCGCCGGGAAAAAAAGAACGAAAAGCGGAGCGTCGGCGGTGGCAAGCCCGATCCCACATTGAGTTGATTGACTTCCCTGATTCGAATCCTTATCCTCCAATCGACGTCGCGCTACCGGATCGGGCAGCCATGCCTCAAACGTTCGCCTCAAAAATGGAGATCCTTCCTGAATTCCGCGTGAACCTCACACGCTTGAAGCCTGGCGAGACAGCCTACCCAGTCGATGGAGACGGCTTCTCCGAAGACATGGAGGGGCAGCGCACGAAGCTTGGAGGTTTGCCCGAATCAATTCAAGGCGGCGGCGAGGAACTTCCGGACTGCCCTTCCTGCGGGAACAAGCTGCTTTTTGTCGCTCAGATTGATTCCGTAGAGCATCAGTGGTCGACGAATCCGCACAGCGTCAATGCGCTTTCGAAGGATCAGAAGTGGATGTTTGGGGATGTCGGGATGATCTACGTTTTCTTCTGTAAGGAGTGTTTGGAGGCACACGCAGACTTCGAATGCTACTAAACCAACAAGGCGAATCAGGTAGGAGCGGGGATTGAACCCGCTCCCCCACACCACCCGGCATGCGGGTTTGACGGCGCTTCGCTTGCCCTTCGGGCTGTCCGGTGGACAGTCTGCCTTGCTACGCTCGGCTGCACCGGGCGGTTCCCATCAGTCATGACATCCTTGAGCGGAAAGAGGTATCCCCGCAGAGGCGCAGAGGCGCAGGGGCGCAGAGATTTTTTTCCATTCCTTCCCTCCGCGCCTCAGCGGGGAAATCGGGCGCAAAGTATCACGAAGAAATCTCAGGGATGGCGGGTACCACTCCCGGTGGCGTAGGTTTTTTGAGTGGGAGGTTTTTTCGTCGTTGGGGAGGCGGTGGTCAGGAATGCCCGCGCTCCTTTCTCCCGCCGCGGCTTCGTAGGCGTGGGCGCAGATCCGTCACAAAAAATCGCATCGCCACGACCTCGCCGGACGGCCTGACGACGCGCTTCGAACACGACCACGCCAATCACACCCACACCACCGTGCTCCCCGGCGGTGCCACCCGAACCGAAACCCGCTACCTCGGCGGATTTCAGAGCAAAGGCGGGTGCTCCATGGAACTGCGATTCCGTGAAAATTCGATTGCCCGGGCGACTGGGCATCAGGTAACCTGATCGCAATGCAGCGATTCCCCTCCTCCTTTTTCGTGATCGGAATGACCGGCGCGATGCTTTTCTCCTCGCCGGGGAGGGCGCAGGTGGCGACGGATTCCGCCGAGGAGAGCCGGGCCGCCACCTTGAACGAGCTGAAGTTCGAGTTCCACATCACTCGCGCCGAACTGATCGCTCCGCTCAAAGAGCTCGACAAACTCTACCTCGCCCAATTGGAGAAACTCGAACAGCAGGCGCAGGATCGCGGTGCTCTGGAAGAAATCATCGCGGTGCGGGCCGAGCGAGCCCGCGTCGAGAGGCATCCACCCGAGCGAGAGGGAGCCGACTATCCCGAACTCGTGAAAGTCCGCGACATCTACGAAAAATCGAAGGCCGAACGCACCGACCTGATGCACCAGCGGCTCTTCCCCGTGATTGAACGCTACAAAGGCCAACTCGAGACGCTCCGCACCGAGCAGACCAAGCGGAATCTCCTCGATGACGCCATCCTGACGAACAAGCAACTATCCGAGGTGAGCGCTCTGGAGACGGCCATACGAGAGGCGCGGGTGAATCCCGGGCCCGCGGACGCGAGCCCTGCCTATCCCGAACTCGGCGGGACTGCGGCGGCGACCGCGCTGAAAGTGAAAGTCCAGGTCGACGGCATCAGCCACCTGTTTTTGAAAGACGGCGAAGTCTGGTTCGATCACAGCAAGGGCCGCGCCTCGCCGCCGGGGCGGCACCAGGGCAACTTCCCGACCCTGCTCAATGACAAGACCAACTGGATGCCGCTCTGGAACGGCTCGATTACCAAACCCTTCGCGGTGGGTTTCAAGTTCCCGGACGAAGGAGACACGAAGATCCATCTCCGCATCAGCGCCGGGCGCGGCACCGCCGAAGTCATCCAGCAACCCTCGGCGCGGAACGATCACACCGCGATCGTGGAACTGCGGGATCAGCGGGAAGACGGCACCGCTTTCTTCGGGTCCGACTGGCTCGAGTTACGGCTGAGCTGGTGAAGTCTCCCCCGCCCCTCACTTCGCGAGCCACTCCGCCAGTTCGCCGGCAGGTTTCTCCCCTTCTCCTTCGACCCACAGGGGCAGGTCGCCGTTGAGGCGGAGAAAACCGGGCAGGTCGAGGTACTTCGACCCTCCCGGCAGGAACATGGGATCGCGGTAGTCGAGCACCTCGCCGAAACGGAATCCGCCGGTGTCCACGGCGGCACGATCCACCGCCGCTCCGGCGAGGGCGCGAGCGGCGAGGGCGACAGGTCCGGTCTGACCGCGTCCCACGAGAGAGATGTGCTCGGGGCTCGGGTGGGAACCAACCTTGGTGTTGCGGAGGAAAGTCACCAGCGACAGCACATCGTGGACGCGTTGGGCGAAGAGGGAATGGTTGTAGCCATGGGTGTAGCCGGCGAACTCGCGGGGATTCTCGACGACGCGGGTTTGGGTGACCGCTTCTCCTCCCTGGAAGAGCAGATCGGCGCCGACCACGGCGGTGCCACCGGCGACGAGCGTTTTCACTTCGTCGTTCCGCAGGGCTTCCTTGCCGGTGTCGCCGAGCCAGACGACCACCCTGCCATTCCACTTTTTCGGATACTGCCAGAGCACGACGATATCTTCCCCGTGGGTCTCGTTGTGGAGCGTGCCGCTCATTTCGAGATGATCGCCGCGGTCCTCTTTGTCATCGAGTTCCCATGCGACTTTTCCGGCATCTTCGTAGGTTCGTCCGATCACGGTCTCGACGGCGGGACGCAGGACGGTTTCGATCCCTTCGGCGGTGGTGGTGGCTTCCTGAAGTTGCTTTTCCGCGTCTTCGGTGAACCACCGCAGCAGTTCTCTTTCAAAATCCGGATCTGCCGCCTTGGGGGCGGGGTGTTCGTCGTTCCAGACGGTGAGTTGTGCGCCGGTGAGGGGTTCGAAATCCTCTTCGATGACGGGGGCCTCGAAGCCGAGTTTGAAGTGTTTGTTGAGGAAGGTGTAAAAGGCGCTCCGGGTCACAGCGTTGTAGTTGTGCTTGAAGTGCTCGCCGCGCAGCAGGAAGACGTTGTCCTTTTTCCCGTGCAGTTCGTAGAGGGCCTGCAGTTCGGGGAATCCCTTGCTGGAGAGTTCGCGGGTCCAGTCGTCCGCGGTGTTCATGCCCTGGGGTTTGGGGGCGAAAAGCCCGGCGAACTCGATGTTGCCGGTGCCGATGCGAAGCAGGCTGGCGTTTTCACAGGTGCAACCGCCCTGCATCGAGGTGCTGACCATGACCACCGGGAAAGAGAGCGCGATCCTGTCGTCGACGGCGGCGAGGAGCATCGTCTGTGTGCCGCCGCCGCTGGCCCCGGTGACGGCCACGCGCGTCGGATCGACCTCGGGCAGGGTGAGGACGAAGTCGAGGCTGCGGATGGAATTGAGGGTCTGCAGACCCATGATGGATTGCAAATGCGATTCGGCCTGCGGGCTGTAGAGGCCCCAGTTTTCCGTGGTGTTCATCTCGGGCCGTTGCTTGGCGAAGCGATGCACGACTTCCCGGGGGATTTGGATGGAGTCGGAGTCGCTCAGCATGTCCCACTGCCAGACGACACAGCCCATCCGGGCGAGTTGGGTGCAGAGGGACTGGTGGAGGGTGCTCCCGCCGCGCACGAAACGCTCCGCTCCGATCGCGATCTGTGCCCTCACTCTGGTAGGTTCCCGCAGGGAGAGGCGGGCGTCCTGCCAGTGCCCGTGGGCGAGGAGGACGGCGGGCACCTTGCCTTTGGGATTGGCGGGCCGGTAGAGGCTGCCGGTGACGTAGAATCCGGGAGCGCTCTCGAAGTAGACTTTTTCGACGGAGTAGCCGTCGCGCTCGATCCGCCCATGGATCACGGGGTTGAGCGGCGTCTTCGTCGGCATGGGCCAAAGTCCCTGCGAAACGAGAACGCGGCGGCGGACCTCTTCTTTGCGGGTTTGCCAGGCCTCCAGTGAGGCGGGGGGATCGAAGGGGAAATACCCGTTGAGATCTTTCGGCGGGGCGAGGCGGGCGTCTTCGGCGACCATGGCAGACGGCAAAAGAGGGAGGGACAAAGTCGCCAGAGCGACCAGGAGAAGGCGTTTGGGTACGAGCGGAAACGGGAGCGAAATCGTCATGGGGGAATGGTGGACATTTCTCCCGAGCCTGTAAAGACCGCCAATGCGCCGGATCGCACCGCTGGGGATGCCGCGATGGATTTTCATCCCTGACACACCGGACACCAGCAGGTCGTCCGTCCGCGCAGATCCGCTCGCACCAGTTCGGTTTTGCATCCGCGCCGCGGGCAGATCCCGCCGTCGCGCCAGCGATGGTTCATCAGCCAGGTATCGCCGGGATCGCCCCAGTCGGTTCCAATGACGCGGAGAGCTTCGCGGGAAATCCGCCGGGTGGTCTTCCAGAGGGCGTCGAGAGTGGACTCGTCCATCTCCCCCGTCGGGAGGTGCGGGGCGATCCGCATCTGCCAGCAGATCTCGTCGGCCATCCAGTTGCCGATCCCGGGAAAACCGCGCTGGTCCAGGAGGAGGGTTTTCACCGGGGTTTTCGGAAAACGCCGGGCGAAGTCCCTCACCCGCGTTTTGGTAAAACCGGGGTCGAGGGGCTGGGGCGGCAGCTCCCGCCACCAGACGGGTGCCTCTCCGTCGTCGGTGCGTTCGAGGGTCACCTTGCCGAACATGCGGGGATCGCGAAACACGAGGGAAACGGACGCCAGCGCAAGGACGAGATGATCGTGTTTTTCAGGGAGCGAATCCGGCGGGGCCGTTTTCAGTTCGCCCGACATGCCGAGATGCAGTCCGAGCCAGGTGTCGCCGGAAAACGCGAACATCATTTGTTTTCCGTGGGCGTGACTGGCGAGAAATCGCGTTCCCTCGAGTCCGCGGCGGATCGCCGCGGCGGGAGTGTCGCGAAACACGCGCGCCGCCGGATGCGTCCGGATCCGCTCGACCGTTTCGCCGATGCCGGGATCCCATTGCTTGCGGTAGTATTCGACCTCGGCGAGTTCGGGCATGGGGAGGAGGGCTGTCGCGGAGACTCAACTGATGCCCCGCTCGGTCGTGGCGACGAATGCGATGAGCTGGTCGATGGCCGGGTCGCTCTCGCCCCACCCGCGCAGAACCTCGACGGCCTCGCGGTGGTTGCGCTGTTCGCGATAGAGGACACGATGGGCCTTTTTGACGAGGGCGATGGCCTCGGGCGAAAATCCGCGCCGTCCCAATCCCACGGAATTGATCGCCCGGACCTTGGCGGGATTGCCGTCGGCGACCATGAAAGGCGGGACATCCTGGACGATCTTCGAGCAGCCACCGGTCATGGCGTGCGCCCCGATGCGGCAGAACTGATGCACCGCGGTGAGACCGCCGATGATGGCGTGGTCGCCCACGGTGACGTGGCCGGCGAGGGTGCCGTTGTTGGAAAAAATGACGTGATCCCCCACCGTGCAGTCGTGCGCGATGTGGCTGTAGGCGAGGAAGCTCCCGTGACTGCCGATGACGGTGTACGAGCCGGGTGCGGTGCCGCGATTCACGGTGCAAAATTCGCGGAAGGTGTTGCCGTCGCCGACCTGAAGATGAGTGGGTTCGCCGACGTATTTCAGGTCCTGGCTCCGCTGGCCGACCGAGGCGAAGGGAAAAAATTCGTTCTCGCCGCCGAACACGCTCGGCCCCGCGAGAGTGACGTGATTGTGCAACCGGCAACCGTCGCCGAGCCTCACCTCCGCGCCGATGACGCAGTAGGGACCGATGACGAGGCCGTCGCCGAGTTCCGCACCCGGATCGATGATCGCCGTGGAATGGATTTCGTTCGCCATTTTCTTACCTGAACCACCTAAAACGTAACAACCTAAAACCTAACACTTAAAACCTAACAACCTAAAACCTCCCTCTCAATCCATCAGCGCGAATTTCAATTCACCCTCCGAGGTCGTATCGCCGTTCACGCTGCAACGGCATTTGGCGAAGCCGATATTGCGGCGGATCTTGAGGATCTCGGATTCGATGATGAGGGTGTCGCCGGGAAAGACGGGCTTGCGGAACTTGATGTTGTCCGCGCTCATGAAATACCCGATTTTGCCCTGATTCTCGGGTTGGCGCAGCAGGGAGATACTCGCGACCTGGGCCATGGCCTCGACCTGGAGCACGCCCGGCATGACGGGATGACCGGGGAAATGCCCCTGGAAATAGGGTTCGTTGATCGTGATTTGCTTCAGGCCGGTGCATTTGAATTCGCCGTCGAATCCGATGATGCGATCGACCATGAGGAAGGGGTAGCGATGCGGCAGCAGCTTCTGCACTTCCGTGTTGCCCATGACCCCTTCGCCGGTGGGGATGTTCACCGCCGGCACCGCCGACATGGTCTGGGCGAAAAGGGCGGCGAGTTTTTCCGCCATCCGGGTGTTCGGTCCGTGGCCGGGTTTCACGGCGATGACGTGGCCCATGATGCGCTTGCCCCCGAGCATGAGGTCGCCGATGAGATCGAGGATCTTGTGGCGGGCGAACTCCTCGGGATAGCGCAGCGACTCCTTGCTCATGACCGAGTCGCCCTTGATGACGATGGCGTTCTCAAGGCTGCCGCCCTTGATGAGCCCCTTTTCGAGGAGAGGTTGCACGTCTTCGTAAAACACGAAGGTGCGGGCGTCGGCGATCTCCCGCTCGTAGGTCTCGGGGGTGATCTCGGTGGAGAAAAACTGCGTCATGCGGCCGTCCGGCCCGACCTGGGTGCAGGAAATGCGGAACCCCTTGTCCGGCACGATGGTGATGAGCGATCCGTTGGCGGTCTCGAGGTGGATGGGTTCGCGGATCTCGAAGACACGGCGGTTGACGTCCTGCTCGATGACGCCGGCTTTTTTGATGCAATCGACGAAGGGGCGGGCCGAACCGTCGCCGATGGGCGGTTCGTTCGCGTCCATCTCGATGATGGCGTTGTCCACCCCCATGCCGACGAGGGCGGAGATGACGTGCTCGACGGTGTGGACCTTGACCGACCCCTCCGCGAGGGTGGTGGCGCGCTCGACCGTCTGGACTTTGGAAACGTGGGCGTCGATGAACGGCTTGTCCGCCAGATCGACCCGACGGAACTTGATCCCGGTGTTCGCCGGAGCGGGAGTCATCGTCAGAGTGACTTTCTCACCGGTGTGCAGGGAAGTGCCGGTGAGGGTGGCGGTCGAGGCGAGAGTCTGTTGTTTCGGTGCCGACATGGATGTGTTGCCAGAAGGATGGAAGCGGGGGGAACCTCTAGCGCAATTGCGGGGATAGTCCAGTTTTTATGCGGATACCACCCTCCTGCCTCCCGCTGCCGGGAAGGTGCGGCGAGGAGAGGAAAATCGGGGGCATTTCTCCGCTTCCGGGAGTAGGTTGCGGGGCTACCTTCCTCCCTCTTATCGACCTGCGCCTCTACACCCCGGACTTCACCATCGTGGCTGAAAACGAGGATTTTCTCCTCGTCGACAAACCGCCGCATCTCATCGTGCATCCCTCCGTGCCGGGGAATCCGCCCACCCTCCTCGACGGGCTGCAAGCGCTCTGCGCTTACGAACTGACCTGCGGCGGGCAGCTTTCCCTGATCAACCGACTCGACCGCGAGACCAGCGGAATCGTCCTCGTGGCGAAACACAAGAGCGCCGCGCGGGATCTCAGCAAAGCGATGGAGCGCCGCGAGTTCCGCAAAACCTACCACGCCATCGTGTGGGGCTGGCCCGAGCGGGACGACTTCGTGGCGGACGGCCCCATCCTCCGACGGGGCGAGGTGGAGCCCTCCCCGATCTGGGTGAAACAGATCGTCCATCCGGCGGGCAAGGAATCCCGCACCCGTTTCGAGGTCGAGCGCCGCTTCGAACGCGAAGCCGACCGCGACGGACCGGGCGGACGCTTTTCCCTGCTGCGCTGCTTTCCCCTGACCGGACGGATGCACCAGATCCGCGTCCACGCGGCCTCGGCCGGACACCCCATCGTCGGAGACAAACTCTACGGACCGGACGAAACATGCTACCTCGAGTTCATCGAGACGGGCTGGACTCCGGCGCTGCAGCGCGTTCTCCTGATGAATCGCCAGGCCCTCCACGCCTCCGCTCTGGGGTGGCGCAAGCACGAGTGGCATTGCCCTTTGCCGACCGACATGCTCGACTTCGCGGGTCCGGGGACCGGGGAAAAGTCGCGAATTTAGCAGATGCAAAGCCCGCCGGTGTGCTCTAAATTCCCGCCCCTCGGGCCGGAAAAGAAAAAGACGGCCCGTGTCACTTGCTCCCCATGAACATTTCTGTCGAACGTCTCCCCGAGTGCAAAGCCCGTCTCTCCGCCGCGATTCCCGTCGAGACGGTGCAGCAGACCCGTCGCGAAATCGTTTCCGCCTACAGCAGCCAGGCCAAGGTCCCCGGATTCCGCCCCGGCAAGATCCCCCTCGCGGTCATCGAAAAACGTTTCGCCGGTCCCATTGAGGACGAGCTGAAAGACCGCCTCGCCCGTTCCGCCTACGCCGAAGCCCGCACCAAGGAAGATCTCGCCATCCTCGGGATCTCCGAAGTCGAGCGCGAGGTTTTTGAAAGCGACGGCTCCTACAAACTCGCCGTCGAGGTCGTGACCGAACCCGACATCGAGATCGGCAACTACAAGGGCATCACCGTGGAGGTCACCAAGATGGAAATCACCGAGGAAATGATCGACAGCTACCTCGACAACACCCGCAAGCAGCAGGCCACACCGGTGGACGCCGACAAGGCCGCCGCCCCCGGCGATCTCGCGGTGATCTCCTACACCGCCACCCTCGATGGCGAGCCCCTCGCCGACAAGCTCGAGAGCGAAGCCGGTCCGCTCGCGCAGGGCGACGACCACTGGGTCGATCTCCCCGAAGAGGGAGCGGACCCCCGCGAATTCATCCCCGGCCTGGCCGCCGCCGTCGTCGGATTGAGCGCCGGTGACACCAAAACTTTCGAAGCGACCTTCGCCGACGATTTCCCGGTCGAAGCCGTCACCGGAAAAACCGTTTCCTACGAGATCACCGTGAAACAGGTCAAAGCGCGCGAACTGCCGGAACTGAACGACGATTTCGCCAAAGCCATCAGGGCCGAGTCCGTCGAGGCTCTCCGCGAGCGGGTCCGCTCCCAGTTCGAGATGCAGCGCGAGCGCATGCGCAACCAGATCATCGACAACCAGATCCTCGGCCACCTCAATGAGGACGCGACATTCGATCTGCCCCAGCACATCGTCTTCAACGAGACCCAGCGCCAGGTCAATGAGATGGTCTCCCGCGGCTACGAGCAGGGAATGAGCGAATCAGACATCCAGGACAATCAGGAAGATCTCCTCAAAAACGCCGAAAACCAGGCGAAGAACAACGTCAAGACGATGTTCATACTCGACGAGATCGCCAAAGCCGAAGGCATCACCGTCGATGACAACGAATTGTCCCAGCGTGTCGCCATGCTCGCCTACCAGCAGCGCCGCCCTCTCAAGAAAGTGGCCCGCGAATTGCGCGACCGCAACGCCTTCGGCGAGATCCGGCAGGACATCCTCATCTCCAAGACGATTGAGTTCCTCCGCGAGAACGCCGAGGTGACCGAAGTCGATCCCCCCGAGACCGACGACGCGACGGAACCGACGGCACCCTCCGCGACCGACGAGTAAGCTCCGCCGCCCCCGTGCGACTGATCCGCGGGCCGTTCCCCTTTCATCCAACCCATCCGCCACCATGAATTTAGACTCCGTCCAAGACATCTCCCCCCTCCTGCCCCCGCATCTCCAGCAGCGCATCGTCGATCCGATGAAAAACGTCAGCGTGATCGAGAAAGAGGGGAACACGATGATCCAGTTCGACCTGCTCTCCCGGTTGATGAAGGACCGCATCATCTTCATCGGCGAACAAGTCAGCGATCCCCTCGCGAACTACGTCATCGCCCAGATGCTCTACCTGCAGATGCAGGATCCCAACAAAGACATCAACATCTACATCAACAGCCCCGGTGGTTCCGTCACCGCCGGCCTCGCGATCTACGACACGATGCAGTTTGTCACCTGCGACGTGAACACCTACTGCATGGGCATGGCCGCGAGCATGGGGGCCGTCCTCCTCACCGCCGGAACCAAGGGAAAACGCTACGCCCTGCCCAACGCCCACATCATGATCCACCAGGTCTCCGGCGGCGCCCAGGGCACCGCCTCCGACGTCGAGCGCACCGTCGAGTTCATGTATTCCTTGAAAAAGCGCCTCAACGCCATCCTCGCCCACCACACCGGCAAAACCATCGAGGACATCGAGCGCGACTCCGACCGCGACAACTACATGCCCGCCGCCGCCGCCGCCGAATACGGTCTCATCGACAAGGTCCTCGAGAAGAAACCGCTGGAGAAAAAAGACTGACGTTTCTCCGGTCCCTTTCCCGCCGGGAGAAAAACCTTCCGACCGGGAGGCAAAATCCCCTCGTCGCGGCTCGTCACAGGAACCGTCCCGTCACGAGAGAAAAGGATTGGTCGCCTTTTCCTCCCCTATCGTCGTGGCCGCACCGTGCCCAGGCAGCACCTGGGTCTCGTCCGGGAGCGGCCAGAGCTTTTCCCGTATCCCCGCGAGGAGCTGCTCGTGATCCCCGTTCGGGAAATCGGTCCGCCCGATGCTCCCGGCGAAGAGAACATCCCCACCGATGATGAGCGGATACCCTTCCATGCGGAAGCAAACACTGTCTGGAGAATGCCCCGGAACGGGGAGCAGCTCCATGGCCAGACCGGCGAGGCGCAGCTCCCCTTCCCCGGCCAGCAGGTGATCGACGGTGTAGGGATCGATGGGACAGGGAACGCCCATCATTTGCTCCAGTCGCTTCGAGAGAGTCAGTTCCTCCGACGGCGGTGCCCAGGCGTAGACCGGACAGGCGAAAGTCTCCTGGATGCGGCCGGCATCGAGGATGTGATCGTGGTGCTGATGCGTCAGGAGGAGACCGTCGGGGCGGACACCCATTTCCCCGAGCCAGTCGGTGACGCCCTCGGGCGCGTCGAAGAGCCAGGCCTGCCCCGCCACCCGCACGAGATAGCCGTTTGTCTGGAAAATGCCGCCGCAGTAGGAGTCGATCCGGAGTTCCGCCATGGTAAAACGCTCTCCATAGCGTGAAATGCGGCCCGCATCAACTTTCCGCTTTCCGAGCGGACCAAGGAGCGCTATCGATGGGCTTCCCCGACCGCCATGCCCCTTCGATTCGAATGCCCGCACTGTTCCGCGCGCCTCTCCGCCGGGAAGGATCTTTTTCACACCGTGATGGACTGCCCCGACTGCGGGGAAAAATTCATGGTCCCCGCGCCGCAGGACATCAAACTGCCCTCCGATACCCTCAAGTTCATTTGCCCCCACTGCCGTCGCAAGCTCTCCGCCACTCCCGAACAGTTCGGCACCGAGATGCCCTGCCCCTTCACCCATTGCGGCCAACCCATTCAAGTGCCCCGACCCGAGTGGAAGATGATCGAGTGACACGGCGTGCAGGGCCTTCCCAAAAGCACTCCCCCGCACCCGAAAACCTGGCGAAGCCGTTTCTCGAGACGGTCGGTATCCGTCATTTCGGCCGTTTTGTCCGTGATATCACCGCAGGCATCGGCACCGGATTCACGGTCCCCGAAATCGGCGATATACACCCGTTTTTGGGGGAAACCCTTGCCAGATCAACCGTCTTCCCGCATTCTCGAAAAAAGTCCCCGTGCTGATATCGCCCCAGGAGATCATACGAATACATACTGCCGTGAAAAATCTCTGCCAACTCATTTGCGTGATTCTTCTCACGGGTCTTCCGCTGAGCGCGTTGGGTCAAGATCCCGCGAGAATCGCCGATATTCAGACACCCGCACTCGAAATTCAGGATGTCGAATTGATCTCTGTCCTTCGGGATCTGGACGGCTACCTTCGCAAACACTATCCGGATCATCCAAATTTGTCTCTCGTGATCGACCGGCATCCGAATCCACCTGCCGATTTGGGCGAGACGAAGATTTCAGCTATACTTCCCGCTCAGTCTTTGCCGGAACGCCTTAGATATCTTGCCGGTCTCTCGCTTACACACTGGACCATTTCCGACAACAAAATCGTGATCTTCAAGACCTGGCATCTCGGAATTTTTGACCCATCGCCCATCTTCCCCAATACGAACAGCGAAGCAGGCGCAGCTGGACAACCCGCTACACGTTCTGAGTCGAAATGATCCCCGTAACTCCAACCCGCAACCACGTTCCAGTGTGGCGCTCCCGGTAGGGGGGTGCCAGCGCTCGACGTTCGCCAAAGAATATGCGCACTCTCTTCATCGTCCTGATTGCACTATTCTCCGAATTCGTGAGAGCTGAAGATGATCTGCGCACTGGGGCTCCGAAAGACTGCTACCTGTATTCGTGGGGCAAGGGGCCGAATTGGACGGCCAAGGTTTCGACCGAGTTTCGACTGTCCCTTCTGAATCGACAGATGCCATACTTGGACGATCAGTTTTCCGAACCGACGGAAAAGGCTCTCACATGGATCGAGAGCCAGAAGGAGCCGACGGTCACGATCATCGCCACCGTCGAAGGTCGGAAGGTCATTCAGGTTGTTTATCCCGAGCAGGGGAATTTCGGGAAGACGATCGGGACGATTCTTCTCGCTATTGAAACTGCTCGTGATTCGGAATGGTTCTCTCCTTTTTTCGGGGCACAGCCTGAGCTTTATCGGGGGCAGTTCGTCACCGGAAGAGACGTTGCCTTTGGCTATGTGGCAACTCTGGAGTGGTCTGGAACCGGCTCCTTTCGGACGCACTTTCTATACGACCTCCGTCAGGCTCATCCTGTTATTCTGAGCACACTGGATTCGGGACGAGTGGTTCGGAATGAGTTCAAAACCGATCTGGAGTATGAGGAGGCGTTGCAGATCTTTGCCCATGAAGCCGATCTTATGGCCGGAATCATTCCAAGGGCGAAGGCAGCCAAACAAACCGAGTAGCGGTAGCAGTTTTTAGTATTCTCCAGTGATGAAGAGGCCGATCCAAACACGGATCGAGGTGCGGTGAAGTCGATGAGACGTTTTTTAACCGAAGCAGGAATACGACCATGATGACTTACAAGGGATACCACGGCACCGTCACCTTCGACGATGAAGCAGAGACCTTTCACGGGGAGGTTACCGATCTTAGGGATGTCGTCACCTTTCAAGGTAGGAGTGTCGATGAACTCAAGACTGCTTTCCATGAGTCGATTGACGACTATCTGGACTTTTGTAAGGAACGTGGGGAGGAGCCAGATCGGCCCTATTCCGGCAATTTTGTTCTCCGCATTGATCCCCAGCTTCATCGCAAGCTTGTTGCGCTTAGCCGAGAAGAAGGATCGAGCTTGAACCGCTGGCTAGAATCTCGCCTCCGAACTCTAACGAACCAAAGTGGCTAATCGCCCGTAGAACGGGTCTCCCGGCCCGTTTCGGCGGTGGAGCGGCGCGAGGGGGAGCGAAGGGGGAAAGATCGTCGTCGATGGACCGTCGGCTCACCGGGGACGGTTCGCCAACCCTTCGCCAAACCAGCCTCGGCATCGGAATGGTTCTTCGCCAACCGGTTCTTCGCCAAACCAGCCCCGGTCTCCATCCCGATCTTCGACGGGGGTGGGGCGAACCGTCTCGGTGAGCCGATTGACCGTCCGGACAACACCGACTCCCACCGCGATGAGCCGGTTGGCATTCGGAAGCGTTCCACCGTTGGCGAAGAAACCACCACCCACCCGCTTGCGCCGCCGCCGATGGGGGGTAGTTTCTCGACCTCCCGCGAATCGGGAGCCGCCCACCGCTTTTTTTATTCTGTCATGTACCGAACTCATCACTGCAACGAACTCCGCAAATCCCACGCCGGTGAAACGGCCACGCTGGTGGGTTGGGTCAATACGGTGCGGGATCACCACGGGGTTATCTTCATGGACATCCGCGACCGCGAGGGAGTGACCCAGTGCGTTTTCCGCTCCGAGGAAAACGCCGAGGCCACCCGGATGAGCCACTCGCTCCGCGCGGAGGACGTCGTCCAGGTGACCGGACGCATCGACATCCGGCCCGAGATCGAAGGGCAGAGCACGGTGAACCAGTCCATCGCCACGGGCGAGATCGAGTTGGTCGCGACCGATCTGAAGGTCGTCAACAAGTCCGAGGTGCTGCCCTTCCAGCTCGACAAGGAACTCAGCAACGAGGATCTGCGGATGAAACACCGCTACCTCGACTTGCGCCGCCCGCGCATGGCCCGCAATCTCCGCACCCGCCATCTCATCACCAAGGCGATGCGCGACAGCCTCGACGAGATGGGGTTTTTGGAAATCGAGACCCCCATCCTGTCCAAGTCCACTCCCGAAGGCGCCCGCGACTTCCTCGTTCCCTCGCGCCTCAACCCCGGCAAATTTTACGCCCTGCCCCAGGCCCCGCAGCAGTACAAGCAGCTCCTCATGGTCGCCGGGGTGGAACGCTATTTCCAGATCGCCCGCTGTTTTCGCGACGAGGATCTCCGCGCCGACCGCCAGCCCGAGTTCACCCAGGTCGACATCGAGGCGAGCTTCGTGACCCAGGAGGACCTCTACGCCATCATTGAAACCCTCCTCGCGCGGGCCTTCGAGGTCTCCCGCGGAGTGGAGGTGGCCACGCCTTTCCCCCGCATCACCTACCAGGAGGCGATGGACCGCTACGGCAGCGACAAGCCCGAGCGCCGCATCGGCATGGAGATCGAGGACCTCGGCGATGTTTTCGCCTCGTCGGCTTTCAAGGTGTTCTCCGGTACTTTGGAAAAAGGGGGCGTGGTCCGGGCGATCAACGCCAAGGGTTTCGCCTCGGTCACCACCGGCCAGATCAAACGACTCGAAGAGGTCGCCCGCGAAGCCGGCGCCGGCGGACTCGCCTACATCAAAGTCGAGGGCGGCGAGTGGAAATCCCCCATCGTGAAATTTTTCAGCGACGAGGAAAAGGCCGCCCTGAGCGAGCGCCTCGGCATCGAGGAGGGGGACCTCGTCCTCTTCGGCTGCGACCGCTGGGAAGTGGTCTGCGACGTCCTCGGTCGGCTCCGCCTCGAAGTCGCGACGATGTGCCAGCTGTATGAGGGCAAGGACGACATTCTCGACTTCTTCTGGGTGATCGACTTCCCGCTGCTCGCCTACGACGACGAAGAGGGCAAATGGAACGCGGTCCACCATCCCTTCACCCGTCCGCATCCCGACGATGTCGCCCTGCTCGACGACGAGGCGAGTTTTGGAAAAATCCGCGGAGCCGCCTACGATGTCGTTCTCAACGGGAACGAGCTCGGCGGGGGCAGCCTGCGGATCCACGAGAGCGATCTCCAGGCCAAAATGTTCCGCGTCCTCGGGGTCACCGACGAGGAGCAGGTCTCCATGTTCGGCCATATTCTCGGGGCCTTCCAGTACGGCGCGCCTCCCCACGGTGGTCTCGCCCTCGGCCTCGACCGCCTCGTCATGCTCGCCTGCGGCGAGTCCAGCATCCGCGAGGTGATCGCGTTTCCGAAAAACAACAAGGGAGTGGATCTGATGTCCGCGAGTCCGGCCGAAGTCGATTTCAAACAACTGCGCGAACTCTACATCAAGTCGGCTGTGCAGGAGAAAAAGGACGGGGCTCCATGAGCGCGAAACGGTATCTGATCCGCTTTGCTCTCCTCCTCGTGGTCGCGGCGGCGGCCTACTGGCAGCAGGCGAAAAATCCGCCCGTCACTCCCCCGCGGACGGCGGAACCGTCCTCCGCCTCCCCTTCTTCCGGGTCCGCTCCCGCCACTCCGTCGGCGGACGAGGGCGCTGCGTCGAAGATCCGCGGCTACGATGTGTTCCGCGACGCCCGTCTCGTCGAGAAGGATGGGAACGACGGGGACAGCTTCGTGGTCCGCGCGGGCGACCGCGAGTTCATCTTGCGCCTCTACTTCGTCGACGCGCCGGAGAGCTACCTGAGCGACCGCTACGAAAACCAGCGTCGCCGTGTCGCCGATCAGGCCCGCGATCTCGGCGGCATTTCCTCTGAAGAAGCCGTCGCCGTCGGCAAGGCCGCCAAGAAATTCACCCGGGAGCAACTCGCCGCTGCCCCCTTCACCGTCTACACCTATTGGGAGCGGGTCTACGACGGGGATCGCTTCTACGGTTTCGTCGAACTGGCCGACGGCGGCGATCTCGGCAGCCGCCTCGTCGAGGAGGGACTCGCCCGCATTCACACCAAAGGTCCCGGCTCGAAGGCCAAGCCGGTTCCGACTCCGCACGGGGACAGCTATTTCCAGGCTCGCGACAAACTGGAATCCATCGAGCGCCGGGCGCAGCGGGCCGAACGCGGGGCCTGGGGATTGTGAGAGAACGTTCTCCCGTCATTGACCGCCCCGCCGTTTTCTGGCACGCTCCCGCCATGAAACGAATTTTCCCTCTCGGTCCGCTCCTTTTTGTCGTCTGCGCTTTTGCCTTTTTCGCCACGGCCCTCCCCGCCGCCGCCGCAGGCTGGACCATCGAGACGATCGCCGGGACCGGCGAGGAAGGATTCCAGGGGGACGGAGGTCCCGCCATCGCCGCCCAACTCGACAATCCCTTCGGCATCGTGCGGGGGCCAGACGGCGCTTTCTATTTCTGCGAATACACCGGTCAGCGCATCCGCCGGATCGGGAAGGACGGCATCCTCACCACCATCGCCGGGACGGGCGAGGTGGGCTACACCGGCGACGGAGGCCCCGCCCTGGAGGCGACCTTCAGCAAACCGCACGAGCTCCGCTTCGACGCCGCCGGGGATCTCTACATCGTCGACATGGTCAATCACGCGGTGCGGAAAATCGCGATGAAAACGGGGATCATCACCACCCTCGCCGGCACCGGAGAGGCCGGATACAGCGGAGACGGCGGCCCAGCCACCGCCGCCCGACTGAAGCAGCCCCACAGCATCCAGTTCGGTCCCGACGGCGATCTCTTCGTCTGCGACATCGGCAATCACGTGATCCGCCGCATCGACATGAAAACCGGGATCATCTCGACCATTGCCGGGACCGGCAAGGCCGGCGACACCCCCGACGGCGCCCCCATCGCGGGCACTCCGCTGCGCGGGCCACGTTCCCTCGACATCGACAAGGAGGGCAATCTCTGGCTCGCGACGCGGGAGGGCAACCAGGTCTTCCGGCTGGATCTCAAAGCTGGTCTCATCCACCACATCGCGGGGACCGGCAAAAAGGGCTTCACCGGCCACGGTGGTCCGGCGAAAGAGGCCGATCTCAGCGGGCCCAAGGGCATCACGATCGATGCCTCGGGCAATGTCTGGCTGGCCGATTGCGAGAGCCATTCCATCCGCATGATCGACACGGCCAAGGGGACCATCGAACTCATCGCCGGGACCGGGAAAAAGGGCAACGGCACTTCGTCCGATCCGCTCCAATGTGAAATGGCGCGTCCCCACGGCATTTACGCCGACGCCGACGGCGGCATCTATATCGGTGACAGCGAGGCGCACAAGGTCCGGGTGCTGCGCCGCCGCTGAGTGGCCGATTCGACACTCGACGGAGCGTCGCGGAAATCGTAGCATCGCTTGGTTCCCCTCCCCGTTTCCCATGAAAAAACGACACTTCCTCGCCTTCGTTTTGCTCGCCGGACTGATCCCCCCGCTGTGCCGGGCGGCAGATGCTCCGACCGCCGTGTCCGATCCCGCCAAGGCGGCCCGGGATCCCGATTTCGCCATCCAGGGGGAATACACCGGCACGGTCGGCGAGCGAAAAGTCGGCGTGCAGGTCATCGCACTCGGAGACGGGGAATTCGAAGCGGTTCTCTCCATGGGCGGGCTCCCCGGTGACGGCTGGGACGGCGAAAAACCGCGCGGGAGAAGCCGGGCGAAACGAGCCGAAGACGGCGGCGTGACCTTTCACCGGGAAGAGTGGACCGGCGTCCTCCGCGACGGCAAGATCACCGTGACGAGCGCCGCCGATATTTCGCTGTCCGCGACCCTGGAGCGGGTCGAGCGCACCAGCCCGACCCTCGGCGAAGAGCCTCCCGAAGGTGCCGTGGTGCTCTTCGACGGCACGCCCGGATCCGCTGCGAAACACTGGGAAAAAGCCGTCCTCGACGGCGATCTGCTCACCGAGGGCGCCCTCGGCAGCGTCACTTTCGGCGATTTCACCCTGCATCTCGAATTTCGCCTTCCCTGGATGCCCGACGCGCGCGGGCAGGACCGGGGCAACAGCGGTCTCTACGTGTCGGGCCGCTACGAGGTGCAGATGCTCGACAGCTTCGGTCTCAGCGGTGCCGACAACGAATGTGGCGGCATCTACAAGGTCGCCGAGCCGAAGCAAAATCTCTGCTATCCGCCGCTGCGCTGGCAGACCTATGACGTCGAATTCACCGCCGCGAAGTTCGACGCCGCCGGAGAGAAAACCGCCGACGCGCGGCTCAGCGTGAGACACAACGGATTCCTCATTCACGACAGCATCGCGCTGCCCGGCCCCACCGGCGGAGCGCGGAGCAAGGACGAAAAAGGCCCCGGCCCCGTCTTCCTGCAGGATCACGGCAACCCGGTGCGCTACCGCAACATCTGGGTCGTGGAAAAGTGAAGCGCCCGAACCGGAGCATCACGAGGGCGTTTTCTCTGCGAAAATCGGCTTTTTCCAGATCGGCACCGTCGCTTTGATGCGCCGGAGGTATTCGCGGCAGATCTCGAAGGCCTCCGCGCTGTGTCGCGTCCGCACCCGGATCAGCAGCGACGCCTCCCCCGCCGCCACGAAACCGACCACGTGATGGACCAGCGCGAGATGGTCGGGAAAGTCGGCCGCCATCGACTCGCCGATCTTCCGCAGCTCCTTTTCCGCCATGCCCGCGTAGTGGCTGTAGGCGATTCCCGAAATTTTTTTGCCCTCCTCAAGATCCCGCACGACCCCGTGGAAACGCAGGTCGGCCCCGTGTATTGTCGAGGGTTGGAGCGCTTTTTCGACCTCCGCGACGGAACGGGAAGAGATCGAGTATTCAAAATGAGAGCTTGCCATTGCTGAATCGTGAGTAGGCTTCCCCCACACAATCAAAGGATAATTAATGAGCAAGAGTGATTTCGGACTAATTGGCCTCGCGGTGATGGGGCAGAACCTGGTATTAAACGTCGAGAGCCGCGGCTTCCGTGTCTCCGTCTTCAACCGGACCACTTCGGTGACGGATCAGTTTCTCGCGGAAAACCCGGACAAAAACCTCCAGGGCACCCACAGCATGGAGGAATTCGTCGAGAGCATCGCCACCCCGCGCAAGATCATGATGCTGGTGCAGTCCAAGGCGGGGGCCGATCCCTCCGACCGCGACGCTGTCGACGCCGTGATCGGGC
>JAAYAT010000295.1 GCA_012719225.1 Verrucomicrobiaceae bacterium
CATGCCGAGGCGTTTTGTGATCTGCGCGCCATCCTCTCCTCGGCAACCAAGCAAAGAGCTAACCTACTTGAGCCCCTCACCGAACTGCTCAGATCGCCGGAAGACCTCGGCGAAAAGCTTGCGCAAGAGTGATTCGGGCTGAATAGTTACTCCGATTCCGCGAAACAGAGTGGGTTCCGAGGGAGGTGCAGGAAGGTGTCCGCGCCCGATTGCATTCCGGTCAGGTCGGATCTACGTATGGGCGTCGCTGTCCTCCGAACCGCCTCCAGAAAGCCCGAGGCCCCCTGCGATGAAGCATTCCACCCTACACAATTTTAATTTTCCCGAGACGCGCTGGACCTGGGTGGTCGAGGCGGGGAAGTCGAGGGACGATCCCGACGTCGGCCGTGCGCTGGAGTCGCTCTGCCAGATGTACTGGCGTCCGGTCTACGCGTTTCTGCGCTACCAGGGACATTCGGCGCAGGATTCGGAGGATCTCACCAAGGCTTCTTCGGCATGCTGCTGGGAAGCCGCCTGTTCGAAGACGCCTCGCCGGAGATTGGAAAATTCCGCAATTATCTCCTGGGCGCGTTGCGGAATTTCGTGGCGAAGGAGGTGCGGGCGCAAAGGGCCGTGAAGCGGGGAGGCGGGCGGGAGGCTTTGTCTTTGGATTTTTGCAATGCCGAGGACTATCTCCGCGCGGAGCACTACGACGAGGAATCCCCCGACCTCGCCTTCGACCGGCAATGGGCTTGGGATCTGTTGGAGCTGACGATGAGCCGGCTCGAGAAGCACTACCGGGACAGGGGAAAGGGAGGGTTTTTCGACGCGATGAAAGGTCGGCTCTTCGGGGAGCGGGACGACCGGACGATCGCCGAGATCGCCGGGCGGCTCGGAATGGAAGCGGGGGCCGCCAAAGTGGGGTTCCACCGGATGAAGCGAAGATACAGCAGAACGCTGAAGGACGAAGTGGCGCGAACCCTCGGCGACGCCAGCGGCGTGGAGGAGGAGTTGCGCTACTTGATCTCCCTTTTCGCGAAGCGGTAGGCGGCGGGGCCGGTGGAACGGGTCGATCATGCGACGAGGTCAGGAGGAACGGTTGCCTCTCGCTGAGGTAGAGGAACATGCCAATGTTCCCCGCATTTTGCTTCGGCATCCGGCTCGACAGCGCTGCGCCGCCTTCAGGGACGAGAAATATTCTCGCGGATCCGCAGCCATTCCAGCCGCTCCTCGGTGCGGCCGGTGCGTTCGGAGAGGGTGACCAGGCTGCTTGCCGTCCGGTGCGCCGATTGCTTGGTCGCCACGTCCGCCTTCGGGCTCTCGTATCCGAGGTCGAGGCATTCCTGCCAGGCGCGCTCGAGGATCGTCTGGGCCTCGTCGAAGCGGTCGAGAGCGATCAGCGCCCGTCCCTCGGTGATGCGCCAGGGCAGATCCGGTTGCTTCCCCTCCTCGTTCTGTGCGTGGAATTCACCGATTTTCTCCAGCGCCTCGCCCGCCCTCCCGCTGTCCACGAGCGCGTTGGCGAGCCACATCTGCCTCAGCAAGGTGATCCGGTGGTCGGTGCCGAGCGTGACGGCGTGGACCGGTACGACTTCCTCGTACATCTCGACCA
>JAAYAT010000296.1 GCA_012719225.1 Verrucomicrobiaceae bacterium
CAGGAGGTCAGCAAAATCGCCGTCGGGGAATCTTTTGAAAGCGCGCTCAAGGTCCGCCGTAAACAGAAAAATGCTCGAGGGGGGAATCGAACCCCCACGGGTTGCCCCACAGGATCCTTAATCCTGCGCGTCTACCAATTCCGCCACCCGAGCGTCACCCGGCTCCGGAGGGGTCCGGAGCGAGGGTCGCATTGATAGTTTGGAATTCCCGCTTTCGCAAGCGCTTTGTGTCGAAAGTGGAAGAATTTCTCTGCGATCCAGCCGGGAGGACCGACTCTACCGCCGCCGCCTCTCACACCCAGAGATTGCGGTCCAGGGTGCGGTACTGGATCGCCTCCAGCACGTGGACCTCGCGGATTTCCCGGCTTCCTTCGAGATCGGCGAGGGTGCGCGAGACTTTGAGGATGCGGTCGTAGGCCCGGGCGCTGAAATTGAGCGAATCCATCGCCTGCTCCAGGGTGCGTTCGCTCTGCCGGTCGAGCTGGCAGAATTCGCTCACCAGACGGGTGCCCATGTCGGCGTTGCAGAGCACTCCCGGGTGGGAAATAAAACGGGCGAGCTGGACCCGGCGCGCCTCCTCGACCCGCTCGCGGATGACCGCGGACGGTTCGCCCCCGCTCTCCGCCCGCAATTCCCGATACTCCACCGCCGGGACATCGACGTGGAGATCGATGCGGTCGAGGAGGGGACCGCTGATGCGCTGCCGGTATTTCTCGATCTGGCGCGGCGAGCAGCGGCACTCCCGCGTCGGATCGCCGAGGTAGCCGCAGGGACACGGATTCATCGCCGCAACGAGGCTGAAACGACTGGGAAAGGTGAACTTCCCCGCCGCCCGCGAGATCGTGACCTGGCCGTCCTCGAGCGGCTGTCGCAGCACCTCGAGAGTGGAGCGGCGGAACTCGGGCAGCTCGTCGAGAAAGAGGATCCCGTTGTGGGCCAGGCTCACCTCGCCCGGCGAGGGATGGCTGCTCCCGCCGAGCAGGCCCACGTCCGAAATCGTATGGTGAGGCGAACGAAAGGGCCGCGTCGCGAGAAAACTGCTCTTGGTGTCGATCTGTCCGGCGACGCTGTGGATCTTCGTCGTCTCGATCGCCTCCTCCTCGGTCATCGCCGGGAGGATTGTGGCGAGACGTTTCGCGAGCATGGATTTCCCGGTCCCCGGACTCCCCAGCATCAGCATGTTGTGGCCGCCGGCCATGGCGACCTCCAGCGCCCGCTTGGCGTGGGCCTGGCCTTTCACTTCGTTGAAATCGATCGCGTAGGTCTGCCGCGAGCGGAAAAAGGCCTCCCGGTCGAGCCGCTCGGGCCGGATCCCGCTTTCCCCCGAGAGCAAGGCGTAGGCATCGCGCAGGGTCTCGATCCCGTAGACGTAGATCCCCTCGACGATGCTGGCTTCGACGGCATTTTCTTTGGGAACCAAAATCGCTTTCCGCCCCTCCTTCTTCGCCTCGAGCGTCAGGGGCAGGATGCCCTTGATCGGACGCACCCGCCCGTCCAGCGCGAGTTCGCCGGCCAGGGCGCATTTTTCGAAAGCGTCCTCCTTGAGCGGGCCGTTCTGTTCCTGGGCGAGAGAGGCCATGCCGATGGCGATGGGGAGATCGAAACTGGGCCCCTCCTTCCGCAGATCCGCCGGGGCGAGATTGATCGTGATCGCCTTGTTGGGCCAACGCAGTCCGCTGTTCTTGATCGCCGTGACCACGCGGTCGACGCTCTCCCGCACCGCCGCGTCGGGGAGCCCGACCAGTTTGATGTCGATGTTGCCACTGTCCGCCGCATTCACTTCGACTTCCACCGGAACGGCGTTGACTCCGTAGACCGCTCCTGAGAATACACATGCCAGTGACATGCAAGGAGTTTCCTCAGGGTGCCGCCGAATTGCAAACCCTTTTCGCAGGAAAACTGTTCAAAACACCAGTCAGCCGCGCCGCCGCCCCCTCTACGACATCGAATAGGGATTCATATCGACCGTGACCACCACGTCGTCGGGGAAGGTGAGATCTTTCATCACTTCTCGGATGTGATGGGCCAAGCGTCGCGCTCCGTCGGACTTCAGGACAATCTGGAAGCGCCACTGGTCGTGTGATTTCACGAGGGGAGATGGAAGCGGGTCCGTCAGGGTGATCCCGGCGGGCAGGTTTTGTTTCAGCCGGGTATGAAGGGTTTTGAGAGAGAACTCGGCCCTTTCCAGATGCACCGAGCGGGAAGTGAGGAGGGCGAGATGGGAAAACGGCGGGTGTCCGAACTGGCGTCGCATCGCCAGTTCATATTCTGCAAATCCCTCGAAATCATGATGTCGCGCGAATTGAATCGAGGGATGGTGCGGCGTGTGGGTCTGGACCACGACCTCTCCCTCCAGCTCGCCGCGTCCGGCTCGCCCCGCCACCTGGGTGAGGAGTTGAAACGTCCTCTCTCCCGCCCGGAAATCCGGAATGTAGAGCCCCACATCGGCGTTGAGGATGCCCACGAGGGTCACGTTCGGAAAATGGAGCCCCTTGGCGATCATCTGGGTGCCGAGGAGGATGTCGATCTTCTTCGCCCGGAACCCGTTGAGAGTCTCGCGGAGCTGCCCTTTCCTCCGCATCGTGTCCGTGTCGACCCGACTGATTTTCGCTCCGATAAACACCTGCCGCAGAATCTCCTCGACCCGTTCGGTCCCGTAACCGGCGTTCACAATGGAGCGGCTGGAGCATTCCGGACAGCGACTCGGGGGAAGTTGGGAAAATCCGCAAATGTGGCAGATCAAGCGATCCTCCTTGCGGTGGACCGTCATCGTGGTGCTGCAGTGGCGGCAATTGGCGACGTA
>JAAYAT010000297.1 GCA_012719225.1 Verrucomicrobiaceae bacterium
CGACGAGATGGAGATAACGGTGGACGTGATGCTGCTTTTCCGGCGAGGGATCGGGTTCCTTCACCGCTCCGCTCAGCAGGACGCCCCGTCCGTAGCGGGCATAGCCGGTCAGCTTTCGCACCCCGCCGAGCCGCAGTTCGAGGGCCGAGCGGAGGGAATTAGGGAGGAGCAGTCCCCCGTCAAAGGGACCGCGCGCCCGAATCAACCGGCCCACCGCGCCGGGGCCGAGTCCTTTCGCGAAGGGGATCACCTCGTCGACCTC
Organism: Verrucomicrobiaceae bacterium; assembly: GCA_012719225.1. GTDB lineage: Bacteria > Verrucomicrobiota > Verrucomicrobiia > Verrucomicrobiales > DEV007 > Arctic95D-9. The sequence goes on from JAAYAT010000297.1 coordinate 263, forward strand.
GGCCTGGGCCTCCCACATCGCCGCGAGATTCTCCCGGCAACACACCGTGAGATGGAGATGCGGATGGCTTTTCTTCAGGGCGCGCACCGCCGGGAGCGACATGCAGGCGTCCCCGAGAGGATTCGGCGAGCGCACCAACCATCGACGGGAGGCCTCCGCGGCCCCGCCCGCCGGTTCGTGATATTGTCCGGGAGCCATCATCGCACGATCACCGGCGGAACGCCGGGAGGCAACCGGATTGACCTGGGAAAAAACCCGGACAGCTCACTCTCCTTTTGCTTTGCCGTCGCCCGCGGAATCCGCTGCCGGAGCGGCGGGTGCTGGTGTCGCGGCTTCGGGAGCCGGAGCGCTTTCGGGGGCGGGAGCCGGTGCGGGCGTCGCAGCTTCAGGGGTCGGAGCGCTTTCGGACGTGGACTCCGTCGGCGTCGTTGCGGGGGATGCCGGAGCCTCCCCGGGCGCGGTCGCCGGATCGGCCGTGAGATTTTCCAGGCCCGGGAGATTCATCAATTCAGGCGGCAATCCCGGCATGTCGGGCTGCTTCGCCTCGACCCCTTCGAGCAGATCGCTCGCGGCCGAGTCGCGGAATTCGCGGGTTTTCACCATCGCGAGACCAATCGCCGAAAGAAAAAAGATCACTCCGAGCCAGGTCGTGAACTTCTGGAGAATATCCGTGGTATGGGCCCCGAGGGCCGAATCGAGCGATCCGCCGCCGAACGCAGCGCCGAGTCCCTCCTGCTTGGGACGCTGGATCAATACGATCAGCACCAACAGTATGCTGACCGCGATGATGATCACCGTTAACAAAATGGATAGAATTGCCATGGGGCGGCGAATATGCGACACAGGTAAAGGCTTGTAAAGCACGAGAATGAACCCGCTTCCGCGCCCGCCCGCCGTTTTCCCATGAGTCCGCCCGCCGACAACGCCCCCGAAATCGAGGGAACCGTCCACGCCATCGTGTTTCACAACGAAGAAAACGGCTTCACCATCATGCAAGTGCGGGACGCGCGCGGCGAGACCACCACGGTGCGCGGACGCATCCCCGCTGTGGTCGAAGGCGAGCGGGTCCGGGCGACGGGGCAGTGGAAAAACGACCGCCGTTTCGGTCGGCAATTCGAGGCGGGTCGCATCCACGCCCTCCCTCCCGAGACTCCCGACGGGATCCGCCGATTTCTCGCCAGCGGCTTGATCGACGGGATCGGCCCCACCTACGCCGGTCGCATCGTCGAGGCCTTCGGGATCGACACCTTTCGCATCATCGACACGGAATCCCAGCGGCTCGAGGAAGTCGCCGGGATCGGCAAGGCGCGGCGGCTCCGCATCAAGGATTCGTGGAAAAGGCAGCGCTCCGTCCGCGACATCATGATCTTTCTCCACGCCCACGGCCTCTCCACCGCCCGTGCCCTGCGCCTGTATAAAAACTACGGCGAAGAAGCCGTCAACATCCTCCGCGCCGATCCCTACCGACTCGCCCGCGACCTGCCCGGAGTGGGATTCCGCACCGCCGACGAGATCGCCCGACAGATGGGGCAATCGCCCGAGGCACCCCGTCGGCTCGCGGCCGGGATCCTCCACATCCTCGCGGAGGCCGCCGCGCGCCACGGACACTGCGCCCTCCCCCGCGAGCAACTCCTCGCCGACGCGGGCGCGATCCTCGCCTGCGAACCCTCTCAGCTTGAGATTCCGCTGAACCACCTCCTCCTCGAAACCCGCGTCGTCGCCGAGAACAACGGCACCGAAACCCTCATTTTTCCCAGCGACCTGCACGAGGCCGAAAGTCTCGTCGCCCAAGCCATCCTCCGCCTCCTCGCAGGTCCCGTCACTCTTCCGAAGATCGATCCCGCCGCCCTCGACTGGTTCGAACGGCACCACGATCTAAAACTCGGAGCCGAACAGGCCGACGCCGTGATCCGCGCCACCCGCCATCGCTTTTTTGTCATCACCGGCGGCCCCGGCGTCGGCAAGACCACCATTCTCAAAGCGCTTTTGCACATTCTCGTCGCCAAAAAAGTCCAGCCCGTCCTCTGCGCCCCCACCGGCCGCGCCGCCCAGCGTCTCTCCGAGAGTACCGGACGCGAGGCTTTCACCATCCACCGCGCCCTCGAATACCAGCCCCACACCGGTTTCGCCCGCAACGCCCACAAGCCGCTCGCCGGAGATTTCTTTGTCATCGACGAGGCCTCCATGATCGACATCCGGCTGATGGCCGCGCTCCTCAGCGCGATCCCTCCGCACGGCAGCGTCCTCCTCGTCGGCGACGTCGATCAGCTCCCCTCCGTCGGACCCGGCGGCGTCCTCCGAGACATCATCGGGAGCGGAGTCGTCGCGGTCGCGAAACTGACCGAAATCTACCGACAGGCCGCCTCCAGCCGCATCGTCCTGGCCGCCCATGAGATCAACCGGGGCCGCTACCCCTCCCTCGAAACAACGCCCGATTCCGACTTCTTTTTCATCGAAAGACAAGGTACCGAGGCCATCACCGAGACGATCCGGCACCTCATCACCGAGCGCATTCCCTCGGGCTTCTCGCTCCATCCGCGCGACGACATCCAGGTCCTCACCCCGATGAACCGGCAATCTCTCGGCACCCGGGAACTCAACGTCACCCTCCAATCCGCCCTCAATCCTCCGGCGGAACTGAAATTTGAGATCGAGCGTTTCGGCACCACCTTTCGCACCGGCGACAAAGTCATCCAGACCCGGAACAACTACGACAAGGAAATCTTCAACGGAGACATCGGCCACATCGCCGAGATCACGGCCGAACCGACCTCCATCCACGTCACCTTCGACGGCCAGCGACACGTCCGTTACGAACCCGGGGAACTCGACGAACTGCAGCTCGCCTACGCCGTCACAATCCACAAATCGCAGGGCAGCGAATTCCCCGCCGTGGTCATTCCCCTCTCCTCGCAGCACCACATCATGCTCCAGCGCAACCTGCTCTACACCGCGATCACCCGGGGAAAAAGACTCGTCCTCCTCGTCGGAGAAAAACGCGCCCTCGAACTCGCCGTGCGGAACAGCGACAGCATCCACCGCCATTCCGGACTCGAGGCGAAGCTCCGCCAGACCCTCCCCAACCCCGCCAATCAAGAGGGTTGAGCGGGAAACCCGACAGGGTTACACTCGAGCCATGACATTCGACCGCCGCCACTTTCTCACCACCTCCGCCCTCGCCACCGGAGGATTTTTCTCCGGCTGCAGCGAACCGGCCGCGCCCGACGCGCCCCTTTCCTCGGAATCTCCTTTCGAAATTTCCCTCGCCCAGTGGTCCCTCCACAAAATGCTGCGAGCCGGAGAACTCGACAACCTCGACTACCCGAAATTCACCAAAGAGACCTTCGGCCTCACCGCGGTGGAGTGGTCCAACCACTTCTTTTTCGTCGAAGACGACACGCTCGGCTACCAACCGAAGGACCAGGCCTATCTCGCCGAGATGAAAAAGCGCGGCGACGACCTCGGGGTCGCCAGCCTCCTCATCATGTGCGATCGCGTCGGCAATCTCGGCGACCCGGACATCACCAAGCGCACCGCCGCCGTCGAGGGGCATTACAAGTGGCTCGACGCCGCGAAATTTCTCGGCTGCCACAGCATCCGCGTCAACGCCGCCTCCGACCCCGGCCTCAACCCCGAGAACCAGGCCGATCTCTGCACCGAAGGTCTCCGCCGCCTCTCCGAACACGCCGCTCCCATGGGCCTCAATGTCATCGTCGAAAACCACGGCGGCCTCTCTTCCAACGGAGCCTGGCTCGCCAATGTCATCCGGAACGTCGGACTCGACAACTGCGGCACCCTGCCCGACTTCGGCAACTTTTACGTCGTCAGGAACCGGGGCGACGCCGAACAATACACGAAGGCAAAAGCCCCCTACCTCGGCGATCCCGCCTATACCGAGGACGCCAAAGGACTCGCCTACGACCGCTATCAGGGCACCAAGGAACTGATGCCCTATGCCAAAGGCGTCTCCGCGAAATCACACGACTTCGACGAGGCCGGCAATGAAATCCACACCGATTACACCAAGATGATTCAGATCGTGAAAGGCTCGGGCTATCGCGGGCACATCGGCATCGAATACGAAGGCAGCGAACTCGGCGAAGTCGAAGGCATCCACAAAACCGTCGCCCTCCTCCGACGCACCTTCGCCGCGGTGTGAAAGCGACCTATCACGATCCCACAACCGATCCGAGCACCCCATGAAACGTCGAACCTTTCTCCAACATTCCGCCGCCCTCGCCGCCCTCGGCGGAGTGGATCCGCTGCTCGCCTCCACGGACACATCCGATCTCCCCAAGGGCCGGGCGCAGGCCTGCATCCTCCTCTGGCTCGGAGGCGGTCCCGCCCAGGTCGACACCTTCGATCCGAAACCGCTCGGTGACCCCGCGACGCGAAAAGCGGGCAGCGCCTACCCGGCGATCGACACTGTCGTGCCTGGAGTGCAAGTATGCGAGCACCTCCCCGAGCTGGCCAAGCGCATGGACCGCGCCACAGTGCTGCGGACGATGACCCACGACGTCATCGACGAACATGCCGCCGCCGTGAATTTCATGCACACCGGACGGCCGGTCAGCGGCACGACCGTGTATCCCTCGATCGGATCCGTCGTCTCGCACGAACTCGGAGCCGGGCGGGAGGGCGTGCCGGCCTACGTCCTCGCCGGGTATCCCAGCGTCTCGCGCGGCGCGGGATTTCTCGGGGCGAAACACAGCTACCTCTACCTGCTCGATACGGAAAAGGGGCCCGCCGGACTGTCCCCCGCCCCGGACATTACGGAGGAACGGCAGCGGCGGCGCGACGCTCTCCTTGGCAAAATCCGCGAGACCGTTCGCGAAACCCGCGACGAGGACGACCCGGTCGTGCAGTATGACACCCTCATCGACGAGAGCCGCGCCCTCGCGAACGGACCCTTCAGCGAAGCCTTCCACCTCGAGTCCGAGCCGGACGAACTCCGCGCCCGCTACGGAGGCGAGTTCGGGCAGCGCTGCCTCCTCGGCCGCCGCCTCCTCCAGCAGGGGGTGCGTTTTGTCGAGATCCTCGACAACCTGAATTTCACCAACGGCACCGGCTGGGACACCCACAACGATGGCCAGGTGAAACAGCACGAACTCATTCGCGGACTCGACCAGGCTCTCAGCGCGCTGATGGATGATCTCGAGGCCCACGGGATGCTCGACACCACTCTCATCTGCGTGGCGGGCGAGTTCGGACGACCCTCGGAATTCGATGCGGGCGGAGGGCGCGGACACCAGGGCTCGGTCTTCAGCGTGCTGATGGCCGGCGGCGGACTGAAACACAAGGGGGCCATCGGCAAGACCGACGAGGCCTCGAAAGTGGCGGTGGAGCGACCCATTTCCGTGCCCGACTGGCATGCCACGATCTACCACGCCCTCGGGATCGACTATCAGAAAGACCTGTTCTCCGGCGACCGCCCGGTGCCCGTCACTGATCGCGGCACCGCGATCCGCGAGCTGTTCGTGTGATACGCCGGGTGACGGAAAGAGTCACCTTTTCAGTTTCTCGATCGCTTCGAGGATGTCCCCCGCAGTGATGATGCCGTCGCCGAAACGCAGCGGCGGCCGGGAGGTGTCGGCGGGATAGAGGAGATAGAACGGGACTCCCGAACGGCCGAATTCGGCGAGCACCCGGGTGATGCTGGGATCCTCGTTGGTCCAGTCGGCGGTGACGAACTCCACGTTGTTGGCTTGGAAGGCCTCCTGCACCGCGGCGGTGTTGATGGCGACCCGCTTGTTGACCTTGCAGGTGATGCACCATTCCGCAGTGAAATCGACGAAGACATTTTTCCCCTCGGCGCGATGTCCGGCGATAACCTCGGCGATATCGACGGTCGTCGGGAGAACCCGTTTGGCGGAGGCTTCCCAGGCGATCCCGAGGGAGAGCAGGAAAACGAGGGCGGCGGCGAGACGCGCTTTGACCCGCGTGCCGACGGGGCGTTCGTAGCCGGCGAAACGCCCCAGAATCCAGGCCGCGATGGCGACGAAGAGGACCGCCGTGAGCGCCCATTGCAGGCCCGCGACGTTGAGCTGCTTCGAGAGCACCCCGGTGAGCCACACGACCACCGCGAGCATGGGAAATCCCATGAGTTGCTTGAAGGTTTCCATCCAGGCCCCGGGCGCGGGAAGGCGGTCGAGCAGCTTGGGGAAAAGGGCGAAGAGGAAATACGGCGCGGCGAGTCCGAGACCGAGGCAGGTGAAGACGAGGAACATCAGTCCGGCCGGGGCGGCGAGGGCGAAACCGATCGCCGGAGCCATCAGCGGGGCGGTGCAAGGAGTCGCGAGGAGCACCGCGAGAGCACCGCTCCAGAAGCTGCCGGCATACCCCGTCTGGTTGGCGAGACCGCCGCCGACGGCGGTCATCGAGGCGCCGATCTCAAACACGCCGAAAAGGCTCAGTGCGACGATAACCATGACGAAGATCAGGCCGATGACAAAGCCGGGGTAGCGCAGTTGCACCCCCCAGCCGATCTCGTCGCCGCCGAGGTTGCGCAGGAGCAGCATCGCGAGGGTGAGGAGCCAGAAAAAGACGAGAATGCCGAGGGCGAACACCAACGAATGGGCGAGGACTTTTTTGCGGTTTTCTCCGGCGAGCCCGACGAAGGACATCACCTTCAGCGAGATCACCGGAAAGACGCAAGGCATGATGTTGAGAATGATGCCGCCGAGAAAAGCGGCGAGGAGTATCCCGAGAATGCCGCCGCCGAAGGGGAGAGCTTCGGCCTTCGCGCCCGGGGCGGGGGCGAAGGCCGCTCCGGTGCTCGCGGCGGTCGTCGCCGCTTCGTCCGCCGCCGGATCGGCTCCGCCGGTGGAGACGATGTACCCCGTGCCGCCGGTCGGGGTTTCCGCGATGAGCAGTCCGGAGAACTCGTCGGGGGCGGCCGCGAGCGATTCGTGCTTGCTGGCCGTGATGGTGACGTCCTCCCCGGCGACGGTCACTGCGGCATCGGCGAAGGCGTCGAAAACCAAATTTCGCAAGGGATAAAAATGGAGGGTCGCTCCGGCGGTGAGAGTGCCTTGGGGGACCGTCGTTTTCAGCACCACCTGGTCACCTTCCAGCGCTACTGCGGCGGGAGCTTCAAGCGGATGGGGGAGTTTTTTCGTGTACAATTCGAGCAGCCCCCTCTCGGACGAAGCGACCGACTCCTCCCCGACCGGAAGGGTGAGGGAGAGAGCCGCCTTTCCCGGAATGCAGGTGTTCGGATCGCACATCAGCCAGGACGCCGCTCCGTTCAGGGTGACGGTCCCTCCCGGTTTGAGATCGGTCGGAGCGGTGATGGTCACGGGATGGACCACGGAACCCTCGTAGCCGTAGCCCGCCTCGCGCACGTCGTAGCCGAAATCGGTGATGAATTTTTTCGGAATCGGAAATTGCAGATCCCCGGCGGTGAATCCCTCGGGCAGATCCAGTTTCAAGGTGGTGGGAAGGCCGGTCTCGCCCGGGTTGATCCAGTAGGTGTGCCAGGTCGGATCCATCTCCAACTGCAGCCCGATGGTGAAAGTTTCGCCGGGCCGGATCGTGCTGTGGCTGGAGAGCAGGCGAGCCTCCACGTTCCTGTCGCGGACGGCGGCGGACCGCGCCGACGGCGACTGCGCCGGAAGAGACGAATGCAGCAGGGCCGCGAGAAGGAAGAGCGCGGGAAAGAGAAAACGAGGCGATGACATACAGGAGGGACGAAGCTGGGCGATATACCGTATACGGTCCACACGTGAAATCCGATTCTCAAGGGACGTTTGTGCGGGGCGGGCGGTGGGTGGTCCCCTGGAGGCTCTCTAATTTTCTCCCGGCAGGGTGGCAAAACCGACGATTGCAAAGTGCCGGTCAAAGGTGAAGGCGGTGTCGATGCGGTGACGTCGTATCAAGACGAAACTGAGACAATCCACGAAGCCGATGGGATGGTCCGAAAATTTCTCCATGATCTTCAAGGCTTTGTTTTCGTCGTCGGCATCGGGGCGAATCAGGCACAGGCTTTTCCACCCGAAGATTTGCCGCCCGGCCTCGATGGCGGTTTCCGGCCCCACTTCCCGAGTCAAAAAGGTGAGGGTTTCATAAATTACCGGAATGCTGGTCGCCAAGTGAACCTGCCGGTTTTGAAGCCCCTTGAAGGTCGTGGCCCCCTCTTTGTGATACTGATCGCGTTTGCTGAATTGGGAAATCCAAGCTCCGGTATCGACGAAAATCATGGCCGTATTTTGCCACCGGCATGTTTGCCGTGGGGATCGTCATAAAGGTATCGGTCATGGTTCAACGCACCATCCACGGGGCCGCCATCCGTCGCTTCGAAGACAGGCCAATCGTCCTCATCGGAGATTCCGGAAGGCATCGAGGCACCCACGAGGCCCACCGGTGCCACTTCGACCTTGCGTAGCAGGATGATATCCGCGCCGCTCAGGATCCCAATATCCTCTCCCTCCGCCGCCCGCTTGAGATACCGACCGAGACTCCGTTTCGCCTCGGTGATGGTAATCGTTTTCATGACCTCAATATAGCCCGGGGAAAATCATGATTCAAGACGTTTACGAGTCTCCAATCGTGTTCACGCTCAGGCGCAAGAGTTCGGCTTCCCGGACACCAGAGTTGACCGGGCGGGGCTTTTTTGGTGCAATCACGAGTATGAAACCAAACAAACGGGAAGAGAACGCCACATTTTTCGCCAAAGGGTGTCTCCTCGCCGCAGCGACTCTGTTGCTCCTCCCCACCCACGCCGCCGCCTGGGGCACCGGTCACCGCATCATCACCGCCGCCGCTTGGGAGATCCAACCCGAGGCCTTGCGGCAACGCTGGTCCGCACCCCACCACAACGCCTTCCACGACCGCGAGGAGAGCATCGCATGGTATCTGACGCAGTTCTTCTGCATGCACGCCGACTGGGTGGACGGTCCCACGCGCAACGAAGAGGACATCCCCGAGCGACTCCGCATCACCGCCTACCTCTATGCCGAAAAGGAAGGTCGTTTTTATCCGCCGGTGGCCTACACCGATCCCGAGCGGGAGAGCAAGCGCCCTCTGCCCAAAACCTATCACTATTTCACCTCCCGCCGCGAGGAAGTGAACCGCGCTTTCGCCCTGCGCGGTTCCCGGTGGTATTTCGAAAA
>JAAYAT010000298.1 GCA_012719225.1 Verrucomicrobiaceae bacterium
CCCGACACCCCTCGCCCAGCACCCCGTCGTCCGCATCTGCCCGGACATGCTTCAGGCCCGGGATCCAAGGGGATCCCGGGCCTGAACGGTGGTAGCGGGGGCAGGATTTGAACCTGCGACCTCCGGGAGGCGTTCACCACCGCGGAAAGGCTCGGACCATCGTGGACTTCCTTGTGTTTGAACGGGAAGACCATGCGGTCACCTACGGAGTGTAGTGGAGAAACTCGGGATCCGACCGACTGTTTATGGCTAGTTTCTGGCGGTCTTTTTCGGTACCTCCCAGGTGATCGGTCGTCCCGCCGTAGCTTCAGCGAAGCGGCAGATAGGTCACTCGGTCGATCCAGTCCTCCGCCTCCGAAGCGACGGCGATGAATGCCAGCTCCTGGATGGCGGTCGCCATCGAGACCGTCGACGGCAACGCCAAGACCCCAGACATCACTTGTCCCACACTGACCCGCTCGAACGCATGCGACGGGATCGTCTTGACATCCCGCGTGATGAGCACTCCCATGCGATGCCGCCAACTCCAAGATCGTTGGATCATCCGCGCTTCGGAGCCCAACTTCCTGCACGCTCGCAATGTCGATGTCAGGAACCAGCCGCTTCAACCCCAAGACGAGGCAGGGTTGATGTGCTCATCGACGAGGAACCGTGGCGTCACGACTCAAGGCGAGCCAGCAGCCTGGCGCGTAGGCCCTCGGGCGGGAAAGCCTCCTCAATTCGGGTCCGGACCTCCTCACCCTCGCGCTCCTGCTCCGCCAGGTAGACCTCAACCTCGGAGCGGTGACGAAGGTAGTAGGAGAAGATCGCATAGACATCGGCCAACGAGACCATCTTGAAGTCGTCGTGGATCGCTTCAGGAGTCCTACCTTGCTTGAACTCTGCGACAAGGATGTCGAGGGACATCCGAGTCCCGGGCACCATGAGCCGTCCGGCCTGGTCGCGGACCAGCGGCACCGGTTCTGGCTCGATCACTGCAGCGGTCATCGGTTCGCGCCTCCTCGTCGTCTCAGCCTACTGATATGCCGCATCAGCGCCCTCGATTAGTCGCAATCCAGACGCCGTCGAGGTAGCCGACCTCAGCAATCGGGCGGTTCGCCTGGTCCACGGGTCTCAGAGGCCGAGGTCGCGGCTGGAGGTGACCTTCATGGCTTCGAGCGGGCGGATGTAGTGCTCGACGAGGGTGGAGATCCGGGAGTGACGGGTCTGGGCGGCGATGCGCTCGAGTCCGACGCCGGCCAAGGCGGCGGCGGTGGCATGCCCGGCCCGGAGCGAATGTCCGCTGACGCGCTCGGAGGGGATCCCTGCGGCAGCGGCTCGATCCTTGAGCATGCGGGCCAGGCCGCTGCCGGTGAAGGGGCGGGAGCCGATGCGATCATGGTGGAAGCCGGTGAAGAGCTGTCCGGGTCCGGTGCCGCGGTGGGCGAGCCAGGCGTCGAGGGCGGTGACGGGGTCGGTCTCGGCGTGCCGACCGTGGGCGACGCCGACGAGTTGGCCGCGGCCTTCGGGGTCGGTCTTGGACCTGCGGACGCGGATGAGCAGGCCTTCGGGCTTGGGTTCTATGTCGGCGAGCTCGAGGCCCGCGAGCTCCGAGCGGCGCAGCGCGGAGGCGAAGCCGAGCAGGATGAGGGCTGCGTCCCGGGTGCCGCGAGCCGTCGCGCGGTCGATGCTCGCGAGCATGCGACGGATGTCGTCGGTGCTCAAGGGTCGGGACTGGCGGCGGGGTGCGGTGCCCAGGGTCCGGCGCAGACCGCGGCGGACGGCCTTGACCGACTGCTCGGCGATCGGGTTCACCTCGCCTTCAGTCTGGTGGGCGGCGGCGATCGCGGCGCAGGCGCACTCGATGGTGGCAGCGGCGACGCCCTGGGCGGCGAAGTCGGCGAGGTAGGCGCAGACAGTGACCGGTGAGGCAGGCATCGCAGTGATGCCCCGTCCGGCGCACCAGCGTTCGAAGCGTCCCCACTGCCAGGCGTAGGTCCTGCGGGTAGAAGCCGCGCGGCCGGCCGCGATGGCATGGGTGATTCGGGTGAGGTCCTGGTTGGTCAGTCCATCGGGCGGAAGGTCGGACCAGCCGAGACTGCGCAGGCCGGGGATCGGGGCGGCGGTGGCGAGGGTGGCGTCGTAGGCGGTGACGAGTGCGAGATTCATACGCTCGTCCTACCGATCCGTGGCGGCGAATGAGCCATCGGGGTCCGACTTGGGCACGTTAAGGCC
>JAAYAT010000299.1 GCA_012719225.1 Verrucomicrobiaceae bacterium
AAGGTCAACGACCAGAGCGAGAATCTCTCGACCCTGCGTGGGCTGATGAAATTCCGCCGCAACCGCCCTCCCGTTCCGATCGAGGAAGTGGAGCCGGTCGAGGCGATCACGAAGCGTTTCAAAACCGGGGCGATGTCCTACGGTTCAATCTCTCAGGAGGCCCACGAGACGCTCGCCATCGCGATGAACCGCATCGGCGGCAAGTCCAACACCGGCGAAGGCGGCGAGGATCCCGAGCGTTTCAAAATCCTCCCGAACGGGGACAGCAAGCGCTCCGCGATCAAGCAGGTCGCCTCGGGGCGCTTCGGCGTGACCAGCGAGTACCTCGTCAACGCCGACGAAATTCAAATCAAAATTTCCCAAGGAGCCAAACCCGGCGAGGGCGGTGAGCTGCCCGGTTCGAAGGTCTATCCCTGGGTCGCCAAGGTGCGGCACTCCACTCCCGGGGTGGGGCTCGTCTCCCCACCGCCGCACCACGACATTTACTCCATCGAGGATCTCGCCGAACTCATCCACGATCTCAAGAACGCCAACCCGCGCGCCCGCATCAACGTGAAGCTCGTCGCCGAAGTGGGCGTCGGGACCATCGCCGCCGGGGTCGCCAAGGCGCACGCCGACGTCATTCTCATCGCCGGACACGACGGCGGCACGGGCGCCTCGCCCTCGTCCTCCATCTTCAACGCCGGAGCGCCCTGGGAACTCGGGCTCGCCGAGACCAACCAGATTCTACTGCTCAACGATCTCCGCAGCCGCGTCGTCCTCGAAACGGATGGCCAGCTCAAAACCGGACGCGACGTCGCCATCGCCGCCCTCCTCGGAGCCGAGGAATACGGTTTCGCGACCGCACCGCTCATCTCGGTGGGCTGTCTCATGATGCGGGTCTGTCAGAAAAACACCTGCCCGGTCGGCGTGGCGACGCAGGACCCGGCTTTGCGGAAAAATTTCACCGGCAAACCCGAGCACGTCGTGAATTTCATGACCTTCATCGCCACGGAGTTGCGGGAGATCATGGCGGAGTGTGGTTTCCGTACGATCAACGAGATGGTCGGCCACGTCGAATGCCTCGAGACCAACGAGGCCACCGATCACTGGAAGGCCAGCGGGGTCGATCTCACCACCATTTTCCACAAACCCGATGTCGGGGACGATGTCGGTGCCTACTGCCAGAAAGAGCAGGACCACGGACTCGCCGCGGCCCTCGACAACACCCACCTGCTCAAGCTCTGCGAACCCGCCATCAAGCGCGGGGAAAAAGTGCGCATCGAGCTGCCTATCATCAACATCAACCGGGTCGTCGGGACCATCACCGGCAGCGAGGTGACGCGCCAGCACGGCGGGGCGGGCCTGCCCGAGGACACCATTTACCTCAAGTTCAAAGGCAGCGCGGGCCAGTCCCTTGCCGCCTTCGCCCCTCCCGGGATGACCTTCGAGCTGGAAGGCGACGCCAACGATTACGTCGGCAAAGGTCTCTCCGGCGGCAAGATCATCATCTATCCTCCGGCGGGCTCCCGCTTCAAGGCCGAGGAAAATATTCTCATCGGGAACGTCGCCTTCTACGGTGCCACCCTCGGCGAGGCCTACATCAACGGCATCGCCGGGGAGCGGTTCTGCGTCCGCAACTCGGGCGTGAAGACCGTCGTCGAAGGGGTCGGCGACCACGGTTGCGAATACATGACGGGTGGCCAGGTCGTCGTCCTCGGCGAGACCGGACGCAACTTCGCCGCCGGCATGTCCGGCGGGATCGCCTACGTCTACGACATCGACGGCAAGTTCGAGACCCGTCTCAACCGCGAGATGGTCAACCTCTACCGCGTCATCGAGACGACCGACGCCGACATCGCCAACCTCAGGTCCGAGATTGAAAAACACGTGGCCCTGACCGGGTCCGCGCGCGGCCGGGCCATTCTCGACAACTGGGACGCCGAACTGCCCCGGTTCTTCAAGGTCTTCCCGCGGGACTACGAGCGCATGCTCGAATGCTTCCGCAAAGTCGAAGAACAAGGCCTCTCCGGCGACGAAGCCGCCATGGCCGCCTTCGAGGAAAACATGCGGGACCTCTCCCGCGTCGGGGGCAACTGATCCCCGCCGACATCACCTTCATCCCACCACTCTCCACGCTACACATTATGGGAAAACCCACCGGATTCATGGAAATCGGCCGCAAGACCGATTCTGAAATTGACCCTATCGAACGCCTCAAAAACTGGAAGGAATTCAAGATCCACGGCGAGGAAGAGGCGCGGCGCGCCCAGGGTGCCCGTTGTATGGACTGCGGCACCCCCTTTTGCCACACCGGGCACCTCGTCTCCGGTATGGCGAGCGGCTGCCCTATCAACAACCTCATCCCCGAGTGGAATGACCTGGTCTACCGCGGCCGCTGGAAAGAGGCTCTCGAACGCCTCCACAAGACCAACAATTTCCCCGAGTTCACCGGACGCGTCTGCCCCGCTCCCTGCGAGGGGTCCTGCGTCCTCGGGGTGATCGAGCCGCCGGTCACGATCAAAACTATCGAGCAGGCCATCACCGATAAGGGCTGGGCCGAAGGCTGGATCGTGCCCCGCATCCCCGCGGTCCGCACCGGGAAAAAAGTCGCCGTGGTCGGATCCGGTCCCGCCGGACTCGCCTGCGCCGACCAACTCAACCAGGCCGGTCACAGCGTCACCGTCTTCGAACGCGCCGACCGCATCGGCGGCCTCCTCATGTACGGCATTCCCAACATGAAACTGGACAAGGAGGATGTCGTGCAGCGCCGCGTCGACCTCATGACCGAGGAGGGCATCGTGTTCCGCCCCGGTGTTTCCATCGGCAGTGACGCCGAGTGGACCACGGAAAAACTCCGCAACGATTTCGACGCCATCGTCCTCTGCTGCGGTGCCACCCTCGGGCGCGACCTCCCCATCGAGGGACGCGAGGCCAAGGGCGTTCATCTCGCGATGGAATTCCTCACCGCCAACACCAGTCACCAGCTCGATCACGGGTTCGACGGCAGCAACCCCGACCTCAACGCCACCGGCAAGGACGTGGTCGTCATCGGCGGCGGGGACACCGGGACGGACTGTGTCGGGACGAGCCTGCGCCATCGCTGCAAAAGTGTCATCCAGCTCGAGATCATGCCGCAACCGCCTCTGGAGCGCGCCGCCAACAACCCCTGGCCCGAGTGGCCCAAGGTCTACAAAATGGACTACGGACAGGAGGAAGCCGCCGCCGTCCAAGGTGCCGATCCCCGCCAGTATCTCGTCTCGACGAAACGCTTTCTCAAAGACGACGCCGGGAATCTCACCGGGCTCGAGATCTGCAACATCGAATGGGTCAACGAGGGGGGGCGTTTCACTCCGAAGGAAGTGGACGGCACCGTCCGCGTCATTCCCGCCCAGTTGGCTCTCCTCGCGATGGGCTTCATGGGACCCGAGCAGAGCGTCGTCGAGCAATTCGCCCTGGAGACCGACGCCCGATCCAACGTCAAGGCCGAGCACGGCACTTTCACCACCAATGTCGAGGGGGTCTTCGCCGCCGGAGACATGCGCCGCGGTCAGTCGCTCGTGGTCTGGGCGATCAACGAAGGACGCGGGGCCGCCCGGGAGTGCGACAGATATCTCATGGGAGTGACGAACCTGCCCTGAGAGATGTGAGAGGGCGCTGAGGGATTCACCACAAGAGGCCGTCCTGTTTTGGAGCTCTCCCGGCCCCGGAGACCTCAGCCCCGCGCTCCGCTCAGGTAGAGGGCGGCGTCAGGATCTTTGGGAGAAGAAAAAACCTGTTCGGCGGGGCCGTGTTCGACGAGGGCGCCGGAGCCCCCGCAGACCCAGAAAACCGCCGCCTGATCGGCGATGCGGCGCGCCTGGGCGAGATTGTGGGTCACGATGACGACGGTGAATTTGCCTTTCAGGGAATGGATGAGATCCTCAACCACTCCCGAGGCGATGGGATCGAGGGCGCTGCAGGGTTCGTCGAAGAGAATCACTTCGGGCTCGAGGGCGAGGGCGCGGGCGATGCAGAGGCGCTGTTGCTGCCCGCCGGAGAGGGCGATGGCGCTTTTGTGGAGGCGATCGGAGACTTCCTCCCACAGCCCGACTTCGCGGAGAACGCTCTCCATGCGATCGGCCACGTCGCGCTTTTTCCAGCCGTGTTCGATCAGAGGAATCTCGAAATTTCTCCGGATCGATTGGGGAAAGGGATTGGGACGCTGGAAGACGATGCCGACGCGGCGCCTCAGATCGAGGATGTCGGCCTTGGGATGGGTCACCTCGGTGCCGTCGCAGAGGTGGACGGACCCCGTGACGCGACAACCGGGAATGAGATCGGTGAGCCGGTTGAGGCTGTGGAGAAAGGAGCTTTTGCCGCAGCCCGAGGGACCGACGAGGGCGGTGATTTCGCCTTGAGGAATGTTCAGATC
>JAAYAT010000300.1 GCA_012719225.1 Verrucomicrobiaceae bacterium
AGGAGCACGCGGAGGTCGTCGGTCTCGAAAGCCCGCGCGGGGACCTTCCAGGGAGCGGGGTCGGAGAGGTCGAAGTCGTTGCGGTAGAAGGCCGTCGCCCCGTCGTCCGGCGCCGTGGCGCGGGCCGCGAAAGGACCCAGCCCGCAGAGGTAGCGGCCGGGCGTCAGCTTGATGAATGCAAAATCTTCCATGGAAAAGGATCGCGACCGGGGACGGTCCCCGCGCTCCGCCGGTTCCTTTCTACCAGTAGAATACGGAATTGGCAAACGGGAGGACGTGGGGGAAGATGGTCTCGTCGCTCTTGTTCCACCCGTCGCCCTTTCCTGTTCCCGTGAAGCCTCCGTCCGACCCCGATTGTTCCATGCCACCGCGTCCGCGCAAACGGGCGGTCCGCGTGCTGCTGAAGATCCTCGCCGCTCTCGGAATCCTCGTCCTCGTGGGCCTGCTCTCGGCCGGGGCGGTCTGGTGGTATCTCCATCCGGCGATGGCCCATGAAAAATGCGTCGTCTATGGCGAGAGGAACGGGCGTCCCCTCGTCTACGATGTCCTCACCCCGCGCCGGGGAGGCAACGGACGCGGGATCCTGTTCCTCGTGAGCGGGAGTTGGAAATCCAAGCCCGAATCGGTGCGCCCGTGGCTGGCCGCTCCGTTCCTGCGCGAGGGGTTCACGGTTTTCGCGGTGTGCCATCACTCGCAGCCGGAGGTCTCGGTCATGGAGATCGTCGCTGACATCGAGCGCGCGGTGCGCCACATCCGGCACGGGGCCGCCGCTCGTGGTCTCGATCCCGACCGACTCGGGATCAGCGGGGGCAGTTCGGGCGGACATCTCTCGCTGATGCTCGCGACCCGAGGAGGGCCGGGCGATCCGGCGGCGGACGATCCGGTGGAGCGGGAAAGCAGCGAGGTGGCGGCGGCGGCGGTCTTTTTTCCCGTGACCGATCTGCTCAATCTCGGCGATTCCACCCAGAACCTGCACGATGGCGGTCCGCCGAAGAGCTATCGCAAGTCCTTCGGTCCCGACACCGACCGGCCCGAAGTCTGGCAACGGGTCGGGCGCGGCGTCTCGCCGATTTACCACATTCCCGAGGACCTGCCCCCGATTCTGATCTACCACGGCGACGCCGATACCCTCGTGCCGCTCGATCAGAGCACCCGGTTCCGCGAGGCCGCCGCCACCGCCGGACACGAGGTGGAATTGGTCGTCCGCGAAGGAAAGTCGCACGGCTGGCTCTCCATGATCCTCGATATCCGGACCTTCGCCCGCTGGTACGAAGAGAAATTGCGCTGAGGAAGTCCGGAGGCGGGAAGGTCGTCGAATCCCCCGTTCGATGCTTTCATGGGAATTTTGGCAAGTCGAATGGCTGCCAAAGGGGTAAGGTTTCGCATGAAATCAAGCTTCCCGCTGGCAGGGTTCCGGGCCTATCGAGCTCTGCGTCCCGATCGCCCGGTAGAAGGTTTGGGTGTTTCCCTTCCGAGTTTTGTCTTGGCGGAGCTCGAAATCACCACCGGCTTTGAGGTAGGCCGAAATCGTCGGGACCTGCTCGCTCTCGAGAAATTGCGTGATCGAAGCAGGGGAGACGAAACGGTTGCTATTGATGGCGGCTTTGAGAGATGTCCACCCATCCGGGTCGGCGGACTCCTGCGCAAAGGCCAGAAGTTGCTCATTCAGTTGATAACGAATCGGTCCGTAAATGAACTCTCGCCTCATTTCCGGATGAGCCAACGCCGCGCCGAATATTTCCATCATTTTAATCCATTCCCGCAGACTCTCGATCTCCGAGCGGATCTGTCGCTGCTGTTGCTCAAGATCACTGTGAACAGAGCGCCAACTCTCCAGGGAATTGACATCGACCGTCGAGATGAGGTGATGGATCAAATGATTGCGCCCTTTGACCAGATCAGTTAGGTTCTTGATCCTGGCGTCACCTTGAGCGGGGTCATCGAAATGAACTCGGAGGGCGATACTGAGCTGAGCTGACTCTCCTGACAGTTCGGGTTCTTTCGGATCGCAGACCTCGGCAATGAACCGCTTGACCAATGTGCCGAGAGTGCAGGTCTCGACCGCCTCTTCTCGTTCTGTTACCATGGCCCGGGCGTCTGTATCCGAAGAGACCACAACCGTGGCATGAGGCAGGATTTTCTTGAGCAAATGTTCCATCTCTTGGAAGAGCAGCACGTTGCTCCCGATCAGATGCAGGGCCTTTGATTTCGATTCTGCGAGTTCGTCGTCGTGATCCATCTGCGGTTGGAAGATTGAATGACACCTCGGGTAAGCGGCTGGATCGGCTTGGGAGGAGCGGATGCGAAACTAATCTGAATTTCTGTCTCTACGCAAATGCGCGTTTGCTCAAATGGCGGTCCGGGCCATCTTCCGGGGATGAGATTGATCACTGCGATC
This sequence comes from Verrucomicrobiaceae bacterium, assembly GCA_012719225.1. GTDB lineage: Bacteria > Verrucomicrobiota > Verrucomicrobiia > Verrucomicrobiales > DEV007 > Arctic95D-9. The sequence goes on from JAAYAT010000300.1 coordinate 2,399, forward strand.
CTCCTCCTCGCTTTAGCTCGCGAGGCGTATGGAGAATCCCCTGTCCTGACTTTTGAAAAAGACGTGCGCCCCATTCTGAAGGAGCACTGCACGCACTGCCACGGCGAAGAGGAAAAACCCGGCGGCGGGGTCGATCTGCGCCTGCGCCGCTTCATGGACGTCGCCCTCGACGGCGACGTGGCGCTGCTCGTTCCGGGGAAGCCCGAGGCCAGTGAACTCATCCACATCATCGAGCGAGGCGAGATGCCGAAAAAGGGCAAGGCGATGCCGCCGGCCCAACTCGCGATCCTCTCCCAGTGGATCGCCCAGGGCGCCAAAACCGCCCGCCCTGAACCCGAAACTCTTCCGATCGGCGCGATCATCACCGACGAGGATCGCGAGCACTGGTCCTTCAAACCGGTGCAGCGTCCCGAGGTGCCGAAGGCGAAGGACGCCACCCTCGTCAGCACTCCAGTCGACGCCTTTCTCCTCGCGGGCATGGAGGAAAAAGGGCTGAGCTTCGCCCCGGAAGCGGACCGCCGCGACCTGATCCGCCGCGTCACTCTCGACCTCACCGGGCTCCTTCCCGAGCCCGCCGCAGTCGATGCCTTCGCCGCCGACGAGTCTCCCGACGCCTACGAAAAACTCATCGACAAGCTGCTCGCGTCGCCCGCCTACGGCGAACGCTGGGCGCGGCATTGGCTCGATGTGGCCGGTTACGCCGACTCGAACGGCTACGCCGAGGCGGACTCGGTCCGTCCGCACGCCTGGCGTTACCGCGACTATGTGATCCGTTCTTTCAACGAGGACAAGCCTTGGGATGTCTTTCTCCGCGAGCAGCTCGCCGGCGACGAGATGGCCGGGGCGACCCACGCCGACTACCAAGAGGCGGTGCTCGACCCGGAACGCCTCGACCAACTCACCGCGACCGCCTTTCTCCGGATGGCTCCCGACGGCACCGGGGATCGCATCGACGACCAGAATCTCGCCCGCAACCAAGTCATCGCCGAGCAGCTCAAAATCGTGAGTTCCTCGCTCATGGGACTCACCGTGGCCTGCGCCCAATGCCACGACCATCGCTACGATCCCATCAGCCACGAGGACTACTTCCGTTTCCGGGCGATTTTCGAACCCGCCTACCACTGGCAATCCTGGAGAAAACCCGCCCAGCGCCTCTACTCGCTCTACACCCCCGAAGAGCGCGCCAAAGCGGCCGAGATTGAGAAGGCCGCCGCCGCGATCGACGCCGAGGCCCGCGCCCTCAGCAAGAAATTTCTCGACGAGATCTTCGAGGTCGAGGTGCTCAAGCTCCCCGAAGCGGACCGGGAGCCCTACCGGGCCGCCCGCGCCACCGCCAAGAAAGACCGCACGCCCGAGCAGGCCGCCCTCATCAAGAAATATCCCTCCGCCCTCGCCCTCTACTCCCTCAACCTCTACGACAAGAAAAAACAAGAGATCGTGGAGGCCAAGAGCGCCGAGGCCACCGCGCTGCGCGCGACCAAACCGAAGCAGGAATTTGTCATGGCCCTCACCGAGGTCAAAGGGCAGGTGCCGGAGACCAAGCTGTTCAACCGCGGCGACCACGAACAGCCCACCCACACCGTCGCGCCGGGCGAACTCACCATCCTGACCACTCCCGAGATCGAGCCGTTCAAACCCGAGCCGCTCCCCTCGGGTTCGAGCGGACGCCGTCTCACCTACGCCAAGTGGCTCACCAGCGGGGAGCATCCTCTCGTCGCCCGCGTCCTCGTGAACCGGTTCTGGTTGCACCACATGGGGCGAGGCATCGTCAACACCCCGGGGGACTTCGGGGTGCAGGGCGAAGCCCCCACCCATCCCGAGTTGCTCGACTGGCTCGCCGACGAATTCGTCAAGGGCGGCTGGAAGCTCAAGCCCTTCCACAAAACCATCCTCCTGAGCCGGGCCTATCGCCAGTCCTCGGTTCATCCCGAATCCATCGAGACGGACCCTGACAACGCTCTTTACGCCCGCTTCCGAATGCGGCGTCTCGACGCGGAATCCCTGCGCGATTCCATTCTCGCGGCGGCCGGGACCCTCGTGCGCAAGCCCTTCGGTCCTCCCTCTTCCATCGCCCGCGATCCCGCCGGACGCATCGTCGTCGGTGTGGACAAGGGCACCATCACCAAGGCCAAGGTCGAAAGTGGCGGGGAAAAGGACTTCCGCCGCTCCATCTACATCGAGTCGCGTCGCAGCCGTCCCGTCACCGTGCTCGACACCTTCGACGCGCCCGTCATGGTGCCGCATTGCGAAATGCGGAACGAAACCACCGTGGCCCCCCAGGCTCTTCTCATGATGAACGACACTTTCATCCTGGAAAACGCCAAGCGCCTCGCCGAACGGATTCGGAAGGAGAAGCCGGACGACCGCACCGCCCAGTTGCAGCGGGCCTGGAGAATTCTCTACGGCGAAAGCCCGACCGACTCGGAGATCACCCGCAGCCTCGCCTATCTCGACCGGCAGACCACCTCCCTGAACGAGTATTTCAGCGCTCTCCCCAAGGCAAAAGACAGCAAGGACAAGAAAAAAGAGGCCGCGCCCGCGCCCGATCCCGCGGCGGAGGCGATGGCGAGCCTCTGCCAGATCCTCTACAGCTCGAACCGCTTCCTTTACATCGAATGAAAACATCTCCCCTCTGTTCCCGCCGCCATTTCCTCCAGGCCAACAGCTTCGGGCTCGGCACCCTCGCGCTCGCCGCGCTGCTCAAAAAGGAGAACCTGCTCGCCTCTCCGGTGATGCCCGCCCTGCCCGGCGAGGTGCAATACGATCTCACCGTCAAGGAGCCGCATTTCCGGCCCCAGGCGAAAGCGATGATCTCCCTCTTCATGATGGGCGGTCCCTCGCAGATGGACCTTTTCGACCCCAAGCCCATGCTCAACGAGTATGACGGCAAAAATTTCCCCGGCGAGATCAAATACGACAACCTCGCCCAGGCCTCTTCCAAGGTATTCGGTTCTCCTTGGAAATTTTCCAAGCACGGCGAGTGCGGCATGGAGCTGAGCGAACTGCTCCCCCACCTCGGCGGCGTCGCCGACGACATCACCCTGATCCGTTCGATGAGTTCGGGGGTGAGCAACCACGCCCAGGGCCTCTACGCCATGAACGCCGGAGGCGTCACCGCAGGACGTCCCGCCCTCGGTTCGTGGCTCACCTACGGACTCGGCAGTGAAACCGAGGAACTGCCCGCCTACATGGTGCTCTCCCACCCCAACGGGCTGCCCACCTTCCAGGGCGAGCATTTCACTAACGGATGGCTCCCCGCCGTCTACCAGGGGACGGTGATCCGCCCCACCGAACCGCGCATCCTCAACCTTGATCCGCCCGCCGCTCTCGCCGGAAAACCGCAGGAGCGGCAGCTCGATCTCCTGCAAAGTTTCAACGAAGACCATCTCGCCCTCCATCCCGGCGAACTCGATCTGCAGGCCCGCATCGCCAGCTACGAACTCGCCGCGAACATGCAGGAGGCGGCCAAGGAAGCCCTCGACATTTCCAACGAACCCGAGCACATCAAGAAGCTCTACGGCGTCGACAATCCGGTGACGCGGGACTACGGCACCCGCTGCCTCATCGCCCGACGCCTCGTCGAGCGGGGGGTGCGCTACGTCCAGGTCCTCAACTCGGGCCAATCGTGGGACCAGCACAGCTCGCTCCTTTCCGCACTGCCTCGAAACTGCGCCGCGACCGATCAGCCCACCGCCGCCCTCATCACCGACCTGAAACAGCGCGGTCTCTTCGACAGCACCGTGGTTCACTGGGGTGGGGAAATGGGTCGTCTCCCCGTCCTCCAGAACGATGCCGGACGCGAAAAATGGGGCCGCGACCACAACACCTACGGCTTCAGCATGTGGGTCGCCGGGGGTGGCTTCAAGCGGGGCTACGTCCACGGCGAGACCGACGAATGGAGCCACAAGGCGGTCATCGACGAAGTGCGCCACTTCGACTGGCACGCCACCCTGCTCCACGCCTTCGGACTCGATCACACCAAGCTCACCTACAAGCGCAACGGCCTCGCCGCCTCCCTCACCGACGGCCAAGGAGCCAAAATCGTGGACAAATTGTTCGCGTGATAGATTCCCCCCGATTCACGTCCAGAATCTCTCATCGTCCCGTAGAGGAATTTGCAAAAATTCCCCCGCCCATCCGGCGGTCGGGGATCTCCCCACGGGGAAGATTGGCATCTTCCTCCACGATTCGAGGTAGCGGAATTTGCAAAAATTCCTCCGCTGATCTGGCGGGCGGGGACTTTCTCCCACGGGGAAGATTGGCATCTTCCTCCACTTTGCTACTTTCCTACTTTGCTACTTTCTTCCCTGAAACCGATTTGGGATCGAATGTTTCCCCGGTTGATTATCACGGGCGACACGGCAACATTTCCCGGGTCCATGAATTTCAGCGACCTCAGATCGATCCTCCAGTATGTGCCGCAGTTCCGCGGACGCACCTTTGTCGTCGCGATCGACGGAGCGGTCATCGATTCCCCCGATTTTTCGAACATTCTCCTCGATCTCGCGGTGTTGCGTTCGCTCAATATCAAGGTGGTCCTGGTTCACGGAGCGGCCGCCCAAATCCAGGCGCTCGGGGCCAAACGCAACGTCCCCCTTTCCAATGCTGACGGCACCGGGACGACCGACGAAGCCACCCTCGAGGTGAGCATGGACGCGATCACCCGGCTGAGCAATTCCGTCATGCAAAGTCTCACCACGGTGAAGCTCAAGGCCGCCATGGCCAATGCGATCCACGCCCATCCCGCCGGCATCATCCGGGGCATCGACGCGGGTTTCACCGGGACCATTGAAAAAATCGACGGCAGCGTGCTGCAGAGTTTCCTCGATCAGGACATCCTCCCGGTGGTGCCTCCGCTTGGTTTCGACGGGGACGGACAGACCCTGCGGGTGAATTCCGACGCCGTTGCCCGCGAGGTCGCCTGCGCCCTCAACGCCGCCAAGGTGATCTTCGTCTCCACGACCGATCCCCGCTCCCTCCCGGCGGATCGCCAACACCAGTGGTCGGCGGAGGAGGCCCTGTCCTTTGCCGAGTCCCATCCCGAACTCGCCGTGGGGACGCTCTCGAAGCTCCGCCACGCCGCTCGCGCCACCCGCGACGGCGTGCCGCGCGTCCATCTCATCAGCAGTTGCAGCGAGGACGCCCTGCTCTCCGAGCTTTTCAGCAACGAAGGGGTCGGGCTGATGATCTATTCCGACGCCTACCAGAAAGTCCGCGCCGCGACCCGCGCCGATATCGACGAGCTCTATCTGCTGATCCACCGGGCGATCGAGGACGAGCAACTCGTCGAGCGAAGTCGCGCCGACATCCAGAGCGTGATCGACGACTACATCGTCCTCGAGATCGACGGCAATGTGGTGGGCTGCGTCGCGATGCATCCCTACGCGGATTCGGGCACGGCCGAACTCGCCTGTCTCTATGTCAAAAGAGGCCACACCGGGCAGGGCTACGGCGGCATCCTCGTGGCGGCGGCGATCGAGCGGGCCAAACAGCTGGGCTACACCACTCTCTTCGCCCTCTCGACCCAGGCGGCCGGTTATCTTGAGAGAGCCGGATTCATCCGCTCGCGCGACCTCGAGCCCCTGCCGCCGCACCGCCGCGAACAGTGGGCCAAAAACGGGCGCAACGCCGTCGTCCTGCTACGCGGGATCGAGTGAGGACGGGGCCGGTTTTTTCACAGCGTGGACCACGAAGAGCGTCGTGTCGTCCCCGCCAGCCTCGCTCGTGGCCCATTCCAGAATGCGTCGGGCCACCTCGTCGGGCGTGGCTCCGCTCTCGTCGGCCTCGGCGAAACAACGGGCGATGTTCTTGTTCCAGAGACCGTCCGTGACACCGTCCGAACAGATCAGGAACCAGTCGCCTTCCTCGATCATGACCGAGGAAACCTGGGGCCGGACGATCTGACAACCGCCCCCCACGGCCTGTTGCAGGATGTTGCGGCGGGGGTGGCTGCGGGCCTGACGTTCGTTCAATTTCCCGGAGCGGAACTGCGCCCCGACGTGGGTGTGGTCGTAGGTCAGTTGCTTCAGATCCCCCTTGCGGTAGCGGTAAAAGCGACTGTCGCCGACATGGGCGAAATAGACCTTGGTGCGATAAAACAAGCCGCAGACCACGGTGGCGCCCATTCCCATGAGCTTCGGATCGTGTTTTCCGACCCGGGTGACGTATTCGTGGAGCGATTTCACCGCCGCCTCGAGGAGGGTCTCGGGATCGCCGGCCCCGTGGAAATCGCCCATCATCGCGGGGAGATAACGCCGCAGTTCGCGCACCACCAGGGCGCTCGCGACATCACCGGCCGCCGGGCCGCCCATGCCGTCGCTCACCGCGAAGATCAGGCCCTTGTCGTCGATGGACTGCGAGCCGCACAGGTCGGCGCTGTTGGCCCATCCCTGTTCCGAGGAAAACACCGAGAGGGCGTCCTGATTGCCCGGTTTGCGATTGCCGTCGCGGGTGAGACCGCACCACTCCAGGGTGCGGTGGGCCTCTTCGTCATCGCAGCGGTGTTGCGGATCCTCCTTCACCAGGGCGAGCTCGAAATCGATGATGCAGAAGACCCCCTGGCGGGCGTTGTAGGTGATGTTCCGGGGAAATGGATCGTCGTGGACGACGCCGTAGTCGCGCTCCAGCATTTCAAAAAGCTCGGCCGCCTTTCCCTCGCTGATACTCGCCTCGGCGGGAGCCCCGCAGTTGCTCGTCACGATTGTGAGAGCCTCGGGATCGCTGTCGAGGAGACGGGGGACGAACTCGCAGCCGCGCGCCTCGAGCACTTTGAGGACACGGACCTCGTTGGCGAAACGCTTGTCCTTATCCGTCCCCCGGAAGGTCTTGTAGACCCTGCCGTCGTAGCCGATTTTCACAATGGAGCGGATTCCATCCTTGGCGATCTTCATAGGTCGATGACCTTGCGGTGGGTTGGGAGGAAAATCAAAAGCGAAAATTCTCCTCCGGCCTCGTCCCTCGGACCATCCGACCCTCTCGACCCGCCCACGATACCCTGTTGCCTCGCGCCCCGGCCCGTGCTACCCGTGCCCCCTCTTTTTCCATGACCGGACTCAAAGACATACAACTCATCGGCGACGAAGTGGCGATCCGCTGGAACGACGGCACGGAAACCTACTGCAAAATGGACCGGCTCCGCGCCCTTTCCCCCAGCGCCGAGACCACCGGCGAGCGCGACCTTCTCGGCAAGGCGATCAGCGGCAACGAACACGGTCGCGACTTCAGCGGCGTCACCGTGACCGGCTGGGTCCCCGTGGGGCGCTACGCGATCCAGTTCCGCTTCTCCGACGGACACAACACCGGCATCTATTCCTTCGACTACCTGCGCGGGTTAGCTGTTTAGCTGTTTAGCTGTTAGCTCTTTAGCTCCTCTACTTCTCTACTCCTTTCCTCCTTTCCTCCTTTCCTCCTTTCCTACTTTCCTACTTTCCTACTTTCCTCCTCCCCAATGATCCCCAACGTCCTTGCTGAACGCTATGCCACCGCTGCCATGAAAGCGGTCTGGTCCCCCGAAGGAAAAGTCCGGCTGGAGCGCGAACTCTGGGTCGCGGTGATGAAAGCGCAGCGCGACCTCGGGCTCGACATTCCCGCCGAGGCCATCGCCGCCTACGAACAAGTCATCGACCGGATCGATCTGTCCTCCATCGCCGCTCGCGAGCGGGTCACCCGCCACGATGTCAAAGCCCGCATCGAGGAATTCTGCGAGCTGGCCGGACACGAGCACATCCACAAGGGCATGACCAGCCGCGACCTCACGGAAAACGTCGAGCAGCTCCAGGTTTTCCGCGCTCTGGAAATCATTCGTTTCCGCACCGCCGCGGCCTTGCACCGCTTTTCCCGGAAGGCCGACCAATACCGCGACCTCGTCATCACCGCGCGGACCCACAACGTCGCCGCCCAGATCACGACCTACGGAAAACGCCTCGCGATGTTCGGCGAAGAACTCCTCCTCGCCGCCCGCCAGCTCGACGAAACCATCGCCCAATATCCCGTGCGGGGTCTCAAGGGTGCCGTCGGAACCCAGCTCGACCAGCTCAGCCTCTTCGATGGCGACGCCGCCAAAGTGAGCGAACTGGAGAGCCGCGTCGCCACCCACCTCGGCATCGCGAAGGTTTTCACCAACGTCGGCCAAGTCTATCCCCGCAGCCTCGATTTCCAGGTGGTCTCGATTCTCAACCAGATCGCCTCGGCTCCCTCTGGCTTCGCCAAGACTCTCCGGCTCATGGCCGGACACGAACTCGCCGGGGAAGGTTTCGCCAAAGGTCAGGTCGGTTCCTCGGCGATGCCGCACAAGATGAACAGCCGCAGTTGCGAGCGCGTCAACGGATTCAAAACCATCCTCGGCGGCTACCTCACGATGGCCTCGGGCCTCGCCGGGGACCAGTGGAACGAAGGGGATGTCTCCTGCTCGGTGGTGCGCCGGATCATGCTGCCCGATGCCTTTTTCGCTGCCGACGGACTCCTCGAAACTTTGCTCACCATCCTCGACCAGATGGACGCCAACCCCGCGGTGATCGAGCGGGAAAACCGTCATTACCTTCCTTTCCTCCTCAGCACCACTATCATGATGACCGCCGTGAAGCGCGGCGTCGGACGCGAGACCGCCCACGAGGTCATCAAAGAACACGCCGTGGCCGCCGCCCGCGCCTACCGCGCCGGGGAGAGCGAGACCAACGATCTCCTTGATCGCCTCGCCGCCGACGATCGCCTCAAAATGAGCGCCGCCGAACTCCGGGCCTGCCTCGACGAGGGCCGGGCCAACGCCGGAGCCACGGACGGGCAGATCGACCATTTTCTCACCGAAGCGGATCGTTTTGTCGCGCGGTGCGAAGGGGCCGCCGAGTACGCGCCGGGCGGGATTCTGTAGCATCCCGTGGGGAGGCGGACGAAAGGGAACTTGCCTTTGGCCGGGGGATTCTGGTATCCCTTTTGGTCATGAGCAGCTACGGCAAAGACCGGGAAGGGGATCCGGCCTCCTCCAGAACCTCCCTCGATTATGCGATCTACAAACCGAACCGCCGGGGCAGCGGCGGGGTGATCCGCTTTGAATGGAATCGGGAAAAGGCGAGCGTTTTTGTCGACGCCGCTACCCAGTCGGGCGAAAAACAATTCGACTGGGAACACAAGATCACGATGAAATGGGGCTTGAGCGATCTCGGTGACATCCTCGCGACTTTGCAGGGGCAGCAAGAGCGGTCCAAGCTCTTTCATCAATCCGAGCGCGCCAACAGCGCGTTTGAGCTGAGTTATCGAACCGATCCCGAGCGGGCGCCGTATCTGATGACCCTTTCCCGTCAGGAGCAAAAGGACAAGACCCTCCGCAAAGTCAGCATCCCCGTCACCCACGGCGAAGCCGCCGTCCTGGCCACCGCGGTGGAGACCGCGATCCGCCGTATTCTGGGGTGGTAGGTGCCCGCCCCATGCGCTCTTGAAATATGCTCAATCCGGTTCATAATCAACTATGAGCGTTGAAGAGTTGGCACTCGGACTTCCCCGGCTGGAAAAGCTACGATTGATGGAAGCGCTCTGGTGCGACCTGAGCCGCCATGCGGATACATTCGAATCCCCCGCGTGGCATGAAGACGCATTGAAGGAGACCGAGGCTCGATTGGCGGATGGTCGTGAGGCGATATACGATTGGTCGGAAGTAAAGAAGATTCTGACGGGTCAGAGATGAGGATTCAGATCCTGGCTTCGGCAATCGATGATTTGGCCAATGGAAGAGATTTCTACGAGCTTCAGGAGAGCGGCGTAGGCGATTATTTTCAGGATTGTCTTTTTTCGGATGTCGAATCACTTCTCCTGTATGGCGGTATGCACCGGATTGTTTTCGGTTACCATCGGTTACCATCGGTTGCTCTCCAAGAGATTTCCCTTTGCGATTTATTACAGAATGCAGCAGCCGGATTTGATTGTTGTGTATCGTGTTCTGGATTGTCGTCGCGATCCGGAGAAGATTCGTGGATCACTCCATAAAGTGCAGAAGTGACCGCGATCCGTCGTATCCTGGGCTGGCATTCGCATCAAGCTAAGCCGAGAGCCCTTGTGCTGACTGGGGATTTTCGTTTTCGTTTGTCGCGTTCCACCTGTTTCGGAGATGGGGCGAATGTTAAGAGTTCTTCCCATCGTTTGGCGGC
>JAAYAT010000301.1 GCA_012719225.1 Verrucomicrobiaceae bacterium
AAACCGGAAGTCAAACCGGAAGCCAAACCGGAAGCCAAACCGGAAGCCAAACCGGAAGCCAAACCGGAAGCCAAACCGGAAGCCAAACCGGAGCCCAAACCGGAGCCCAAACCGGAAGCGAAACCGAAAGCGCCCCCAGCACCCGAAAATTGACCTGTCTGCTCCGCCTGTGACCGAGTGCGGTGAGACCGGGGCGGAGGATACGGTGAAATAAACTCTTGTTAATAATAGTATAACCACTATAATTTCGATAAGAAACACCTTATCGAATCCTCTTGAGAGATCCCGCCACCACGACCGACACAACAGAAAGCGTTGTCTTGCCCGCCACACGTCCCGGCGGTCGGCTTGCCACTGAGATCCTTGAGCTTTTTGCTGACGGTGCCTTCTCCTTCTGGCACTGGACTCCGGCTACCAATACGCTCTCCACGCACGGGAATCTCACGGCAGATACGCTGGAGGATTGGATGATGCGAATCCATCCGCGGGACCAATCCGATTTCCTTCGTTTTATTGACCGCGAATGGACGAATGGCGAAGCACCCAGCTTTATCGAGTATCGTTTTCACCCCGACCGCCAGGGCGATTGGATTCGGGTCCGGCACACCGCCTCGTGTGCTCTCCGGGGCGACCACTCGGTCCTGTCCTGCCTCATCGAGAGCCTCCCTCTCACGAGTGACGGCGAGTCTCCTCTCGAGAGAATGGCGGATGAATGGAAAGATGCCGAAGGCGAACTCTTGCGCTTCGTGGAATCGGCCTTGGACCTGAGAATCCAAGCGGACCCGGTTCCGCGCCTCGAATTGCTCCAGCGCGCCATCGGTGCCGATGTGATGGTGTTGCTACACTTCGGCAGCAAAGTAGTTGTGACCGATTCCCTCCCCCTCTCGTGGGATCCGGCATCCCCGGATTCGGATCTGCATATGGCGTTGATCGAAGCACTGGCTTCGATGGATAGCGCGGACCGCAAGCAGCCTTTCGAACTGGAACTCGCCGGTCGAGACGACGCGGTGACACATTTTATCGTGAATCCGATCCACTGGGGCGAGGGATTCAAGGGCGCTCTCTGTGCTGGCTACCGGAACAGGGAAAACCGCCTCGACAATCACGGCATGACGACTCGCCTCTCACTCATCTCCGCCTTTAGCGACGGCCAACTCGGCCGACTCCAAAAAGTGCGCGCCCGCGAAGAAATCCTCGAACGTTTTCAGGAAACGACGGGCCGCCGAGGTCTCGCGGATGGTCCCGCCCCGCTCTCCCCGGCACGAGTCACTCTCAAAGAGGAGAACCTGACAGGATCCACCATTTTGCTGGTGGAAGATGAGGAAGCCGTGCGCAAACTCGTCCGCAAGCTCCTTGAGATGCTCGGTTGCTCCGTGATCGAAGCCGCTTCGGGTCGCGAAGCTCTGGCGCTCTGGAAAGAGATCTCCGAAACGGTCACTCTCGTCGTCTCCGACGTCGTCATGCCGGAAGGAGTCTCGGGCTGGGATCTGGCGAAGGAACTCCACCATCGTCATCCCGCGCTCGGCATCCTGCTCACGAGTGGCTACGACGAGTTGCCGGAAGAGCACGGCCTCCACGAGAGACCCCGGATTGCTTTTCTTCAAAAGCCCTACGAGGTGCGAACCCTGAAAGCGACCCTTTCCCAGCTCATCACGAGCGCTCCGTAACTCCGTAAGAAGGAAGCGGAATCTGCCAAAATCCCCCGTTGCTCTGGCGCTCGCGAGATGCTTCGCGGGGGACATTGGCATCTTCCGCCTCGTCAGGGCGAAACCTTACTTGAGTTTGGCGAGGTATTTCGCCGGGTTCGCATTGAATTTTTTGACGCAGGGCTTGCAGCAGAATTTCACTTCTTGGCCCTCGTGTTTTTTGGTGATCACCTTGCCCATGCTGCCGAGAGTGTTGTCGGTCACGAGACACACTTTGAGCGGATACGAGGAGGCGATCGCCGAGGTGAGCAGACCAGCGCCGAGGAAGAGGCCGGTGAGAAGGATCAGGGTCAGTTTCATCAGATCGTGGGGTATCATAATCTTGGGTGCTGTGTTGGATTCACGGGAAACGCCTCTTTTGAGCGGTTCCATGCGTGTAACGCCGCCGACGCCACAATCCCTCGGAAAATCGCACGAAAAAGTTATCGGGACTCTTTGGCAAGCCGTTCCCGGAGCGCCTGACGGGCGCGGTAGACGCGCGATTCGACCGCCTTGGCGGAGCAGCCGAGAGTCTGTGCCACTTCGGCCTGACTCATCTCCTCGACGGTGAACAGCAGCAGCGTCTCGCGCAGATCCGGGGGCAGCGCGGCGATGGCGCGGGACAGCGCCGCCGTTTTCTCCCGCAGCACGGCGGCCTCGTCGGGCGGCACGCCGCGGTCCTCCGCCTCGTGGACGGGGTTGCCTTCCTCATCCTCCAGCGGCACCCCGGGATGGCGCTTTCTCCAGCGGATCTGGCTGCGGGCGAGATTCGCGGCGATGTGGAAAAGGTAGGTGGAAAACGCCGCCACGGGTTTGTAGCGATGACGACCGGAATAGAGCCGGACAAAAGTCTCCTGAGTGAGGTCCATCGCGGTGGCGTGGTCCCCCACCATTCGCAGAAGAAAGGCGGCGACCCGTTCCCGCCAGCGGTCCATCAATTCGTTGAGGGCGAGGTCATCCCCTCCCGCCAGTCTCCGCATCAGCAACACATCGGTATCCGCCCTTTCCTTCATGCAACAGCTTCGGGATCTAATGGAGGGGCGAACCGGAGGCGTGATCCGCAGTCATGGTGAGGACATGAGGCGTCATCTCCTCCAGGTACCGCGCCGCCTGTTCCGGCGGGAGCGCGGCGGCCGTTTCGTAGAGATGCCCCAGCATCGCGGTCTGGCATTCGGCGAGGAGGAGGGAGTGCTCGCGCAACGCCGCCGCGAGTTCCGGTGAGACCGCCGTTCCTTCCCGGACGAGACCCGCCACTTTTTCGCGGGACGCGATGATTTTTTCACAGAGCGATTCGCAGGTGGGCAGGTAGGCGCGGTGCAGCTCCGAGACCTTCGCCCATTGCTCGTCGGTCAGGTCGAACTCCTCGCGCAGCCATTGCAGGGCGGGAACCGCCGCGGAGGTCCGGGCCACGTCGTCGTTCCCGACCGATGCTTGCCTGCTCGTCAGGAAAAAACCGGCGCACCCGGCCAGCAGAGCCAGGCCCAGGATGAGAAAACCGCGCCTCATTTCCGGTCGTCGTGGTGTGCCGCCATGAGCGGATGGATCGAGGTGAGATACGCGCTCCGCAGCTCGACCGGATCGGGCTGCGGCACCGTGAGTTTGCCGAGGCCGACGCCGAGGAGCAGCATCACCAGCACGGCGGCGAGAGCGGTGGCGGGCCGACCGAGCACCGGAAAAAACGCCTCCATCCAGCGCCGTCCCCCCGCCGCCCGTGATCCCCCTTGCGCCACGGAGACACGTGCCCACACTTCCCGCTGGAAAGAGGGCGAAAACTCCGGCGGGGAATACGTCCGGCGGATGAGATGGTCGAGTTCGTCGTCGTTCATGGGGGTTCTGCGCTGGTTTATTCAGGGGTTTCCGGTGAAACTCCGCTCGTTGGCGAATCCCTCGGTTTTTTTTCGATGGACGAAACGATCACCTCCCTGGTTTTGCGTTGGATGGCATACAAAATCCCCCCGTCCCCCGCGGAACGATCCCAGGCGAAGGCCTGCCCGGCGGCGCTCATCGCGACGGTGCCGCGATGGATCATCCCGCCTCCTTCGTCGGGGAGATCGAGGAGATACAACTCGGTGGCGTCGTGGCCGCTCACGTAGAGATGCCCGCCGGGGCCGAAGCTCCCGCCCGAACTGCTGTGGCCGCCGAACCGGGCGATCACAGAGGCGGGAAAAGTCCACGTCGCCAGCGGATTCCACCGCTCGTCGAAGCTCATGACCCGGCTCAGCGCCGGATCGCTGGTGGCCTTGTAGTGGGCGAAACAGGCGAACCATTTCCCCTCGCGCCGGTCCACCCAGGTGAGGGAGCCGGGCGGTTTCGGGAAAACGTGGGACGACAGATGCCGCATCGTCGCGGTGTCCCAGACCTCGACCGAACTTTCCTCGGGCATGGCGGGGAAGTTCGAATGGGCGCAGTAGAGCTTGCCCTCGAAGACGACCCCGGCGTTGAGATGTCGGAACCGCCCGTCGGCGGCGTCTTTCCATCCGGCGACGCGGGCGCCGGTGTCCTTGCGGTATTTGCCGATGGCACGGTTGGTGATCGCGTAGAAATGGTCCGCATCCACCGCGACCCCCTGCCTCGCCTCGTCGGCGGGAAAGCGGTGACTTTCGCGATGCCGCCAGTCGCTCTCCGCCGCATCCTCCCCGCGGAGCCCGTGCCAGTGGGTGAAAAAGAGCAGGAGAAAAGCGAGCTGGCGGATCATGGGGCGGGGGATGAATTATGAAGTATAAGATAGTGCCTTTCCGGACGTTTGGGGGACCGATCTATCAGGGTCGGGTGCTACGACCGACCCTGTTCGGGGCAGGCCGCCGCTATCCCAAGCGGATTGTGGCGGAGCGGCCGTGGGCGTCGAGGCCCTCGACTTGGGCGAAGGCCTCCACGATGGGCGCGGATTTGCGGAGGGATTCGGCGTCGAGCCGCACGATGCTGGTGCGCCGCTGGAACATGTCGGCGGTGAGTCCGGGGAAGGATTTCCCGGCCCCGCCGGTGGGAAGTTCGTGGCTCGGTCCGGCGAGGAAATCCCCCACCGCGACGGGCGATTCATTGCCGAGAAAAATCGCTCCGGCGGTGGTGATGCGCGGGAGGATGGCCTCCTCTTTTCTGGCGATCAGCGAGAGGTGCTCGGGGGCGAAGGCATTCACTAGGGCGATCCCGTCGTCGAGCGTTTTCACCAGCACCATCCAGGCACCGTCCCGGAGCGCTTTTTTCAACTGGGCCTGACGCCCTAGGGTCTGGATCTGGCACTCGATCTCGGCTTTGACGGCGAGGAGCAATTTCTCCGAATCGGTCACCAATCCCATCACGCTGTCTCCGCCGTGCTCGGCCTGGGCGAGCATGTCGGCAGCGATGAAGGCGGGGGTGGCGCTGCTGTCGGCGAGGGTCACGACTTCACTCGGCCCGGGCAACAGATCGACCGCGACGACGCCGAAGAGTTGGCGCTTGGCTTCCACGACGAAGGAATTCCCCGGCCCGTAGACTTTGAGGACAGGCGAGATCGTTTTCGTCCCGAGCGACATCGCGGCCATGCCCTGGGCACCGCCGACTTTGTAAATCTCGGTCGCCCCGGCTTCTCGGAGCGCATAGAGCAGGGCGGGATGGACGACGCCCCCGGGCCCAGGAGGTGTCATCACGACGATCTCGGGACAGCCCGCCGCAGCGGCGAGGCAGACGGTCATGTTGGAGGTGGAGACCAGCGGGGCGCTGCCGCCCGGCACGTAGATTCCGACCCGCTGGAAGGGCAAGTAGCGCTCCCCGACCTCGGCTCCCTGGGCGTTTTTGCCCGACCAATCCTTGCGCAGGCCGCGCTTGGCGAAGGCGATGACATTTTTCCGCGAGGCGGCGATGGCCTTTTTGGTGGTGGCGTCGACCGCATCGTCGGCGGCGGCGAGTTCGGCCTCGCTCACGCGGAGATCCGCGGCTTTTTTGAAATCGGCCTTGTCGAAGCGGTTCGAGAGTTCGATGAGCGCGGCGTCGCCCCGCGTTTTGACCTCGGCGAGGATCTCTTTTACGATCTCCTCGACCCCGGCGGGCGGGGCGGAGCGGCGATCGAGCTTTTTCATCGCCGATGAGAAATTTTTGTCCGTGTGTCGAATGATGCGCATGGGTGAAAAATCCGCGTGGGGCGGAGGGGATTCACTCAACAACAAGCCTGAGCGATTTCAAATACTCGTCTCCTCGGAATTCCGGCGGCATCCCCGGGTCTTCGCGGGAGAGAACCCGCCGACGCCGCGATCGGATGCCGCGGAGGACGTCCCGCTCGAACCGCTCTGACGTCAGCCCGTGGGTGTTCGCGCAACAGAGGATCCAGCCGCCGGGCTCGATCAGGGCGGCGGCGAGGGCGGCGAGGTCCGCGTAATCGCGCTCGCTGCGGAAGGTCCCCTTGGCCTTCCGCGAAAAGGTCGGCGGATCGAGCACGATGCCGTGAAAGGTGCGTCCCTGCCGCGCGAAGGTCCGCAACCAGTTGAAGGCGTCGCCTTTGACTCCGTGATGAGCGGCCGGATCGAGACCGTTGAGGGTGAAATTTTCCCAGGTCCAATCGAGGTAGGTCCCGGAGAGATCGACCGTGGTGGTGGTGGCTCCGGCGAGGGCCGCCATCACCGAAAACCCGCCGGTGTAGGCGAAGGTGTTGAGGACGCGCTGACCGGGCCTCGCGATCTCCCCGACCCAGCGGCGGTTGAGACGCTGGTCGAGGAAAATGCCGCACGAATAGCCCGCCCGGAAGTCGATCCAGAACGACGCGCCGTTTTCCCGCACCGCGAAGCGCTCCGCCACGCTCTCTCCGGCGACGAGAACCGGGGCGGTCGCGGCGGCCTTGTCGCGGGGACGCCAGTAGATCGAGTCCGCCACTCCCTCGGCGAGTTGTGTCACGAATCCGGGGAAGTCCGGTTCCCGCGTCTGCACGAGCCAGCGCCCGTCGAAATGATCGACCCACACCTCCGAGGCGGCATCGTGGAAAATGCGCCACGCGGTGGTGTCGGGAGAGGGAGCGGGGAATCGTTTTTTCACGGTGACGGTCGGTTGCAATCCTGCCATCTCTTTCTACCTTGCGAAACCATGAATTCCGACCTCTCCGCCACACTCGACGCCGCCCTCGCTTCCGGAGACCTGCTCCGGAGCAGCCACGAAAATATCGTCGGTTTTCTCGGAAATTCCACCGACCCGCTCTACGAGGCCTCGGTCGCCTGGCTCGCCAAGGAGGGACACTGGAAGGAGCTGAACAATCGGTTTTTCAAAAAGCTCGCCTTCGGCACCGGCGGTCTCCGCGGGCGATCCATCGGGGAGATCGTGACCCCGGCGGAACGCGGCGACGCTCCGGCAGACGCCCGCCCCGAGTTCCCCTGCGTCGGCACCAGCAATCTCAACTACCACAACATCACCCGCGCCACCCTCGGTCTGGTGCGGCACCTCCTCAAGAGCCACTCCGGCGAGGGGCGGCCCTCCCTCGCGGTGGCCCGCGACACCCGCTATTTCGGAAAGGAATTCGCCGACCGCGTCACCCGGGTCGCGGTCGAAAACGGGGTCGATGTCTACCTGTTCGCCGAGCCCCGCTCGACCCCGCAACTGAGCTTCGCGGTGCGTCACCTCGGCACGACCTCGGGCATCGTCCTCACCGCGAGCCACAACCCGCCGCACGACAACGGTTTCAAAGTCTACAGCAACGACGGCACCCAGGTCCTCGAAGCGGAGGCGAACGCCATCATCGCCGAAGTCGAAGCCGTCACCGGCGAGAGCTACGAACCCGTCGCGGAAAATCGTCGCGGTCAGGTCCATCCGCTCGGGGAGGAAATGGACGAAGTCTATCTGGAGCGGCTCGAGACCCTGCTCCTCGATCCCGCGATGGTGAAAGAGCAGGGCGACCTCCGGATCGTCTTCACCAACATCCACGGCACCGGCGGCACGATCTCGCCGCAGCTCCTGCGCCGACTCGGGTTCACCTGTGACACCGTCCCGGCCCAGGATGTCGAAGACGGTGCCTTTCCCACGGTGCGATCGCCCAATCCAGAAAACGCCGAGGCCCTGCAAATGGCGGTCGATCAGGCCGAGGCCAGCGGAGCCGACATTGTCATCGGGACCGATCCCGACGCGGACCGGATGGGCGTGGTGGTGCGGAACAAGAAGGGAGAAATGACCCTCCTCACGGGAAACCAAATCGGGTCGCTGATCGCCTACTACCGTATCCTCGCCTTCACCGAACAGGGTATCATCACTCCCGCGAACCGCGACCGCGCGGTCATCGTGAAAACCTTCGTGACGACGGAGCTGCAAACCGCGATCGCCGCGCACGGCAATGTCAAAATCGTCAATACCCTCACAGGTTTCAAATACATCGGCGGCAAGTTGCGGAAATACGAGAAGGCGATCCCCGCCGAGCTCCGGGAGAACTACCGCCAGCTCTCCGATGTCGAGACCCGGAATCTGCGCTTCGCCCACTCGCGCTTTTTCGTCTTCGGCGGCGAGGAGAGCCACGGCTATCTCGGCGCGGATTTCCTGCGGGACAAGGACGCCAACGGCGCGGTTGTGATGTTCGCCGAGGTGGCCGCCTTCGCCCGTTCCAAGGGAATGACCTGCGTCGAACTGCTCGACGAGCTTTTCATCCGCCACGGGGTCCATCTCGAGGGGCAGCACGCCGAAACCCTCACCGGTGCCGACGGTGCCGCGCAGATCCAGCGGCTCGCCCGGAGCTACGCCGAGTCGCCTCCGACGGTGATCGACGGGTCGCCCGTGGTGCGGGTGCGCGACTTCGCGAACGAAGATTTCATCGACGAGGAAGGCGACCCCATCCCAAAGGAAAAAATGGTCTTCGTCGATCTGGAGGACGGCCGGGCCTTCGCGGTGCGGCCTTCGGGAACCGAACCGAAGATCAAATTTTATCTCTACCAACGGCCCCGCCCCGGTTGCGGCGGCATCAACCTGCCCGAGGAGCTCGCCTCCGCCAAGGAGATCGCCCGCCGCTCTTTTGAAGCCCTCAAGACCGCCGTCCTCGCCGACATGCGCACGCGTTTGGAAGAGTGTGATTCGTAGAGGAATTTGCTAAAATTCCAGCGCTGGGCCCACGTATGGGAAAAGATCAATCGACGGGACGGGAATAGACGCTTGAGTAAGAAATGCCCATAAAATCGTCGCGTAAGGCTGCGAAGAAAACATCCCCTCCGACGGCTCCCCCACGCTCCCTCCGCTCCGCCGCGTCGCGCTACTGGCCGGAGGCGGCCGCGCTGCTCAGCGGCGTGCTCCTCGCCCTCTGCTACCCCTGGTGGGACTACGGCGGGCTGATCTGGTTCTGGTCCGCGCCGCTCCTCACCGCGCTCTGGTTTTCCCCTCCGCGCAAACCGGGACGGGCCCGATGGAAACGCGGCTTTTTTCTCGGGTTCCTGACCGGCTTCGCCTTCTTTCTGATCGACGTCCGGTTCATCACCGAGATCTCGCACGTCGCGGGAACGGTCTGGGCAGGTCTCGGCGCGCTGCTCGCTTTCGCCTGTTATCTCGCGCTCTATTTCGCGGTTTTCGGGGCCTTCGCCGCGACAGTGGGGAGATGGGTTCCGCTCGCGCCCGGCGAAGGGAAGGGAAATCTCTTCGGACAATCTTTCTCCCTGATCCGGGTCGCCTTCCTCAACGGCGCGGCCTGGTGCGGTCTGGAGTGGCTGCGCGGGTTCCTCTTCACCGGCTTCGGCTGGAACGGACTCGGCGTGGCCCTCAAAAACCAGTTGCTCCTCGTCCAGTTCGCCGATGTCATCGGGATCACCGGCTACAGTTTCGTGCTGCTCTTTGTCGGCATCCTCGTCTACGGCACCGCGGTGCGACTCGCCCGGGAAATACGGGACCGGCGGCGGCTGCGCCCGCATTTCGATTTCGCCCTGGGGGTGGTCGTGATCATGGGCCTGCTCCTCTACGGCAACGCAGCGTTGCTGCGCCGTCCCTCGGAAACGGTGGACCTGCGCGCCCGCATCCTGCAGCTCAATGTCTCGCTCGAGGACAAGTGGTCCGACGATCTCCGCCTGCGCCAGAAGATCCTTTTCGAATACCGCGATCTCACCCGCACCTTCGTCGAGACCGCTCCGCTCGATCTCATGATCTGGCCGGAGACGGCGATCCCGGGTCAGTTCAGCGCGCCCTGGGTGCAGGAGTATTTCAACGACCACATCCTCAAGGGTGACGATTTTCACCTCATCACCGGACTGGAGGACAACAGCCTCGACCACCGCGAGGTCTACAACACCCTCACCCTCCTGCAGGGCGATACGGAGTCATATCAAATGCACAAAAAAATCCATCTCGTGCCGCTCGGCGAGTATCTCCCCTTTCGCGGGCGGTTCCCCGTCTTCGAATGGATCGCGGGCGGGATCATCGAACGCGATTTCACGCCGGGGGACTCCTACGAACCCCTCGCGATGGAAAAGGACGGCCACTCCATCGGGATCATCCCCCTGATCTGCTTCGAGGACACGGTGCCGCGCCACGCCCGCAAGTTCATCCGGAACGGACCGCAGATCATGGTCAATGTCACCAACGACGGTTGGTTCTACGACAGCGCCGAATCGACCCACCACTTTTACAACGCCCTCTTCCGCTGCATCGAACTGCGCCGTCCCATGATCCGCGCCGCGAACACCGGGGTGAGCGGATTCATCGACGAGTGGGGCAGTCTCTACGACCGGGAGGGACGCTCCCGCCAGCCGCGCATCCTCCGCGACGCGGAGAGCGGCTCCACCTACATCCGCGGCAGTCTGCCCGCCACGATCACCGTCGATCTGCATCCGCCGATGAGTTTCTACGCGCGCCACGGCGACGTTTTCTCCGTGGGGATGGGGTGCTTCGCCCTCCTCGCGACGATGCTGGCCGGGGTCAAACGACGCTCCCGGCGGCCTTCGTGAAAAATGCCACAGTGCTTCATCACGCAGTGGACAGGGTGGAGGGATCGGGTTATCCCTCTTTCCTTGTCAACTTCCTCCGAGCACGACGACCAAACCTTTCTTATCACTCCCATGAAAAACCTCTTTCTCCTCGCCGCCGCCGCCTTGCTCCTGACTTCCCCCGCACCCTCGCTCCGAGCCGATGACGCGGAAAGCATCAAGGTGAGTGAATTCACCTTTACCTACGACAAGCCGTGGGTGCGCCAACAGGTCGCCAGCGCGATGCGGGCGGGCCAGTTCGTTTACGACCACGAGGCGGAGGATCTCGTCGATGTGGAACTCGTCATTTTCTTCTTCGGCGTCGGCCAGGGCGGGGGCACCCAGGCGAATATCGACCGCTGGATCGGCCAGTTCGAGGGCACCCCCGAAGCCAAGACCGAAGTGAAAGAGATGGGCGGGAAAAAGATCACCCTGCTCACCGCCAAAGGCACCTATCTGGAATCCATGGGCGGCCCCTTCTCGGGCAACAAGACTCCCAAGCCCGACTACACCATGCTCGCCGCGATCCTCCCGAGCGAGCAGGGCGATGTCTTCTTGAAACTGACCGGCCCGACCAAGTCGGTCGAAGCCATGGGCGACGCTTTCCTGAAATTCGCCCAAAGCCCTTTCGCCGAATAATCGCCGAATAATCGCCCGGCGACCGAGATGTCGCGGCGGCGATTTTCACCGGAAAGAGACGGGATCACCCTCCCGTCTCTTTTTGTTTCAGGATGCGGATCATTTCCCTCATCGCCGGGGTGATCGCCTTGGTGCGGCGGCGCACGATCCCGAGGGGACGCCAGACGAACTTTCCGTTGATCGCGATCTGGACGAGGGTGCCGGATTTCACTTCGGAGCGGACGCTCTCGCTGGGCACGATGGATATGGCGTTCTCAATGAGGACCCCGCGCTTCACCGTCTCGATGTTGTCGAACTCGACGACCTCTTTCACCTCGACCCCGGCTTGGGAAAACATGGCGTCGATGGCCTTGCGGGTCGGCAGGTCGGGTTCGAAGGAGATGAAGCGCTGCCCGTTGATGGCCTTGAGATCGAGCGCTTCGCGTTTCGCGAGAGGGTGACCCGGCGGGCAGATCACGACCAGTTTGTCCTTCCAGGCGGGCTCGATCTCGACGCCCTTGCGCTCCTGCGGATAGGCGACGAGACCGAGATCGGCGAGATTGTCCGAGACGTCGGCGTAGACCTGGTTGGAGCGCCGGTAGTGGACTTGCAGCTCGACCTCGGGAAACCGCTCGCGAAAGGTCTCCAAATAGGGCGGCAGTTCGTGGAACCCGATGCTGTAGACCGTCGCGATGGTGAGCGGTCCCGCGACGACGTCGCGCATCGTCCCGAGTTCCTCCTCGATGCTGTGGTAGGCCTCGAGAATGTTCTGGGCGGCCTTGAGAAACACCTCGCCCTCCGGCGTGACCGCGAAATTGCGCCGTCCCCGCTCCAAGAGGGTGACCTGGAACCTCTCCTCCAGCGTTCGGATCTGCTGGCTCACCGCGCTCTGGCTGATGCCGTTGCGGACCGCCGCCTCGGAGAAGCTGGTGGTTTCCACGAGATCGCAAAAGACCTGAAACGTTTCGACATGCATGGGCAGGGGAAGCGATACGCAATGCCGCGCCGCTTGGCAAGGGCGGTGTCTCCCTTCCGCCGGGCGAACGAGCATCCGGGGCGGCCGCAGTGGTCTCTTTTACCGCAACGAAAAATTCTCGCGGGGGGAACTGGCCACGACCCAGACCCCTTCCTGCCGGTGCATGATAATCCCGGTGAGCAGGACCGGTTTGCCCTTTTGCCAGGCCTGCCATCCCCGCGTTTTGTCATAGCGGCGATACGATTCGACCGAGAACCCGTAGGAGATCCGCTGGTCGATGCCGTTGGCCTTGTCCTCCTCGGTCACCACCAACCGGGTCGGTCCGGTGGTCTGGAGTTCTTTCATTTCGTAGGGCACCGGGGAGGCGTCGCGCACCGTCTGGGTGAACCAAGAATCGCCTTTGCGGAGAAACATCACCTGCAGCAGATCGTTCAGCGCGGTCTCGTGGGTCCCGCCGCGCTCGCCTTGTGGCAACGGTTCGAGGGAACGCTCTTCCTCCGCGGCCGACTCCTCCACGACCGCCGCCTTCTCGAAATCGATGGCGCGTTGCCGCATCTCCTCGGCCAGTTTTTTGACGGCCTCCTGGGCGACGGAATTGGGCGCGAAGGAGGACGGGACTGCCGCCTCCGCCGCAGGCGTGCCCGGTTCCGACACGCGTGTCGCCACCGGAACCGCCGGAGTCGGTTCGCTCCCCGGTGGCGGGGGAACGTTCTGCGCCAATGCCGCACCGCCCGGTCCGAGGAGGAAAAAACCGCTCAGCGCGAGCGCTTTCCCCGCATGGCCGGGCATTCGGGAGGACGGACGGAAGGAGGGCGGACACATGGAATTACTTTATATTATGGCAATTATGAAATCAAGAATCCATTTGCGACTTGCTGCCGCGCGCGCCACGAAAAAAGCCGTCCGGGTGAGGGACGGCTTTTCGCCTTTTGTAGAGAGGGAGGGATCCGCCCTCGGAAGGAAAACGTCGCGTCAGTCGCGGTGCATGAAAATCCGAAGGATGTACCAGAAGAGCAGGGCCACGCTCGCGAAGAGGGAAAGGGCGGCCGAGACATACTGGTCGGTGCGGTAGTGGTGGATGATGTTCGAGGTGTTGTAGAGGATCGCGATCGAAGCGAACAGGG
Organism: Verrucomicrobiaceae bacterium; assembly: GCA_012719225.1. GTDB lineage: Bacteria > Verrucomicrobiota > Verrucomicrobiia > Verrucomicrobiales > DEV007 > Arctic95D-9. Next base: position 13,283 of record JAAYAT010000301.1, read on the forward strand.
CCATCGCCCCGGCGAAAATCGTGCCGAGATCGAACCCGAACACGATGGAGACGATGATGATCCCGAGAGCGACGAATCCCCCCACCATGAGGAACCCGCGGAGGAAGGAGAAATCTTTCCCCGTCGCGAAAGCGGCGAAGGTGAGGCCGCCGAAGACAAACCCCGTCGTCACACCCGCCTTGAGGATGAGCTGTCCGTCCTGGGCGTAAAAGGCCGCGATGTAGAGCAAGGGCATGAAGATGATCGCCTCGGCCACCACAAAAATAGCCAGTCCGGCATATTGGGTGCCCCGCGAGGCCTCGGACGAGGCGAGTCGCTCCGCGAGATAGGAGACCCCCATGAAGGCCCCGAGGACCACGAGCCATCCCATCCCACCGGTCATTTTCTGCACGAGGGCGGGTGCCCAACTCTGCTGGAGGAGGAACCACTCCACCGCGATGAAGCCGAGAATGGCAAACCCGAGATGGAGATAGGTCTGGCGAATGAAAGCGGTGCGCTCGGCGGGAGCCGCGGCCGCGACAGTGAAGGGATTGGCGTAACCTGTGTTCATGGATTGGGATTCGGAATGTCGTTAGGTTAATCGCAGGTGGGAGGGAGAGGCAATCGGGAAAGTCGGAAAATTTCGACGAAATCAGCCGAACTCACGCTGCCGCAGCGATTCGTAGAGACAGACCGCGGCGGCGTTGGATACGTTCAAACACTCCACTCTCCCGAGCATCGGAATGCGGATGAGGGTATCGCAGTTTTCCTTGGTGAGCCGACGCATCCCCTCCCCCTCGGCACCGAGGACGATGGCGAGGGATCCGGTGAGATCACTTTCAAACAAGTCGCAATCCGACTCGTCGGCCGTCCCCACGACACGGATGCCGCATTCCTCCCGGATGCGCCCGAGAAAGCGGGCCATGTTGGCGACCGAGACCACCGGCACATACATCGCCCCGCCGCAGGAGACCCGCACCGCCGTCTCCGTCACCGGCGAGGCCTTGTGACGCGGCACGATGACCGCGAGAACCCCCGCGCCCTCGGCCGAGCGCAGACAGGCTCCGAGGTTGTGCGGATCCTGCACCCCGTCGAGAACAAGCAGGAGGACATCCTCGACCTCGGCGATCCGGTCGAAAAGGTCGCTTTCGGAGAGCCGGGCGATGCCGGTCGAGCTGCTCGAATGGGCATTGGCGCGGGCTTCGCGGGGGCGGTTGCCGGGAGTTTTGGAACGACGATGGCGGGACATGGCGGCGCACCATCCGGCAGAAATCTCCGCCTGTCCAAGACCTTCGTGCAGGTCCCCCCCGCCCTCAGGGTACGGGAATGCGATCCAGCAGGGTGGCGATGATCTGCTCGCTGGTGATCTCCTCGGCCTCGGCTTCGTAGCTGAGGAGAATGCGGTGCCGCAGGACGTCGTAGACGAGATCCTTGACGTCCTGGGGCACGACATAGCCCCGTCCTTTGAGAAAGGCGGCGGCTTTCGCGGCGAGGGTGAGATTGATCGTTCCCCGCGGCGAGGCCCCCGCGCGAATGAGCGGCTGCAGAGCGGCCTCGAATTCCCCGGGAAAGCGAGTCGCGTGGACCAGGCGGACGATGTAGTCTTTGACCCCGTCGTCCACATAGACATAGTTCACCAGTTCGCGGCTCGCGACCACCGTTTTGGGATCCACCAACGCACGGGTCTTGGTCTTCGGCGACGAAGTCGCCATGCGGTCGAGGATGAGACGCTCTTCCGCCATCGAGGGGTAATCGACCACCACTTTGAAAAGGAAACGGTCCAACTGCGCCTCGGGGAGCTGGTAGGTGCCCTCTTGGTCGATGGGGTTCTGCGTCGCGAGGACGAGGAAGGGATCGGGGAGCCGATAGGTCGTGTCGCCTATCGTGACCTGGCGCTCCTGCATGGCCTCGAGCAGCGCGCTCTGCACTTTGGCGGGAGCACGGTTGATTTCGTCGGCGAGGACGAGGTTGGAAAAGACGGGTCCCAGCTTCGGCGTGAATTCGTTTGTTCCCGGATTGTAGATGAGCGTGCCAATGAGGTCCGCCGGGAGCAGGTCGGGAGTGAACTGGATGCGCTGGAATTGCGCCGCGAGGGCACCGGCGAGCGAGTTCACGGTGAGGGTTTTGGCCAGTCCCGGCACCCCTTCGAGGAGGACGTGGCCGTTGGTCAGCAATCCGATGAGGAGCCGGTCGACGAGTTCGTGCTGGCCCACCACGACGCGCCCCATTTCCTCTTTCACCAAGGGAACCCAGGCGCTCTGTTTCTGGATTTCCTCTGCTAATTTATCGGTGTCAACGTTCTGCATGGCTCTTGGAGTCGATAGGATGAACGACTTTCGCGGCCATGCAAGCGCCGACCCCGGCGTTCGCATCGGCGCACCTGCGGTCGGCGGTCGGCTACGGCAGCACCACGGTCCCCTCCGCGTTTCCGTTCCCGTCGTCATCGGGCGTCTCTCCGGGATCGCCGTCCGGCGACGGGGAAAAGCGGCGTCCCACGGCGGCTTCGAGGCGGCGCTCCCAGAGATAGCGGCGGAACAGCACCTTGATGGCCGCCGTGAGAGGCACCGCGAGCAGCGCCCCGAGCAGTCCCCCGAGGAGAAAAGACCAGAAGAGAACGGAAAAGATCACCGTCAGCGGATGCAGCCCGACCGAGTCGCCCACGATCCTCGGAGCGGTCACGAGACCGTTGATCTGCTGGAGGATCACAAAAATGAGCAGCACGATCACCGGATAGGCCCACATGTTCGGCAGCCATTTCCAGGCGTGCAGCATGACCTCGGCCCGCCTGCCGTCCGCCGAGACCGCCGTGACGACATGCTCTTTGGGTTTCCCGGCCTTTTTCGCGTTCGAGTCGACCGTCCCCGGCGTCGTCGCGGTCCCCCCGTCGACCAGCACGATGGCGACCTGGCCGACCACCGGCGGTGTCTCCGCCTCCACCACCGTCCCCCACCCGGTCGCACCGAAATGGGCGATGGCGATGAGAATGGCCGGCACCATCACGAGGACATTGCCAATATACGGGATCAGCCCCAGGATCGCGAGAAAGACACCGATGAGCAGCGCGTAGGGCAGTCCCATGGCCGACAGGGCCGCCGCGATGAGCGCGCCGTCGATCAGGCTCACGACCATTTGCCCGCGGAAAAACGAGATCAGGTATCCGTTGATTTCCGTCAGGGTCTCGACCACCTCGTTCTTGAATCGAGAGGCTTTGATCGGGAGATAGTCGGACCAACTCGACGCGATATCGTGGCCGTTTTTGAGGAAGTAATACAAATATATCGGCACCAGCAGCAGCCCCAGAAGGTAGCCGAAAAACCCGAACGCCCCCCGCACCCGCGACCAGAGCCACTGGCTGATGTTGGCCCCGATCTTGGGTCCCTCTTCGGCGATCCATTCGATACCCTGCTGGTAATAATCCTCCGCGATGCCCGTATCGAATTGACGCTGCAACGACCCGACCCCCTTCTTGACCAGCCTCGTGACCTGCTCCCCATAGGCATCGCGCTTCGCGTAGGCCTCGCGGGCCTGGCCGAAGGTGGGCACGAACACCGCGACCACCAGCAGGATCACCAAGAGCAGAAACACCACGAACACCGACAAGCTCGCAGCCCGGTGCGAGATCCCGCGCTTTTGCAGCCAGGAAACGATGGGATCGAGGAGATACGCGATGATCCCCGCCACCGCGAGCGGAACGAGGATGGGCTGGAGATAACTGAGAATCGTCCCCCCCAGCAGGACAACCCCCACCGTGATCGCTCCGATGAGCGTGATCGAGAGCGCCGTGATCGCCCCCCAAAGCGCGCGTCTCTGGAAAATCGAGGGGACGGGCTTGATTTCACCTGGTTCTGGCATGGGCATGGCGGCGGGAAGGGAAAACGGGGAGAAATCGAAGGGCATCGCCCGACCGCGCCAAGATTGAACCTTTCCTCGCCGGAGGCAAAGGCAAATTTTTCCCGAGACGCGCGCCCGTCCCGTCCTTTCATAAAATGTGAATAACTTTGTGAATAACCGGCCACACCCGCTCATTCCGGACAGAAAACCAAGCCAGTCTCTTCGTCGTACGACGCGCCGGGAAGCCCGTTCTTCCTCGCCGCCACGTCCCCGTTTCCCCGCATCCCACCGTGTTTCCCGATTCGGAAATCGCTGTGTCACCCCCGGCAAGCCTTTCCCGAGAAGATCGCTTTTGTATTGATTTCCAAAGACTTACCCGCACGCCGTCCTCCCGAATGAGGCGATTTCGTCACAAAGTATCTTAGGATCAAGCCATTAAGGAGACCTTTCCGAAAAAGAGCGCGGAAACCTCCGCCGCCGCGACGCGGACGAGCCCCCCCCCGGACCATTCCGCCCCGGGAAAAAAATTGTGAATAACTCGTGGAAAAACGACCGCATCGCGACCCGGACACCGGCTCCGATCCCCCTTCCCCCGATCTGTCCCGGCCCGTTCATCCCGTTTTCCAAGAATCCGATTTCGTGCTATGGGTGGCGGCGGTCCTCGTATGGCGCTCTCGCCGCAGCCCGATCCTTCCCCCACCCACCATGTTTGTCGATCACATCAAAATTTTTGCCAAGGCCGGCGACGGCGGGCACGGCTGCTCCAGTTTCCGGCGCGAAAAGTTCGAGCCCAAGGGCGGACCCGACGGCGGAGACGGCGGACGCGGCGGCGATATCATCCTCGAGGTCGACGTCCACACCGACAACTTGCGGAACTTCTTCTACCAGCCCCACCAAAAGGCGGAAAAAGGGCGTCCCGGCTCGGGTCGGAAAAAAACCGGCCGCTCCGGCAAACACCTCATCCTCAAAGTCCCCCCCGGCACCATCGTCTACCGCTCCGTCCCGAACGTGCCCCGGAAGCAGGCCGACGAGGACGAGTTCGACGAGACCGAATACACCGACGCCGATTGGACCGGTGACTTCGGCAAGGGCACCACTCATCAAATGGAGCGAAAAACCCGTCCGCCCGAGACGCCGGTGACGAAAGAAACCGCGTCAGACCCTCCCCGCCCGGCAGCGGACGCGGTCGCTCCGGACAATGCGCTGGACGAGGATGACGACGACGAGTTCGATGAGTCCGGCATCGATCCCGACGACATATTTCCCGGCGACGAAGCCGTCGAGGAAGACGACGACCTCCTCGACGACGACCAGCCCCCCCATCCCTATGGCGAAGTCATCGCCGACCTCACCGAAGTGGGACAGCGATACACCCTCTGCACCGGCGGCGTGGGCGGCAAGGGGAACTGGCGTTTCCGCACCGACACCAACCAGGCCCCCATCGAATTCACCGAGGGCACCAAAGGCGACGAAGGCTGGTTCTACCTCGAACTGCGCCGCATCGCCGACATCGGCCTGGTCGGCTTTCCCAACGCCGGCAAATCGACCCTGCTCGGAGCCATCTCCAACGCCGCCCCGAAAGTCGCCGCCTACCCCTTCACCACCCTCACCCCCATGATCGGAGTGGTCGAATTCCCCGGCTTTCTCCGGACCACCGTCGCCGACATCCCCGGGCTCATCGAGGGCGCTCACGCCAACGTCGGCCTCGGCCACGACTTCCTGCGCCACATCAGCCGCTGCGCCTACTTCCTCTTTGTTCTCGACACCGCCGGGGTGGACACCCGCGATCCCATCTCCGATCTCCAGATCCTCCGCACAGAGCTGAAACTCTACGACCAAGAACTCAGCGAACGCCCCTGGCTGATCGTCGCGAACAAAATGGACCTGCCCGAAGCCGCCGCCAAGCTCGACGCTCTCCAAACCCGCTTCCCAAAACAGGAGATTTTCCCCCTCTCCGCCGACACCGGAGCAGGCGTCGAGGAATTGAAAAAGCGGCTCTGCGAACTCGCCGGAGAGCGCCCCGCCTGAGCGGTGACAAAGCGGCGGGAACCGCCGCACTCCATAGCTGGGCGCTGTATCCACCTTCGACCCCAAGGAGGGGCGCTTTTGTAGCGCCCGCGCCCTTTGATAGGGGTAGGGACGGCGCATTGGTTTGCGCCGCCCCTCCCTCCGAACCGGACTGGCGGATTTGATTCACTGCGCTCACCCTTCGGGCAGCCTACGGCTGTCTATCTCCGGCTTCGCCTCCGATTC
>JAAYAT010000302.1 GCA_012719225.1 Verrucomicrobiaceae bacterium
TGACCCGAATCCGGCCTAGGAAAAGAAACAACCTCGAAACGGGAAAACCCCTGTTTTCATTCATGCGGGAAACCTACGAAATCAGTGATCGCTTCCTCGAAGCCGGTGACGCCAACCATCTTCTCTACGAGCCGCTGGGCGGCGGTCTGACCTTCCGTCGGACCCGCCGTTACGAGCTGGAGTTCGATGGCGGTTCCGACGCGGTGGAGGCATTTGTGCGCAAGACGCTCTTCGACGAGATCAGCCAAGATCTCCACAAGGGGGAGGATCCGGGCCTGCAAGGTTTCGCGTTTTTTCTCGACTACGGGATGAAGCCCGGGGCTCTCGATCTCGAGAAAGAGGCCATTCTCCGTTATTTCGAAGGCATCGCGGACCCGGGATTCACCTTGACCAGCCTCAGGATTCGCCAGCGCATTTATCTTTTCGGTGGGAAAACGGATGAGTCGGATCGTTTTGTCCGCGACATCTGCAACCCGGCGATCCACCAGTGGAACGTGACTCATGCCCATGTCTGATTCTCCGACTCTTTCTCCTCTCGATCAGATCGCCGAAGCTCCGGCGGACCATTATCGTGTTCTCAAGATTTCGGACCTGGACGGGGACAGGCTGCTCGAGTTGAGCCGGTTCATGAAGCTCTCGCTCTCGCGCGAGGACATGCTGGCAGTGCAGGAAATCTATCGGGAATGGGAGCGGGAACCCACCGACGTGGAACTCGAGGTCATCGCCCAGACCTGGAGCGAACATTGCAAACACCGCATCTTCGGGGCCACGATCACCCACGAGATCGACGGGGCGACTGAGACGGTGGATTCGCTTTTCAAGACCTACATCCGCGACGTCTCGCAGCGCATTTTCGACAAAAAACCCGGCTTCGTCCTGTCCGCCTTTCACGACAACGCGGGGTTCATCGCCCTCGACGAGAATCTCGCGATCTGCCTCAAGGCGGAGACCCACAACCACCCCAGCGCGATCGAACCCTACGCCGGGGCCAACACCGGTCTCGGCGGGGTCATCCGCGACATCCTCGGCGCGGGCAAGGGCGCCAAGCCGATCGGCTCGCTCGACGTTTTTTGCTTCGGTGCGCCCGATACCGCGATGGATCACATCAAGGCCGAGGACGTCATCCACCCGCTCGGGGTGATGCGCGGCGTGGTCCGCGGGGTGCGCGACTACGGCAACCGCATGGGCATCCCCACGATCAGCGGGGCGATCCAGTTCGACGACGCCTACATTTACAACCCCCTCGTTTTCTGCGGAACCGCCGGTGTCATTCCGATCCAAGACATCGACAAAAAGATCGAGGCGGGGATGAAGGTCATCGCCGTGGGTGGCCGGACCGGACGCGACGGGCTCCACGGGGCGACTTTTTCCTCCGCCGCGCTCGACACCGACAGTCACGAATCCGATCAACAGGCCGTGCAGATCGGGAATCCCATCGAGGAGAAAAAAGCGGCCGACTTCGTCTTGGCGGCCCGCGACAAGGGGCTCATCGGATTCATCACCGACTGCGGGGCGGGTGGATTTTCCAGCGCTGCCGGAGAGATGCTCGAAGAGTGCGGAGGCACCATCGACCTCGACCAGGTGAAACTGAAGGAGCCCGGTCTCGTCAGTTGGGAGGTTTTTATCAGCGAGAGCCAGGAGCGCATGGTCCTCGCAGTGGACGAGTCCGCCCTGCCCGAGCTGCGCAAGCTCGCCGATCTCTACGAAACCGAACTGACCGAACTCGGTTCCGCCGACGGATCCGGCATTCTCAAGGTCACCCACCACGGCCGGACGGTCTGCCAACTCGATTGCACGAAGCTCCACGACGCGCCGGTGCGCACGCTCTCCTCCCGTTGGGAAAAGAAAACCGCTGCGGTCGATGCGCCGGTTCTCACCCATGCGGGAGCGGCTCTGCGCGATCTCTTCACCGATTTTGCGATCGTCTCGCGCGAACCCATCATCCGCGAATACGATCACGAGGTGCAGGGCAACACCGTCCTGAAACCCCTCGCCGGTGCCAGCGGCGACGCTCCGCAGGATGCCGCGGTCCTCCGCATCAGCGGGAGCGAGCGGCTCATGTCCATGAGTGTCGCGATCCTGCCCGAGTGGGGCAAGACCGATCCCTACGCGATGGGGGCCGCCTGTGTCGACGAATGCGTCCGCCAGCTCGTCGCCTCCGGCGCCGATCCGGATCGCCTCGCCATTCTCGACAACTTCTGCGTGGGCAATCCCGAGGACGAAGAGGAACTCGGCGCCCTCGTCGAAACGGTCAAGGGCATCGCCGCCGCCGCCGAAGCCTACGGAGCGCCCTTCGTGTCTGGAAAAGATTCGTTTTACAACTATTTCGAGACCGAGGACGGTCCCGTCTCCATCCCCGTGACCATTCTCATCAGCGGCATGGGCATCGTCGAAGAGGCCGCCCACGTCATCGGCGCCTCCCTGCGTCGAGAGGACAGTCTCCTCGCGATCATCGGCCGCACCGGGGCCGCCCTGGGCGGTTCGGTCTTCGCCCGCCGTCACGACCTCGGCAACGCCGAAGTGCCCGCGACGTCATTCGACGAGGCTTTCCAGTGCTACCGGCAGTACTACGAGGCGGTGAAACAGGGCCTCATCCTCTCCGCGCACGACGTCGGGGAAGGCGGGCTCGCCGTCACCCTTGCCGAAGCCGCTTTCTCCGGAAAAGCGGGCCTCGAGATCGACCTCTGCTCGCTCCCCATGGACGACGACGCCTCCAAGGCGGCGATGCTTTTCGGAGAGTCGCCCTCCCGTCTGGTTATCGAAGTGGCACCGGAGAATCTCGAAAAAGTCGCGAAACTTTTCGACGGACTTCCCTTCGCCGCTCTCGGACGAGCCACCTCCCGCCATGCCAATCTCGTCGTGGACTGGGGCGAAGAAACCCTCATCAACGAGTCTCTCACCGATCTCAAATCGCTATGGAAGAACGGCCTTGCGCAGTACTACTGAAATTCCCCGGCACCAACTGTGACGCGGAAACCGCCCGCGCGCTGGAGGAGGTGGGCTTTGTCACGGAGACGCTCCCGGTCTCCGCGCTGACCCCCGAGAAACTGGTCGGAGTCGCGCTGGTGGTATTGTCAGGTGGGTTCAGCTATGGGGATTATGTCATGTCGGGCCGCATCGCCAGTCTCGTGACCGAGCAGAAAATCGGCGCGACCCTCGGCGAATTCCGCGACAACGGCGGATTCATCCTCGGGATTTGCAACGGCTTCCAGATTCTCACCCAACTCGGTCTGCTGCCTCCCGGCAGTCTCGTGGAAAATGCGAGCGGTCGTTTCCAATGCCAGTGGGTCCGGCTGAAAAATCTCGCTCCGACGAATCCCTACCTCGCCCATCTCCCCGAGGAGTTCGAGTTTCCCATCGCCCACGCCGAGGGACGTTTTGTCACCAAAGAAGCCGCGGAAGCCGCCGCCTATGTCGAAAACGGAGCCGCCGCCCTGACTTACCTCGACGAGGTCAACGGCAGCTTCGCGGACATCGCCGGTCTCCAGGACGAAAGCGGTCGGGTCTTCGGCTTGATGCCTCACCCGGAGCGATTCCTGCATCGCCGGGATCACTACGATCCCGACTGGAAAGGCGCGGGCGACGACGAGAGTCGGGGTGCCGGGTACTATTTTTTCCGCTCCCTCCATCAATCCATTAGCCAGTCGAACTGAATGAGCAGCGAATTCACCTACAAGGCCGCCGGCGTTGACATCAAGGAGGCGGCCGCGCTCGTCGGGGACATCGGCGATCTCCGCCGCAGCACCGAGGGAAAACGATCTCTCATGGGAGCCTTCGGACTCTTCGCGGCGAGCTACGATCTCAGTGCCTACAAGGAACCCGTCATCATGACCGGTTGCGACGGCGTCGGCACCAAGCTGGAGCTTTTGTTGGAACACGACCAACTCGAGATCGCGGGCAAGGATCTCGTCGCAATGAACGTGAACGACATTCTCACGACGGGTGGCGATCCCCTGATGTTCCTCGACTACATCGGGATCGGCAGTATCGACAAGGCGAAGATCAAACGCCTCATCTCCGGCATGGCCGAGCATCTCGCGAGTTGCGACTGCATCCTCGCGGGCGGCGAAACCGCGGAGATGCCGGGCATCGTGCCCGACGGGATCATCGAGCTGAGCGGATTCTGCGTCGGCGCGGCCGAGAAATCGCAACTGATCGACCCGACCCGCATCGAGCTGGGGGACAAGCTCATCGGATATCCGTCGGACGGTCTCCACGCGAACGGCTGGAGCCTGGTCCGCAAAATTCTCAAGGCCCACCCGGGCCTCATCGACGACGACGAGTGGACCGACTTCCTCGCTCCGACCCGTCTCTACCACGATGTCGTCGCGGGACTGCGGGCGCATTCCATCGACATCCGGGCGATGGCCCACATCACCGGCGGCGGTCTGCCGGAAAATCTTGAGCGACTTCTCGCCGAAAAGGGTGCCTCCCTCACCATCCCGCGCTGGACCCTGGGCGCGATTCCCAAGGTGCTCGCCTTTGTCGAGGACGCCGAGGCGATCAACACCTTCAACATGGGCTGGGGCTGGGTCGCCGTGGTTCCCGCGGAGCAGGCGGACGCCGCCGCCGCTTTCCATCCCGGTGCCCGCGTCCTCGGTGAGATCACCGCTTCCGGGGGAGTGAGGGTAACGATCGAAGATTGTTAAGAAACGATCATGGAGATCCAGATCATTGTCCTAATTGCCTTGACCGCCCTGTTGGGTGTGATTTTGATTGTCCTCCTCACGAAAGGAAAGATCGGAGCAGGTAGCCGATGGAGATTCCAAGCCATTCCGATGGACTCCATGCGGCGCGGACTTGTAGCATGGGCTTCCAGCCCATGCAGCTTGGGTGGACGCCGGGGTCCCTCGACGATCCGTTCGCTTTTCCAGCTCGCGCCTTCCGCCTTCGTCCGGCCAGCGAGGTTCCGTCCGTTCCTTCACGTCGTCACCGCCGAAGGCATGGGCAGGATGCCCATGCTACGTTTCACCCGACGTTCACCCTGCCAGTTTTCGCGTCTGGACAATTCCGAAACTATGACGCGTAGCAGCGTATGAGCAACTTCCCCCATCCATGAGTGATCCCCTCCAGCACGAATGCGGCATAGCCTTCGTGAGACTCAAGAAAGATCTGGCCTACTACCACGATCGCTACGGCACGTGTTTGTGGGGGTTTCAGCGCCTCTACCTGCTCATGGAAAAGCAGCACAACCGCGGCCAGGACGGTGTCGGGGTGGGCTGCTGCAAATTAAATATGCCGCTGGGGCAGCCCTACCTCTTCCGCGAACGCAGCGCCGATCGCGATTCTCTCATCCGCGTGATGGAGGACCAACTCCGCCGTCTCCGCAAGCTGGAGCGCCGCGGCCGACTCGATCCCAACGATCCGGACTCTTTCAAAAAGAACTTCGATTTTGGCGGCGAAGTTCTCCTCGGTCATCTTCGCTACGGCACCTCGGGCCAGTTCGGTACGGGCGGGTGTCATCCCTATGTGCGTCGCACGAACTATCCGACGAAGACCCTCATGGTCGCGGGGAACTTCAACATGACGAACGCCCGCGATCTCAACCACCACCTCATCGACCGCGGCCAGCACCCTGTTTTTGACACCGACACCCAGACCGTCCTCGAAGAGATCGGGTATCACCTCGACGAAGTCCACGATGCGATCTACCGCCGCGAGCGCGACGCCGGGACGGAGGGGCGTCGCATTCCCGGGATCATTTCCGAGCAGATCGATCTCACCCGCATCCTCGCCAAATGCGCCAAAAACTGGGACGGCGGCTACACCATCGCCGGGGTCGTGGGGAACGGCGATGGCCTCGTGCTGCGTGACCCCAACGGGATTCGGCCCTGTTTCTATTACGAGGACGAGGATGTCATCGCCTTCGCGAGCGAGCGGGTTCCGCTGATGACGGTTTTCGATGCCGAGGTGGATCAGGTCACCGAGTTGCCTCCGGGCAATGTCGCGGTGATGAAACGGTCGGGCGGCCTGGAGATCCAACCCTACGCGAATCCCCGCGAGCGCACTCCCTGCTCCTTCGAACGGATCTATTTCTCCCGGGGAAACGATCCGGACATTTACCGCGAGCGGATGTGTCTCGGAGCGAATCTCGTTCCGCAGATCGTGAAGCGGATCGAGCAAGATTTCGACAAGACGATTTTCAGCTTCATCCCGAACACCGCCGAGATCGCTTACTACGGGCTCATGCAGGGGCTTCGCATGCTGCGCCGCGACCAGGTGAAGGAACACATCCTCGCCGCCGCCCGGTCCGGGGAACTCAACGAATCGACCATCGACAAGCTCATCCTGCAGAACTGGCCGCGCGGAGAAAAGATCGCGCACAAGGACATCAAGCTCCGCACCTTCATCGCGCAGGAAAAAGGCCGCGATCAGATGGTCTCGCATATCTACGACGTGACCTATGGCCAGGCAGAGCCGGGGGAAACCCTCGTCGTGATCGACGATTCCATCGTCCGCGGCACGACCCTGAAGGATTCCATCATCAAGATTCTCTCCCGGCTCGATCCCGCCAAGATCATCATCGCCTCGACCGCCCCGCAGATCCGCTACCCGGATTGTTATGGGATAGACATGTCCGAGTTGGGCAAATTCATCGTCTTCAAAGCCGCCGTGAGCCTGCTGGAGCGGGCCGGACGGCACAATCACCTCACCGATGTCTACTACCAGTGCCGGGAGGAGTTGAAGAAGCCGGTCGAGGAAATGGGCAATCCGGTCAAAGCGATTTACGAGCCGTTCACCGAAGAGGAATTGTCCGCCGAGGTCAGCCGCATGGTCACGCCGGACGACATTTCCTGGAAAGGGGATGTCGAGGTGATTTACCAGACCGTCGCGGGACTCCGGGACGCGATTCCCCATCACAGCGGAGATTGGTATTTCACCGGCAACTACCCGACGCCGGGCGGCTACAAGGTCGTCAATCAGGCCTTTGTCGGCTACATGGACAAAACCGGCGAACGGCCCTACGACATTCTCCTGTGAAGCCGGGATTCCCGGGATCGGGACGGGAAAGAAAAAATCTACGTGCCTCCCTCGGGGCGGTCAGTTACGCTTCCGGTCCCGCTCGTTCGGGCGACCGAAGGGACTCGGGACGCGACCGGACTGCGGTTTCGACGCGGCGGGCCGGCTCCGCGGCGAGGGTGCGGATTGGGCTCGGCTCCGCGGTGAGGGAGCGGACTGGGCTCGGCTACGCGCGTGCGGTTGTGGCACGGAGGCGCGGCTTTGTGGCCGGGAATGGGTGGCGGGTGGTCGTGGGTGCGAGCGCTGGTGATCGCGATGGTCCGCGTGATGGTGCCGGTCGCGATGACGATGATCGCGATGGCGGTGGTCCCGATGATGATCGTGATGGTCGTAGCGGGGGCGGTGGTAGTACCCGCGGTAATAGGGGCGACTCGTCCGGTAGTACGAGGTGGAGTAGTAGGCACCACCTCCTCCTCCGTACCCGTATCCGGGGCCGTAGTAAGGGTCTGATGTACACGAGAGAAGGAACGCGGACGTGGCGAGGAGACACGCGGCTCTGACACCGGAATGGAGGAGGGTTTTCACAGATCTATTTGAAACAAAAAACGGGAAAATGTTCAATCGGGAAATTACATGCCGCCTGTTTCGCGTCGCTTTTTTGGACCGTCGTGGCCGGTGCTCGCGCGAATTTGGCTGAAAAGCGCCCCTTCCCGCAGTAGGCTCGGCGATGGCGAAAATTCTTGCAGCTATGTCCGGAGGAGTGGACTCCAGCGTCGCGGCGGCCCTGCTCCTGGAGCAGGGGCACGAGCTCGTCGGGGCCTACATGAAAAACTGGACGAACGAGGAGGGTCTGCCCGGCGACTGTCCCTGGGAGCAGGACATTCGTGACGCGCGGGCGGTCTGCGAGTCCCTCGGGATTGAGTTCCGGATTCTCAGCCTCACCGAGCAGTACCGCGACCGGGTCGTCGAGTATCTGCTCTCGGGGTATCGCGAGGGGATCACGCCGAATCCGGATGTGATGTGCAACCGGGAGATGAAGTTCGGCATTTTTCGCGAATTCGCGGCGGCCCAGGGATTCGAATTTCTGGCGACGGGACATTACGCGCGGATCGAACGTCACGCCGACGGATCGGTCGACATCCTGCGAGGCGCGCCGGGAAAGGACCAGAGCTATTTTCTCGCCCTCTTGCAGCAGGAGCAAATCCAGCCCGCCCTTTTTCCCATCGGGCATCTGCCCAAGGCCGAAGTGCGGCGGGAGGCCGCGCGCTTCGGCATTCCCGTCGCGGAAAAAAAGGACAGCCAGGGCATCTGTTTTATCGGCGACATCCGGATGAGTGATTTTCTCGCCCACTACATTCCCGACGATCCGGGCGACATCGTGACCCTGGAGGGGAGGAAAGTCGGCGCACACCGCGGACTCCATCTTCACACCCTCGGCCAGCGCAGAGGGTTGGGAGTGCCATCGAACACCTTTGGGAAGGCCTACGTGGTGGTTGCCAAACGATCCGCGACGAAGGAACTGGTGGTGGCCTTCGACGAGGCCGACACGCCGGGCCTCTACGCGACCCGCTGCCGCGTCGGGAGTATTTCGGTGACGAACCGTCCTCTGACAGAAAGTAAAAATCTCTTGATCCAGCCGCGTTATCGCTCCCCCGCGCTTCCCGTCACCGCGAATTTCCTCGACGAGGAGACCGTCGAACTCACCTGTGCGATTCCGCAGCGGGCCCTCACGCCGGGACAGATCTGCGGATTCTACGAAGGCGACCGCCTCCTCGGCGGAGGCGTTTTCGAGGAGATCTATCCGTGAGCCGCTGTCCCGCTCAGAACGAGTCGCTGAGCAACTGCATGTAGCGCAAGCCGGAAGGCGTCAGGCTGGCGCTGTCGCCGGTGCCGGTGAGGCGTTTTGAGGTGTGATCGGCGTGATTGCCCGTCGTCGGTTTCACGTAGGTGACGATGGGTTGGGAAAGGGTGCGGTCGCTCGGGCGAATCTCGAGCGGCACTCCGCTGGCGGCAAAGGCGATTTCCCAACTCGTTGGATGGGCCACTTTGTCGTAATCGCGCGCCAGAAAAGGATAGCGCCGCAGAAGGGGCGGCACTTCCGATTTGGGGATGAGAACCTTGTAGTGAATCTCCGTCTGGCTCGCGAGGAACTCGGGCAGGGAGAGGTTCGGGTTGGCACGATGGGCGGTGAGAATCCCGGCGATGTCCATCCCCACGAGGTTGAAGCCGTGGAAAATCCCGTGCCGATTTTTTGTCGTGAAATGACGGTCATACCAGCGCTTGAAATGGTCGCTCAGGATCATGTTCAGCTCGAGATGGACGTGGGCGCGCTCCCTGTTGATGCCGGCACCGGTGTAGCCAAGCTTTCCTATCGTCTTTCCCGCCTGGATCGGCTGGCCGGCGGATACGTTCGTCCCGGCGAGGTGGGCGTAAAGCGAGAAAAAGGGACCGTAACCCCAGTCGTGATGCACCACGATGTAGCGGCCGTAATTGCTCGCACCGGGCGAGTCGTTCACATACACGACGGTGCCGTTGGCGATCGAACGCACCTCGTCGAGCGGTTCCCCGGAGGCGTTGCGGTGGACCGCCCGGATGTCGATGCCCTCGTGGAGACGGGTCATGACGATCCCGGAGGAAGTGCGTTTCTGGTTGCGGGTGAATCCGTAGGCCCCGCCGCTCCAGGGTTTCGAGGCGACACCCTCGAAATTCCGGTTCGTGTACATGTAAAACTGCGAGGGATCGTCGGAGAAAATGGCGTCGTTGTCCGTCGGGAGGACGAGACCCATGGGGCCGGCTTGGAGGGACGGGAGGATCAGCGGGAGCAGGGCGAAAAAGAATCGAAAGGGCAGGGGAGGCATGACGGAAAGAGGGAAAGGCCCCTTTACTAAACACACCTGAAGTACTTTGCCAAGTTCTTCCCGGATTCCTCAGTCCGGCTCCGCGAATTGCGGCCCCGTCTTCGGCCGATAATCATCGACGTGGGGGAAGCGTTTGCGAAACTCCTGCAGATGCCGCTGTTGCAAGCCGCTCCATATGACGACGACCCCGTCATCGATCGGTCTGTCGATGAGGACGGCCTGAAGGGCCGCGTCGGAGCACCGCAAGCCGAGCAGTTTTCCCTGATTCGTCAGGGTGATCGCCTTGAGCTCGATGGCCGCGTGTTCCTTCATCCGGAACGCCGCCCCGTAGGAGACCCCGTCCGCCGCGCTGAAGGGGTAGAACCACTGGATGTCGTGGTCCGTGAAGCTGGGAATCTTGCTGAAATAGTACTGGCGGTGCTCCTGCCCGAGCTTCACCGGAGTGATCATCTTGGGATTGTCCGTCTCCTCACCTTCGAGGTGGAAGGTGACGAGATAGAGCTTGTACTGCTTTCCGATCCCGTGGCACCACATGGCGGAGGCGAAGAGGAAAAGCAAAATGAGGAGCCGGCGTCGCATTTCCTCAAGTTAACGGGGGAAAGACCTCCGTGGCAAGTCGCGGGAACGCTCTTTTGGGCCGATTCGGTCAAAAGAGTGCATTTTTTCGTTGTCCGATTTCGTAAGATTCGCTAGATCATCCCCCGTGCGCCGTGCTAAGGTGTGCCACGAAACGGCGGAGGTAAGCCGGAAATTTCTCATTTTTTTCATCTCATCGCAGTCCCAGTCCATCATGTCGGAAAATACGCCCCCGGAAAGAAAAGACGATGTTCGTCAGCATCACCTCGCCCCCAACCTCGGTAAACTCTATCTCAAGGCCGAGAGCGCCATGGAACTGCGGAACTGGGGCTACGCCGTGAGCCTGCTCCAGGCCATCCTCGTCAAAGAGCCGGGATTCCTTGAGGGGCGCAAGCGTCTCCGCATCGCGGCGGTGAAGGAGAACGAGGGCAAGCGCGGCGTCAAGATGGGCGGCGAGGCTCTCAAGGTGATGAAGCTGCAGGGGCAGGTCAAAAAAGATCCCATCGGGGTCATCGCCCAATTGGAGAAAGACGTCCTCGCCTCCGATCCCTACAACGCCCAGGGGAACGAACTGCTCTACGACGCCGCCTCCGCCGCCGGACTCTACGACACCGCCGGGTTCGCGCTCGAAACCGTCATCAGCGGCGATCCCGACAATCTCAAATTCTATCACAAGCTCGGCGACTTCTACATGGAGCGCGAGATCTACGACAAAGCCGCCGAGACCTTCGGCAAGATCGTCGATAAAAACCGCAGCGATCTCGAGGCGACGAAAAAATACAAGGACGCCACCGCGCGCGGATCCATCGCCTCCCAGAAGTGGGACAGCGACGGCGATTGGCGCGACCTGCTCAAGGACAAGGACGCCTCCAAGGATCTCGAGAGCAAGGGACGCGCCGCGATGACCCCGGAGATGCTCCAGGCCCAGGCCGACGCCCTCTCCGCCGAATACGCGAAGGACCAGAACAACCTGGAGATCACCAAGCGCCTCGCGAGCACCTACGAAGAACTCGAGCAGTTCGATTCCGCCCTGTCCTTCTACGAGTGGGCGTTTCACCTCAGCAGCAACGACCCCGCCCTGGAGAAAAAAGTCGCTTCGATACGGGAGACGGTGAACAAGCAGCACCTCGAGGCTCTCCGGAAATTCGTCGACGAGAACCCCGAGCATCCTGATATCGAGCAATATCGCGAGCAACTCGCCGAGGCGGAAAAGACCCAGATCGAAACCCTCATCGCCGAATCGCGCGAGCGGGTGGATCGCAACCCGACCGACAACGAACTGCGCTACGAGCTGGGTTCCCGTCTTTTCCGGGCGACCCATTACCGCGAGGCGATCCAACATCTCCAGCAGGCGAAACGCAGCCCCAACCTCCGCATCAAGGTCATGAACCTGCTCGGTCAGTGCTACCAGCAAATGAACATGACCGACCTGGCCGCGAGCCAGTTCGAAGAGGCTATCGCGGAACTTCAGGTCATGGACGAGACGAAAAAGGAACTCCTCTACAACCTCGGTCTCCTCTACGAGAAACTCGAGAACATGCCCAAGTACCTCGAAGCGCTCAAGCAGATCTACGCGGTCGACTACGTCTACCGCGACGTCGCCGAGCGGGTCGAAAAATCCTACGGCGGGTGATCGAAACGCTCACGCTGTAGAACGGGTCTCCCGGCCCGTTCCCGCAATGGCATTGCCCAAGACGTGCGCGGGACATCCCGACGACACGCCCACCTCATGCCGGGCTTCCGCTCCCTTTCGTGAAGGTCAATCCCTCGTCGGTGGCGTCGATCACGATGGTGTCCCCGTCTTTGAACCGGCCTTCCAGCAGATCCAGGCTGAGCGGATCGAGGATGCGGCGCTGAATCACCCGCTTGAGGGGGCGGGCGCCGTAGGACGGATCGTAGCCCTCCGTCGCGAGCCTCCCCAACGCGGCCGGAGTGACCTCCAGCTCCAGCCCCAGTTCGGTGAGACGTTTCGTCACCCGGGCGATTTGGATGTGGATGATCTCCGCCAGATTCTCTTCCGAGAGACGGTCGAAGAGGATCGTTTCGTCGATGCGATTCAAAAACTCCGGACGGAAGTGCCCCCGCAGCGCTCCCATCACGAGAGCCTCGCGTTGTTCCGGATTGCTCTCGCTCATGATATGCTCCGAGCCGATGTTGCTCGTCATGATGATGACGGTGTGTCGGAAATCCACCGTCCGCCCCTGTCCGTCCGTGATGCGTCCGTCGTCCAGCACTTGCAGGAGCACGTGGAACACATCGGGATGGGCCTTTTCCACCTCGTCGAGGAGCACGACCGAATAGGGTTTGCGCCGCACCGCCTCCGAGAGTTGGCCGCCCTCCTCGTAGCCCA
>JAAYAT010000303.1 GCA_012719225.1 Verrucomicrobiaceae bacterium
AGCAGCGAGGTCACGGCGGCGCGGAGGAAGCCGATGACGTAGGTCGAGGCGAGATAGTCGGCGTTGGTCACCGGCGCGGAGAACACGTTGAGGAGGTTGCGCGACCAGACGTCCTCAAGGAAATAGAGCGCGACCCCCTGTTGCGCACGAAAGAGAATGTCCCAGAGGATCACCGCTCCGATCAAAAAAGTGAGTTGGTAGGGGAAACTGTCGCCGGTGTGGGTTTGCAAAAAAACCGTGAGGTAGCCCCACACGAGCAGGTCGACGAGCGGCCAGAAGACCAGTTCGACGAGGCGCACCGGCGTCCGCGTGTAGAGGTAGAGATTGCGCAGGACCAGCGCATGGATCGTGGAAAAGGTCATGTCGTGGTGGACGCTGCGGACTCGTCGGGGGCGGCGGATTCGATCTCCCCGCCCCGGGCGACGCGGATAAAAAGGGATTCGAGAGATTCCTCCTGGAAATGATTCAGGATTTCGGCGGCGGTCCCGACGAAGAGGACTTTGCCTTGGTGCATGAAGACGACGCGGTCACAGACTTCCTCGACATCGCGCATGTTGTGCGAGGTGTAGAGGATGCTGGTGCCCTCCTCGTCGCGGATGCGTTTGGTGACCTTGCGAACCTTGTCGGCGATGTCGGGATCGAGGCTGGCGGTGGGCTCGTCGAGGAGGAGGAGTTCGGGACGGTTGAGGAGCGCCTTGCAGAGATTGAGGCGGGTCGATTCTCCGGCGGACAGGTTCCCCGAAACGCGGTTCTTGAGATGGGCGATCTCGAGCAGTTCAAGGACCTCGTCGATGCGCTTTTTGAGATGGGGAACGCGGTAAATTTTCCCGAATACGGTGAGGTTTTGCCAGACCCGCAGGTTGCCCGGCAGTTGCGTGTAGGTGCTGCAGAAATTCATCCGCCGCACGATCGCGATGCGCTCCCGGGCAAGATCTTTGTCAAAGACGCGGATCGATCCCGAGGTCGGGGTGACGATCCCGAGAATCATGTTGATCGCGGTGGTCTTGCCGGCCCCGTTGGCCCCGAGCAGACCGAGGATCTCCCCCGGCGGGATCTCGAAGGATATCCCATCCACCGGGGTCAGATCACCAAACTTTTTCACGAGATGGGAGACCTGGAGAATGGGTTGGGTCATGAGACGGGCAAAAGGAGGAACTCGAAAATGGACGCGGGTCGCGGTGCGGTCAACTCGCGAGATGGCGAGGAGCGGAGAAGGAGGATCTAGCAACCTGTCGGACTGATCTCGCCCGGCTGCGAAAACCGTGGATTCGGCCCGAATTTCCCTTCGTTTTCGTCATTTGTGTTCACACAAATTCCTCAAACTCATGAAAATTCTGACTCGGACCACAACTTTCTCGCTCAGATGGTCTAAGTCCGACAGGCTGCTAGGTCGCCGACGGGTTAAAAATCCCCGAGCAGACCGGCGAGGGTCTCGGGGGTAAGGGTCAGACCGGTGGTGGCTCCCGAGAGCAGATCCGAGGCGAGGTCGTCTTTTTTTCCCTGCATCCGCTGGATGCGTTCCTCGACGGTGTTCCGACAGATCAGCTTGTGGACGAAGACCGGTTTGTCCTGCCCGATGCGGTAGGCGCGGTCGGTCGCCTGGTTCTCCGCCGCCGGATTCCACCACGGGTCGTAGTGGATCACGGTGTCGGCGCCGGTCAGGGTCAGACCGGTGCCGCCGGCCTTGAGCGAAATCAGGAACACCTCCCCTTCCCCGCCCTGGAAACGCTCGACGAGATCTTGCCGGTCTTTGGTTGCTCCGGTCAGCTTCAAAAAGGACACCCCTTGCCCGACGAGGTGCGCCTCGATGAGTTCGAGCATGGATGTGAATTGGGAAAAAAGCAGGACGCGATTTCCTTCCTCGCGGAAAATTTCGAGCAAATCGACGAGGTAATCGAACTTCGCCGAGTCCGTCGCGTCGCCGCGCTCTTTCAACAGGCGCGGATGACAGCAGATCTGCCGCAGCTTCAGCAGGGCGTCGAGAAAAACGATCCGCGCCTCCTGCCCGCGGATCGCGAGGGCTTGGCGGACGTGCTTGTCCATCGTCGAACGAACCGTCTCGTAGAGATCTTTTTGCGCCTCGCTCATTTCGATCTCGTGGAGGATCTCGGTCTTGGGGGGCAGTTCCTTGGCGACGTCGTGTTTGGTCCGCCGGAGGATGAGTGGCCCGACCCGCCGGGCAAGGGCGGCGCGTTTGCTTTCACTGCCATTCTTCTCGATGGGCGTTTGATAGACGGAGCGGAAGCTGTCGAGGGTTCCGAGCAGTCCCGGCATCAGAAAATGCATCAGGCTCCAGAGTTCTCCGAGATGATTTTCCACCGGCGTCCCCGAGAGGCAGAGACGATGCCTCGCGCGCAGGGCCGAGACCGCCCCGGTCACCTGAGCCCCGGGGTTCTTGATGTGCTGCGCCTCGTCGAGGACGAGGAGGTGGAACTCGTGTTCGCGAAGCCGGTCGAGGTCGCGGTGCAGCAGCGCGTAGGAGGTCAGCACGAGATTGGATTCCGGGATTTTACGAAATTGTCGTTTGCGATCCGCTCCCTGGAGGACGAGCACTTTCAGATCCGGGGCGAACCTGGCCGCCTCGCGTTGCCAGTTCATGACCACGCTGGTCGGTGCGACCACGAGGGAAGGCAGACCGCCGCCGCGGCCCGATTCGATCTCGGCGAGGAGATGCGTCAGGGTCTGGAGAGTTTTCCCCAGCCCCATGTCATCCGCGAGGATGCCGTTGAGCCCGTGCCTGACGAGAAACTGCATCCAGTAAAATCCATCGAGCTGATATTCACGTAGTTCGGCGCGGAGCCCGTCCGGCACCGGAACCCGCTCGATCCGCTCGAAATCCCGCAGGCGCGGGCCGAGGTCCGCGATTTCTCCCGGCACCCCGACGGCGATGGAGTCCTCGGCGAGCTCGCCCGCGAGGAGGGCGGCGTCGAGTTTTCCCAATTTCACAGGACCGTTCCCGAACTTGAATTCGAGCAGTTCCCCGAGCGTCGCGAGGATGCGCCGGAACCGCCCTACCGGCAGGGCCAGCCCGCGTCCGTCCGGGAGGAAAATGAGGAACTCCTGCCCCGACGGCATCCCCTCGGTCACTTCGAGGAAGCGATTCTTCACCAGCGCGGCGAGGATGGGCTGCAACTCGAAAGTCTCGCCCTCGATCTCGAATCCGGCGGAGAGATGGAACCAGCCCTTGCCCTCTTCCACGATCTCCGCGCGCCAGGTGTCGGTGCGAAAAACGAGCGGTTGGTATCCGACATCGGCGGCGAAACGCACTTCCCAGCCGCGGCGTTCCAGCGCGGGAACGCCCTCGTGGCGAAAGCGCTGCCAGTAGAACTCGGGGTGCGGCCACTTCTTGGTGTCGGGCGCCCAGAGGGTGCCTTCGCCATCCGGTCGATCCAGTTTGCGAAGGGACTGCGGAGGTTCTTCCGCCCCGGGCTGCAAGTCGAGCGCGTAGAGGATCTGGAGCGCGGCGTTCTCGGCGGCACGCGAACGAGCGATCTTTTTGCCCTCGGGAAAGACGAGGGGCAGGAGCTGCCCCCCCGGAGAGAGCGGCGTCCGCTGGCCCGCGTAGATCGCGAGAGCCTCCGCGAACACCTCGGGCAGCCAGGCGGAGCGATCCCCCTCCGGCCGATGCCGGACCCGCAGAAGAAAGGTCGGCTCGACGGCTTTCGTCGGCTTGTCAGGCGGCTCGGTGTCGGCGCGTTCCTCGAGTTCCAGAACGCGTCCGCCGGTCATTTTTTCCGCCTGCGGAACGCCTCCGAAGGCGCGCTCGATGCGCTCTCCCTTGCCCTTACCGAGATAAAAAAGCAGCGCGGCGCTGTGGCCGCAATTGGTCCCGACATCGCATCCGCAGTCGCCCTCGAGCGTAAGCCCGTCCCCCTCGCGCCAGAGAGCCACCACGGGAGTGCGGGAGTTCCCGTCCTTCTCCGTAACGACGCCTGAGATCTCGACGTCGCCGGACTCCAGCAAGGCCGCCGTGACCGAAGCGACTTGGCGCGACGCGACAAAACGTTTTCCCGCCGCCAGGGCGATCCCGTCGAAACGGTCCTGCCAGAGATCCGATCCGATATAGTCCGCCGCGTCACTGGTCTCCAGGGGTTTCATTCCCTCGACAGTGGCGGAAGGAACGCCTTTTGCAAAGCGCCTTTCCCGGAATCGGGAACGCCGAACCGGCCCCCGCTCCACCCGGCAAGGCGATTTGCAGATTTCCCCACGAGGTTTGCCCAAGGCCAACGACAAACAGGCCGGCACCTACCGGGACCTCGAAGCGACCAGCGGAGCCGAGTTCGACAAGAAATTCCTCGCAACGGCGGTCAAGAGCCACCGGAAGTGCGTGAAGAATTTCGAAAAAGCGTCGACCGATGCGGATGACAGCGAAGTGAAGGCATGGGCGGCAAAAACCCTGCCTACCCTGCAAGCTCACCTCGAAAAAGCGGAAGAGCTGAAATCCGGCGAACTCTCGAAATCCTCCAGCGCCAGCGACAGGTCCACCGCTACCTCCAGCGGCACCACTTCCCCGCAAAACTAGACCGAACCCCACGCCCCGATCACGATCGGGGTGAAGGGAAAACAACCGAAGCGCCCCCCATGCTTTCCCAAAAGCGTGGCGGAGCGTTTTTGTGTCTTCGTGGTCGAGCCGTGGCGAGCTATTCCTCCCCGTCTCCGTCGTCTCGCACATCCCCGCTCTCCACGAGCGGCGCGAGCGAGCGCATGATCGTAAAGGTGATCAGCATGATCGTCACCGCGACGACCAGACGCTCCAAGGCCACCGCCGCGCCGATCGCCCCCATGCACCAGATGCTCGCCACGGTGGAGAGCCCCCGGACACTGCCGTGCCCCTTGAGAATCGCGCCCCCGCCGATGAACCCCACGCCGGTGATGACTCCGTTCAACGCGCGGGCGATCGCGGCCGGATCGCCGTTGGCGAAATTTTCCGGCCTTGCTTGAGGCGCATGGGTATATCCATATCGCGATGATTCCCCACGAATTCCTCCCGCCCCCTTACCTGATGACGCCATTTACAAACTGTATGAATTTCTGGCAGGATTTCTCTTGCATAAACAAAAATCATTCCCGGGCGCTCCTCGATCTCCGGTTCCTCGATTTCTGTATAGCACAACCATTCTGCCAAGCTCTTGCCAGAGAGCGACCGCTTTCCGTGTAAGGGATGTCCTAGCGAGAATGCGCCATAATATCCACGCAATAACGTCCACATTCCCCTTGACCGAGCAGTGAAATTGTAATTATTATCACAAACATAATAATTACAACCGCACCCCCCCGTGGACAGCTTGTTGCCAAGAACCCGAACCCTTCACAACCCAGGAAAAAGTGTCCGCACCGGAGTGAAATCCGCCCCTTTCACCCCGATCTGATTCTGGCCTCTTCGGTAAAAATGGAATGCTCCCAACGGATCCATTCCCGTTTCGCTCTCCCGCCACCCCGAATTGCACTCCACCCTCCTCACCCTATGAAGCCCACCCCCACTCTTCTAGGAGAATTCGTCTGCATCGTAGATCCGAGTCCCATCTTCGCCGAGGGTCTCCGCCGACTCGCCGAGGAAGAATCGGGACAAGACCAACCCGTGGTCGCAGTCACCCCCGAGTCGCTTGCCCGGCATTTCCCGGTGTTTCTTGCCGATGGCACCCTGCCCTCGGTCGTGATCATGGACGCCTGCATCCACGATGACTTCGACAGTTTCGAATGGATTGCCCGAATCCGTGAGGCGGCTCCTGCCTGCGTCTTTGTTGTCGTCCTGCGGGTTCTCGATTACTTTCTCCTGACCAAGGCGGTCGCCCACGAGACCAGCGTGATGGTTTCGCGGGACGATCCATGCCTCGTTTTCCGACACGCCTACCAGGCGGCGGTGATGGGCGGCAGCTTCCTCTCCCACTCCGTCGCGCGAAAGATCGGAACCACCCTACAGCAGGAGAAATGGCTCAATCAGTCTCCTCTCTCGGGACGGGAGATGGACGTGCTCATCCGACTCGGAGTCGGTCGCACGGCCAGTGAGATCGCGGACGAGTTCAACCTCAGTCCCAAGACCGTCGGCACCTACCGCACCCGACTGCTCAAAAAACTGGGACTGCGGACCAACGCGGACATCAGTTTCTTTTGTCTCCAGCATTTCCCCAAGTTGGTCCGCGCCAGTCTCGGATTTGAACCGCTGGCAATGGAGACGCCGCTCCATCGGGACGACGCCACGCCGGGCGGTCCACCATGGCATCCCACCACCGCATTCGATACAGAAGGCGATACCCAGACCGAATTCTCCTCTCGCTCCGAGTCGACGGCATCCAGAACTCGGCCCGACTCTATCGCCAACCTCCCCCGCCTTGGCCAGCGTCACACTCGGCTCGTCGATTTGTGAACAGTCGTACCCTCCAGTTTCGTTTCGCTCGTTTGATCGGATCCACGACATCGTTTTTTCTAGCAGCCTGTCGGACTTAGACCGTCTGAGCGAGGAATTTGTGGTTCGAGCCAGAATTTTCATGAGTTTGAGGAATTTGTGTGGACACAAATGACGAAAACGAAGGGGAATTCGGGCCGAATCCACAGTTTTCGCAGCCGGGCGAGACAAGCCCGACAGGCTGCTAGGACTCCGGAATTCCAATTGCTGCGCGAAGAGGGATTTGAATTGTCGGCTCACTTCGTTCGCTCGACCTGCGGTTCACGCTTCGCTTTTTTTATTTGGAGCTTCGCTCCAAGGGGCAGGCCCTCCCTGCGGTCGGGGGTTGACGAAGGGCCCACGACATCATTTTTTTCTTGGGGATCGAGATTCCAATTGGTGCGCGAAGAGGGATTTGAACCCCCGACCGCCTCGGTGTAAACGAGATGCTCTACCGCTGAGCTATTCGCGCAAATGATGCCGGTGGGCGAGAAACTACAATGCTTTCCTCCACCTTCAAGAAAATCCCCGCAAAAGAGAGGTAGAGGGACAGGCTGTTTGTCGTCGATCGGAGGCAATGCGGCGGGGGCCTGTGAAGGGCGCTAAAAAAGCGCCCCTCCTTGGGAGCGAACGTGGTTCCCACGCCAGCCAAGGGAGCGGGGTTTTTCTCAGCCTCGACGGAAGCCTATCCGGGCAGAGCCGCCAAACAGCAAAACAGCTATCCGCCAAACAGCTACGCGCAGCGAAACAGTTGCCCGCTGAAAAGGGTTGACTCACCCGGCCGCTTCCGCCGACCGTTCCCGGATGAAACGGATTCCCCTCTGCGCTTTGCTCACTCTCCTCCTCTTCTTCCCCTGCGCTCAAGCCGCGGACACGGTCGACGAATCGGTCCGGACCGTAACCGACATGCCCGGACTGGTGGCGTTCTGGGATTTTGTGAAACGCGAACCCGACGGAGAGCGGCGTTTCCTCGCCCACGTGCCGGAGGGAGCGACCAACGAGTATGCCCTCGATGCGAAGAACTACGTCAAAGAATACTGGGATCTGGGGCGCGAGGCGGGCTACGAGGATTTCCCGCTGATGGGCAGGGGCCCGTTCGGCGAGGCCATTCTGATCCAGAAGGAGGAGGACGAGACCTTCCGCCCTCTCCTGCAGGTGCCGAGAGAGCGCCTCCACGACACTCCGCTCGACATCAAGGGGTCCGGCCGCGCCCTCACCGTGGTGGCCTGGGCGATCCGGCAGAGCGGCGGGCACGCCCTCGCGGGGATCTGGCACGAGGGCACCGACCTGAAAAAGGATGAGACCGTCGGCATCCAAAAAGTCGAGCGGGGGCAGCGGCAGTATGGCCTTTTCGCGGGCAACAACATCTCCGGGACCGCCTGCGCCCATCTCTCGGAGAACGGGGGCGGATCCTTCCTCAACCTCTATGCGATGCACAAGAGCAACTCCATCGACATCGCTCCCGCGGTGCCAGCAGATTCCCCCGCCGAAGTCCTCGATGCCTCGTGGCAGTGTTTTGCGATGACCTTCGACGACAAGACGGATCAACTCACCGCCTGGCTCAACGGCCGCTCCGGGGACCGCTGGTTCGATCAGCCCCAGAAAAATGCCTCGCTCTCGACCGCCTACAACGCGTGGAAGCAGGGGCACCTCCGCCGCCAGCCCGGCCTGCAGGAGGGCGAGAATCCCGACTTTCCCGAAGACCAGTTTTACAATCCTCCCGAAGACAAACCGGTCTCGGTAAGCGTCGTCAGTGAAACCGATGACAAAAAGGTCGAAGTGCATGAATTCGGTTACACCCGTGTCCAAATCACCTCCCGAAAGAATGGCGAGGGCGCTTGGGAAGTGGTGGATCGCGATCTCGTCGGGCTGCGCCTCAATCCCTGGTGGTATCCGCACGACATCTACGCACCCGACAAAAGCAGCGGTGGCCCCTTCGCCATCGGGCGCGTCATCCACAGTGCCCGCACCGTCGGTTTCACCGGATGGATCGGCGGGGTGGCGGTGTTCGACCGCGCCCTGAGCGAGGCGGAATTGAAAGTCCTCGCCGCGCTAGACGACACGCTGTAGGTCTTCCCGGCCCTTACATGTCGTTCTGCTCCGCGCCCGCGACGTGGCCGCGGAGCTTGGCTTCGATGAACGACCCGAGGTCGCCGTCCATGACCGCATCGACGTTGGCTGTCTCGCAGCCGG
>JAAYAT010000029.1 GCA_012719225.1 Verrucomicrobiaceae bacterium
ATCACGAGCGCGGTGAGCCTGGTGGCGATCCTGATTCTGCCGTCCGGCTGGATCGGGCTGCCGGTGCTCACCCTCGGTCTGGGCCTGAACGCCTCCTTCGGCCTTTGCCTGCTGATCATCGTCCTGCGCAGCGAGGATTCCGATACCACGGCACATCTCTCCTCGATGGCGCAAGGCATCGGCTATCTCCTGGCCGCGCCGGGGCCATGGCTGATCGGGGTGATCAGCGGCGCGACCGGAGGCTGGAACCTCGCGATCGCGACCGTCGCCGTCATGGCGGTGGTCACCGCGGTGCTGGGATACGGCGCCGGCCGCGAAGGTCGCTTGCAGGCGTCCCCGTGAAGGTTCCGAAAGCTCGAACGATCACGGGCCTTGCCTCCGCCGGAGCGCTTTTCCGAAACGTTTCAAAACGCCTCCGGGATCACGCTGATGCGGAGGGACGGGAAGACCAGGTCGAGGTGTTCGTGATCGGATTCGATGGCGATGAGACGGCTGCCCTCCAGACGGGAAAGCTCCGGGATCTCTCTCGTCTCCGGGACCTCGCCTCCGTCGGGAGCCATCCCCCCGTCCGCGAGATCGAGCGACGAAAGGGTGATAGTCGACGAGGTGACCATCCAGTAGGGAGGGATGACCAACCGGGCGGGATCGGACGAAGCCGAACCGGCCAGTTCCAGAACGAGGGCGCTGCGCTGGGAGAGCAGACGCACCGTGGCGATCTCGCGACCGATGAGATGATCCAGATCGGGCCAAACTCCGATCTGGGATTGAATGACCCGGTTCACCGGTGATACGTTCGTGTGTTTGGGAACGTGAATAGGCAGGACTGCGGGCGATGGCATGTCTCGTTGGGGTTGGAAAAATATCCTTCTCGTGGGTTCACTCTGATTCCGAACCGGCGGATCGGCAAAATCGGCCGACCCACCGTTGACACGGCCTTTCCGGGAAATGGCGTCACGGACGGGAAAGCCCGCCTTGTGTCGCCTCCCCGGAGGCCGCGGTGATCCAATGGATCCAATGGCTCACACCGATCCGCATCGGGTGCAGGTGAGGGCCTCGGGCTGTGCGTCGAGCCGCGCCCAGGGGATGGACTCGCGGCACACTTCGCACTCGCCGTAGAGACCGGCATCCATGCTCTCCAGCGCGGCTTCGAGCAGGTGCAGCCTTTCTTCGCGCAGTCGCATCGAGGTGGCCGAGACTTCGTCGAGCGACTCCGGGGCATGACGGGAAGATCCGCCGATGGCATGGGTCGACGTCGACTCTTCGAGTTCCGCGTTGGCGGCGTTCAGCTCTTCTTTGAGCAGTTGGATTTCATCCGCAATCCTGACTTCCAGTTCGATGAGCTGGTCAATCGTGGGCGGTTCGAGATTCCGTGGATCGGGAGGGGGCAATGTGGATGTATTCATTAGGATAGTTTGGGTTTTATTGTTAGTGTATCGGCATGTCGGGGAGGATTTTTAAAAAGCTGGGGTTTTCGGATTTCCGGTGTGAAATTTTCCCGCCGGATGGAGTTTCCCCACGTTTCAGAGCCGGGAAAAACCTGTCCGGGATGCGGTGGGGCGGAGAAATGGTCGGTTACGGGATTCTCCGGCGATAGGCGGGAGAGAGGAGGAAGGAATCCATCCGGACCCGATCGCGATAGATCGAAAGCGGATAGGACCGTTCGCGTGGATCGGACTTACCCTGAAAAGAATGTGGGAAAGTCCGACTAGACCCGGTAGGCGGCAAGACGATGCACGCGAATACCGGAAATACCGCAGGGACTCTGCGGGAAAGAAAGCCGCTGAAGGGTCGCAGGAACTGTGGGAACGGCTTTCACAACGATAATCTCGCCCTGAATTCGAAAACGTCAAGCGGAGTATTTTCCGCTGGGGAAGGGATTCAGGTTGTCAGGGATTCAGGCGTTCAGGTTTTAAGGTTTTAAGGTTTTAAGGTTTTAAGGAAACGCTAACAGACGCCCTCAACCCCTCACCCCCCCCGCAGCCCTTTTCCCCAGAAGAGGACGACGCAGCCGCAGACTTCGACGTGGAAGGTTTTGAAGCGTTTCGAGAGGACTTCCATGATCCCCCCGAGGGAATCTTGGGAATTGGAGAAAAATCCCTTCTGGTTGTAGATCCACATCACCAAACCCGCGGCAAAAGGGCGTTGGATGTCTTTTCCGAGTATGGTCGAGCCGAACAATACGCCGTCGTTTTCCAGGTAGGGAAGGAGGTGATCGCACACCTTTCCCGCCTTTTCCTCAAGAGCACCGGGGAGACAGTGGAGCAGGTAATTGATCGCGATGGAATCAAAACGCCGCTCTTCGAGAGCAAGCGGCTCGAGGATGTCGGCCTGATGAACCCGGGGCCGATAGGCATCGAGGCGGCGGGCGGTGTGGTCGAGACACGCTCGATTGCGGTCGAGCAGGGCGAGACGCGGTTCCGCCGCAGACAGACCGTGCTCGAGGAAATAGCCGGTTCCCACTCCGACTTCGAGGTGGTTGGGGGACAGCTTCGCCCGGTAGAGTTCGAGGATCTTTTCCGTTTCACACTGCCAGATCCGGTGATTCGAGAAGCCGAGCACCCACCAGTCGTACCACTCGAGGGTGCGCCTGGAATAGATCGCCTGCGCACGATCCGCCTTCGTTCGTTTGGCTTTCATGGAATTCTCCCGCCCGATGACCGCGACGGACCCAAGAGGGTATGGCGGTAGAGTCCACCCTCCCGCGGAAAAAGGCAACCCAAGGGAAAACAAAGGGAAAACCCTCGTTTCCTCTCGCGGCGATGGGGGCTATCTTTCCCCGCAGATGGATTCCCTCACGCAGCGCATGGAACAAGCCGGGATCTTCGAGGAAGATCTCGAGGAGCGTTTTGTCCTCGGGTCGGGCAGCGGCGGGCAGAAGATCAACAAAACCTCCAGTTGCGTCTATCTGAAACATCTCCCCAGCGGATACGAAATCTCCTGTCAGGAAACCCGCTCGCGGGAGAAAAACCGCGTCATCGCCCGGACGCGGCTGTGCGAACATTTCGAAAAGCGGGCCGAAGTGGCGAAGCAGGCCACCGCCCGCGAGCGGGCCCGGCGACGCTATCAGAGGCGCAAGCCCTCGCGCGCCGCGAAAGCCCGTCTCCGCGCCGTCAAGCGGATCCGCTCGGACCGCAAGCAATCCCGCAAGCGCGTTTCGGAATAGCGGAACCTCTGGATCGACGCGGCACCGCCCCCTCTCCCTCCATTGGGGAAAATCCCGCTTGGCGAAGCGCCTCGCGGGCTTTTAGTTACGCCGAACCCGCCCATCGAGCGCTTTTCTCATGCCTCCCCTGACCCATCGCCCCGCCACCGTCGTCATTTCCCACACCGCCCCCCTCGTCGAGGGCGGGAGATACCCCACCAAACGGGTCGTCGGGGAACCGCTCCGCGTCGAGGCCGACATCTTCAAGGAAGGGCACGATCAACTCGTGGCCCGGCTCGCCTGGCGGGTCGTCGACGCGCCCGACTGGCACGAGATCCCCATGGAACATCTCGACAACGACCGCTGGACCGCCACCCTGACCTTCGACCAGATCGGGCGCTATGAAATCGTCCTCTCCGCCTGGGGCGATGACTTCCTGACCTGGCTGCACGACTTTGAAAGACGACTCGAAGGAGGACAGACCGACCTCTCCACCGAGATCGAGGAAGGCCGCGTCATTCTCAACAGCGCCGCGATCCGCGCCGCCACGGGCCGTTCCATCGACGACGCCAACGCCATCGAGGCGCTCACGACCCGTCTCATGCAAACCCCGCCCGAAGAGGTTCCCGACCTCGCCGGTGCGCCCGAGATCCTCGCGTTGCTGGCCCGCTGGCCGGATCGCAGCCTCGCCACGACCGGGGCCGAGCGCATCCCCCTGCTCGTCGAGACGCGGCTCTCGGCCTTCTCCGCCTGGTACGAATTTTTCCCCCGTGGGGCCGAGGGACGGGAGGATCGTCATTCCACCTTCCGCGATTGTCTCCCCCGCCTCGACGACGCGGCCGCGATGGGCTTCGATATCGTCTATTTTCCGCCCATCCACCCCATCGGAACGACCCATCGCAAGGGGAAGAACAATGCGGTCACCGCCGCTCCCGGCGATGTCGGGTCGCCCTGGGCGATCGGCGGCGAGGCGGGCGGTCACCGCACCGTCGAACCCGCCCTCGGGACGATGGAGGATTTTGTCTGGCTCCTCGGCGAGGCCAAAAAGCGCGGACTGGAAATCGCCCTCGACTTCGCCCTGAACTGCTCCCCCGACCATCCCTACGTGCGGAATCATCCCGAGTGGTTCTACCGCCGCCCCGACGGCTCGATCAAATACGCCGAGAATCCCCCCAAGAAATACCAGGACATCTACCCCCTCGATTTCCATTGCGACGACTGGCAGGAGCTTTGGATAGAACTCCGCGATGTGGTCCGCTTCTGGGTCGGGAAAGGCGTGCGCGTCTTCCGCGTCGACAACCCGCACACCAAGCCGGTCGCCTTTTGGGAATGGCTCATCGCGGGGATCCACGCCGAGGCTCCCGAGGTCATTTTCCTGAGCGAGGCGTTCACCCGTCCGAAAATGATGCAGACCCTCGCCAAGGCTGGCTTCACCCAGAGCTACACCTATTTCACCTGGCGCGAGACCGCTGCCGAACTGCGCGACTACGTCACCGAACTCACCCAGACCCACATGCGGGACTACTACCGCGCCAACTTCTGGCCGAACACGCCCGACATTCTCCCCTACCACCTCCAGCACGCCACTCCCGCCGCCTTCAAGATCCGGGCCGCGCTGGCCGCGACCCTTTCCTCCTCGTGGGGCATCTACTCGGGCTACGAACTCTGCGAAGGCACTCCCCTGCCAGGCCGCGAGGAGTATCTCGACAGCGAAAAATACCAACTCAAGGCGCGGGACTGGAACAACAAACCGGGCAACATCAAGCCCTTCCTGACCCGGCTGAACCGGGCGCGACGCGA
>JAAYAT010000304.1 GCA_012719225.1 Verrucomicrobiaceae bacterium
AGCGGAATTCTTCACCGTTACCCGGTGTTCACTCTCTGCCCCCCCATGGTTGCGGTGCTGCTGATCGAGTCTCACACCCTGCCCAAAGGCGCACAACACTGAAATCTTGCCACATCCCGCCACTTGGGCGCAAGGGTTCCGATCTGAGCGGTTTGGCGAAGGTGGGGCGAACCGTCCCGGTGAGCCGTCAATCCGCACCGGGCTACACCTCCTTGTGGAACCAGATTTTCACAAACTCCATGCGGCGATCCTCGTCGTGTCCTCGCTCCATGAAGTTCGCCGCCTGATGGATGAAGCCGGAGGAAAATTTCAACTCCACTCCGACGTCGAGCTTGAGGCGACTTTTGAGCCGGTTGCCCGCCTTTTCCGCCTCTTTTTTCGAGACGGAGAATTTCTCTTGGAGCGGTTGGCCCTTTTCCTCTTCGTAATCGACCTTGAACGCTTCGAACTGGGCTATGCGCTCGGGCTTTTCCAGAGCCGTCGTCTGGAACTCGCCGAGGTCGAACTCATCGGTCTCCGCGAGGTAGTTCATTGCCCGGCTGGCCACCTCCATGCGTTCCTCCTGCCGCGTTTCTTCGGGAAGTCCGCGTTCGGCGAAGGCGACGCAGAGTTCTGAATAGCGGCGCGTGAGAAAGTCATCGTTGGTGACCGGTTTGGCTCCGATGAAGTCGCGCACCCAGAATTGTGTGTTCCCCCCGCTCTTGTCGAAAAGGTAGACCGAAAAACCGTCGGCTCGCCCGTGATTGAGGATGAGACAGCCCTTGTCGATCTTGTCGGGGTAGATGCCCTGTTCCGTCGTCAGGACGAGGTCGCCGTCGCGCTCCGAGATCTGGAGGAAGGGCACCTTGCTCTCCGATTTCACGATGCTGATTCCCTGCACCGCCACGCCCGAGACCGCGATATGATCGATCAGGGCGACGCAGAGATCACCCGACTTGATATTGGGATGGTTCGATTTCGCGTGGAGATGGCGGGCGATCTTCGCGCCTTGTTCGAGCAGGGTCGAGTTGTCGTCGAAGATGGCGGCGGCGTAGCCGAAAAGCTCGTTGCTCTCGACCGAGCTGTGGTGTTGCAACTGATGGAGCTCGAGGGAACGGAACGATTTCAGGAAACAATGGGTGAGCAACTCCGCCTCCTCGTCTTGAAAACGACAGAGGGACTGGGAGGTCTGAAGCGGTTCCTGCCGCACCGGGTTTCCCACTTTTGCGAGGGACATCGCGGAGAGACGGGCGTTGTGGAAATTGAGGGCAAGGGACATGCGTAACGATTGGATCGGATGGGAATCCCGGCGGGGCGGGGGTCGTGAGCCTAATAGGGTTCCGTCTCCGGGGCAACCGTCTTGGATGCGATCCGCGAGATCGGTGGCGGCGGGAAACCGTAGTCTTGAAAAAAGTCCGCTCCGGGCGCACCGTGACTTTTCCCCCTCCGCGCTCCCGCACTGCCCCACGCCATGACAGATCGCCGCACCTTTCTCCGCCGGGGAGTCCTCGCCGGTGCCACCCTCGCCGCCGCTCCGTCCGCCCTCCTCGCCGCCCCACCCGCGCGCCGCAGGATCGACTGCCACACCCACTTTTACGATCCCACCCGCCCCGAGGGAGTGCCCTGGCCGCGGGAAAACTCCCCCCTCCATCGCCCCGTCCTTCCCCGTGACTGGCACGCGGTGGCCGCGCCGCACCGGATCACCGACACCATCGTGGTCGAGGCCAGCCCGTGGGTCGAGGACAACCAATTCCTCCTCGATCTCGCGGCCGCGGACCAACACCTCCTCGGCGTCATCGGGAACCTCGACCCCGTCTCGCCCGACTTCGCGGCGCACGTGAAACGCTTCGCCGCCGATCCCCTCTACCGTGGCATCCGCGTCAGCTCGGCCCGGGCCGCCGATCCGGCGAACGCCGCCGCCTACCACGCTGGTCTCCGGCTCCTCGCCGAGGCCGGACTCGTCCTTGACATCAATGGCGGCCCCGCCACCGCCGGCATCGCAGCCGCCCTGGCGAAAGAGAACCCTGGACTCACCCTCGTCATCAACCACTGCGGCAATCCCGGCGATCCCGCCACACCGCTCCCCGACGACTGGCGGACCGGCATCGCATCGGCGGGGAAACAGAAGAACGTGTTCATCAAGATCTCCGCCCTCGCCGAGGCGGTGCGCGGCGAACCCGGGGCCGCGCCCGCCGACCCCGCCTACTATCGACCCGTCATCGACCCCATCTGGAACGCGTTCGGACCCGACCGGCTTGTCTACGGCAGCAACTGGCCGGTATCCGACCGGGCGGCGCCCTACGGCACCGTCGTCGGCATCGTCGAAGCCTACTTCGACGAAAAGGGCGCAGACGTCTCCGACAATTTTTTTGCCGACAACTCCCGCGCAGCCTATCGTTGGCGGGAGCGGGCCTGATCGGAGAGGGCGGACCGTCGTTGGCCACCCTCTTCGGAGGGCGCCCCTCCATCGTCTGGGAGCAGGGGGGAGGGCTCATTCAGCATATTTGACGGTTCCTTACTGTTTTGTAGTGATCGTCTCCTTTTTTCTGGCAGCTGTATTTCTACGTACCCGAAAAGCGGAAGCACCGAAGAAACACAGAGGCTCGACATCCGACGGCGATAAGTCGAAACGCCCTCTCTGATCGCGATGGGAACGGAGTCCTCAGCACTGAAGCCGCAGACCGTCCCAAGCGAGGAAGACGTTGTCCGGCAGGGTGGGGGCGATGGTTTTGTAATCGACCCGGCAGGAGAAGTGGGTCAGCCAGGTGCAGCCTGCGGCCAGTTCTCCGGCGAGGGCGACGGCTTCGTCAATGGAGAGGTGGGTCCAGTGGGGCTCGGGCTGGAGCCCGTCGAGGAGGAGCAGGTCGATCCCGTGGAGGAGCGCTTTGGCCTCTTCGCTGACGACTTTGGCGTCGGGGATGTAGGCGAAGAGGCGGGTCTCTCCTCGGGCGAAGAGGAATCCCATGGTCTCGACTTTTCCGTGGGTGACGGGGAGCGGGGTGATGGTGAGATCGCCGACCGCGAAGGGGCCGTGGATGGGGTGCGGGACGATTTTGAGGTAGCCGTGATAGCGGTTTTCCCCGTTGAAAATATAGTGGAAGGCGGCGTGGAGGCGATCGAGGCATTCCGCGTTGGCGTAGATCTCGAGCTGCTCGTCGTTCCGCACGGTGAAGCGCCGCAGGTCGTCGAATCCCATGATGTGGTCGCTGTGGGCATGGGTGAAGAGGGCGGCGTCGAGGTGACGGATGCCCTCGCGGAGACATTGCTGGCGGAAGTCGGGTCCGGTGTCGACGACGAGACTGACTTCCGGCGTGGCCACGTGGATGGAGGACCGCAGGCGTTTGTTCTTCGGGTCGTCCGAGGTACACACGGCACAGTCACAGCCGATCACCGGAACCCCGATCGAGGTGCCGGTGCCGAGGAAGGTGATTTCCGCTTGGCTCTCCATTGCAAGGCGTGGCGGTCTGCTCCATACTCCGGAGCACCGCCCCCTTTCCGTAATGCTCTCGGTTTTAAAAATCAAGAACCTCGCTCTCGTCGATGACCTGACCTGGGAACTCGGCTCCGGTCTCATCGGCGTGACCGGCCAGACCGGCGCGGGCAAGTCGATGATCGTCGGCGCGCTCAAGCTGATCCTCGGCGAGCGGGCCAATCACGATCTCATCCGCACCAGCGAGAGCGTCTGCTCGGTCGAGGCGATCTTCGAGCTTTCCTCCCATCTCGATCCGGTCAACGCGCTCCTCGAGAGCAGCGGCCTGGAGCCCTGCGAGGGAAACGTGCTCGTGGTGAAACGCAGCTTCGGCAGCGGAAACAAGCAGTTCGTCAACTGCTCGCCCTGCACTCTCTCGGTGCTGAAGTCGCTCGGCGGGTATCTGGTGGATCTGCACGGTCCGCATGAGCACCAATCCCTGCTCTCGCAGGATCGCCAGCTCGCCATGCTGGACGCCTACGCGCAGGCCGGACCCGAGCGTCGCGCCTATCGCGAGGCCTATGCGGCGCTGGTGGCGGCGCGGGAGGCGCACGAGGATTTCCGTAGCCAACGCCAGGTCACCGATCAGGAGATCGAGCTGCTCCGCTTCCAGGTTGAGGAGATCGCCGCCGCGGGGTTGTCACCGGCGGACGCGGTGGAACTGGAGCAGCGCTACCGCCAGTCGCAGAACGGCAGTCGCCTCGCCGAGAACGCGAACCAGGCCGTCGATTTGCTCCAGGCCGCCTCCGCCAATTTGGGCAATGTGCAGCGTTGTCTCCGCGAGCTGGAGCGTTTTGATCCGTCCATCGCGGATCGGGTGGCGGGTTTCGACTCGGCCCGCGTCGAGATCGAAGAGCTGGGGAACAGTCTCCGCGACTACACCGAGGAACTTGAGATGGATCCCGCGGAGCTGTCTCTGCTGGAGCGCCGCATCGACGAGATCGAGACGCTGAAGCGGAAGTACGGACAGAGCGTGGAGGATGTGATCGCCTACGAAGCCCGCGCCCGCCAGCGGCTCGACAGCGTGGACGGCCGCGAGAGCGAACTGCTGCGTCTCACCGCCGCGATCGACTCCGCCTCGGCGGCGGTGGCGAAAGCGGGCAAGGTGCTCTCGGCGAAGCGGAAAAAGGCGGCCCCGGAGCTGGCCGGAGAGATCGCCTCGCACCTCGACGACCTGGGATTCCATCAGTCCATTTTTGAAATCGCGATCGAGCCGCTCGCGGAACCCGGTGCCCGCGGGCTGGAGGTGATCGATTTTCTCTTTGGTCCGAATCCGGGGGAACCGCTCAAGCCGCTGCGGGTCATCGCATCGAGCGGGGAGATGTCGCGGGTGATGCTCGCGGTGAAAAGCGCGCTGGCCGATCAGGACCGGATCCCGCTGATGGTGTTCGATGAGATCGACGCCAATGTCGGAGGCGAGATCGCCGGCGCGGTCGGGCGCAAGATGGCCTTCCTCGGCGACCGGCACCAGGTCGTCGCGATCACCCACATGCCGCAGGTCGCCGCTCTCGCGCACCGCCATTTTCTCGTGACCAAGGAGGTGGAAAACGCCACGACCAATTCCCGGTTGGAGCCGGTCGGCGGACAGGACCGCGTCAATGAACTCGCCCGTATGCTCGGCGGCGTCAGTCCGGAGACGCTGGCGCTGGCGGAGAAAATGATGGCGTCTGGGTAGCTTATTAGCTGTTTAGCGGGTAGCTGTTTTGCTTTTTAGCGGCTCTGGGGACGGGGACTCACTCGGCTTTGCGGATGGCTTGGAGGACGAGGTTGACGCTGGCGCGTCCGCGAAATTCGTTTTTGTCGATGGTGAAGGCGATGTCCCAGGGCGGCCGCGGCAGCTCGATGTCGATGGCGTTGAAGTAGATGCCCTCTTGTTCGACACCGTCCTGTTCGAAGCGGAATTTGAGGTGGCGCTCCTTGATCACTCTCGGTTCGGCGGTGAGGCGCACTCCCGCAGCCATGAAGAGCGGCTGGGGATTCCCCTGGCCGAAGGGACGCAGCAGTTCGTAGCTGTCGAGGAGTTCCAGGCTCAGCTCACGGAGCGGGAGGGTGGCGTCGATGTAGAGCTTCGGGACGAGGGTGTCGGCGTCGGCCTGGGCCACGACACTGCGGATGAAGGCCTCGCGGAAGGCGTCGAGATTCTCCTCCCTCAGACTCACCCCGGCGGCCATTTCGTGCCCGCCGCCGCTGGCGATCAGGTCGCGGCAGGAGTCGAGCGCTTCGACCAGGGAAACGCCCGGGATGCTGCGGCCGCTCCCTTTTCCGAGGCCGTCTTCGTCGATCCCGATGACAAAGGTGGGGCGGTGGTACTGTTTGGAAATGCGGGAGGCGACGATCCCGACGACGCCGGGATGCCAGCCGCGCGCGCCCACGACGATGCCGTGACTGCGCTGCGGGGCGGGGAGTTCGTGGAGGAGGCGCTCGGCCGCCTCGCGGGTGGCCAGTTCGAGATCCTGCCGTTCGCGGTTCTGGGCGTCGAGGGACTCCGCGAGTGTCTCGGCTTTTATCGGGTCCTGACAGAGCAGCAGTTCGAGGGAGGCGACGGCGGTGTCGAGGCGGCCCGAGGCGTTGAGGCGCGGTCCCAGTTTGAACCCGACATCGTGGGTCCGCATCGGGGAGGTCACGCCTGCGACCGACTTCAGGGCGACGAGACCGGGGTGGATGGTGCGGTCGAGCTGGGCGAGACCGCGCCGGGCGAACAGGCGGTTTTCTCCCTCCAGCGGGACGATGTCGGCGATGGTGCCGAGGGCGACGATGTCGAGGTAGATCTTGAGATCGAAGTCCTTCAGCGGCCTCGTCTTCAGGAGCGCGTGCATGATTTTGAAAACCACGCCGGCGGTGCAGAGGTAGTGGAAATGCTCCCCGAGCTTCGGATTGACGAGGGCGGCGCAGTCAGCGACGCCTTCGGGCGAGGGTTCGTGATGGTCGAGAATGATGAGGTCGATGCCCATCTCGCGGAGGAGGCGGGCCTCGTCCCGCGAGTTCGTGCCGCAGTCGGCGGCGATGAGGAGATCGGGGGGATCGTCTTCAAAGCTGTTTTCGATGCCTTTGACGCTGAGGCCGTAGCCCTCCTCGAGCCGGGTCGG
>JAAYAT010000305.1 GCA_012719225.1 Verrucomicrobiaceae bacterium
ATCTCGTGGATGACTTCGTGGAGAAAGGTTTCGGGGTCGTCGCTTTTCAGGAAGACGGGGAGGGAATCGATTTTCAGGGTGTTTCCCACGAAGGGTTCGGCGGAGAGACCGAGTTTGCCGAGGGTCTCGAGGTTGCGGCTGACGAGGTCGAATTCGCGCGGCGGCAGGTCGACCATGAGGGGGGTGAGAAGGCGCTGCGAGGGAACCCCTTCCGCTTCCATGCGGCGTTTCATTTCTTCGAAAAGGACGCGCTCGTGGGCGGCGTGTTGGTCCATCAGGACGAGGCCTTCCGCGCCTTCGAGGAGGACGTAGAGTTTCCCCAGCACGCCGATGAGGCGGTAGTCGGAGGCTTTTGGTTTCCGGTCGGGAAGGGGTTGGGGGGATTCCGGTGTTTGAGAAGGCGGAGGAGAGAGGGTTGGGTGGGATTGCCGACCCTCTTCGGCGGCGACTCGCTGGCGTTCGAGGGCGGTGAAGAGGGGGGCGGCGGGGGCGGGATCGGGATCGGTTTTGGCGAAAGCGCTCCGGCCTTCGCTCGGGCTTTTGGGTGTGTGGTAGCGGTCGTGGGAGGGGAGGAACTCCTCTTGCACGACGGTCTCTGGCGGGTCCGCCGCGGGACGGTTGCCGGTGAAGCCGACGCCCGAGACGGGGCGGGTCATGCGTTCGCGCAGGGTGCGCTGGACGGCACGGATGATGGCGTCTTGCACGGCGAAACCGTCGTGGAAGCGGACTTCGCGTTTTGCGGGATGGACGTTGACATCGACGGCGGAGGGATCGGTCTCAAGGAAGAGGAAGGTGACGGGATACTGCCCTTTCATGAGGGCGGTGTGGTAGCCTTCGCGAAGTCCGCGGGAGATGATGGCGGCCTCGACGGGGCGTCCGTTGAGAAAGCTGAGCTGCTGGCGTCGGTCGCTGCGTCCCATCCCGGGGGGGCCGATGAATCCGCGGACGGTGATGTTTTTGTGGGTGTCGGGTTCGATCTCGAGGAGGCGTCCGGCGAGGTCGTTGCCGACGAGGCCGCCGATGCGCTCGCGCAGGCTGGTGGTGGCGGGCAACTGGAAGGCGAGGCGTTCGTCGCTGACGAGGGAGAAGCGGATGGTCTCGTGGGCGATGGCCTGGGTTTTGACGACTTGTTCGAGGTGCGAATATTCGGTGGTCTCGGTGCGGAGAAATTTGCGGCGGGCGGGGAGGTTGTAAAAGAGCGAGCGCACTTCGATCTGGGTGCCGGGCGGTTCGCCGCAGTCTTTGACGCTGGCGATGCGGCCGCCGTTGACGATGATCTCGGTGCCGGTGAGGGCTTCGGGTTCGCGGGTGGTGAGGCGGAACTTCGAGACACTCGCGATGCTGGGCATGGCTTCGCCGCGGAAGCCGAGGGTGTGGATGGAGGCGAGGTCCTCTTTTGTGCGGATTTTCGAGGTGGCGTTGCGCTCGAGGCACATGAGGGCGTCGTCGCGGTTCATGCCCGAGCCGTCGTCGGTCACGCGAATGAGGGCGATGCCGCCGCGCTGGACGCGGATCTCGATGTTGGTGGCGCCCGCGTCGATGCTGTTCTCGACGAGTTCTTTCACGACGGAGGCGGGGCGCTCGACCACTTCACCGGCGGCGACCTGGCTGGCGAGGGATTCGGAGAGAAGGCGGATTTTTCCCATGGCGATGCGGAGGGCTCAACTGAGGGCGGCCCCGGTCGAAAAGCAAGATGGAAATCGTTTGGGGGAATGTCTTCCCGGCGCTATAGTGGAGGCTGTAATCCCCGCCGAAGATCGAAGATGATAGAAGTCACCGCATCCGCCGCCAGGCATCTCCTCGACTTGCTTGAGGAAAAAGACATTTCCCCCGCGGAGAAGGGGCTGCGCCTTTTCGTCGAAAAGGGTGGATGTGCGGGGATGTCGTATGCGATGAAGATCGACGCCCCGGCCGAGGGAGACGCGATTTTCACCCGGGACGAGGCGAGGGTCTTCGTCGACGCGGAGAGTCTGGTCTACCTCGACGGCTGTCATCTCGATTATGTCGAGGCGCTCAATGATTCGGGGTTCAAGATCGGCAACCCCAACGCGGCGCGCAGTTGCGGGTGCGGCACCTCCTTCGAACCGGCTCGTCCGGGCAACGCTGCGGACGAGGCGACGGTGCCGGACGAGGGGGAAATGTGCGGGAGCGGCAAGAACTGAGTCGGCGCGGGCGTCCTCCAAGCTATGGAAACGGTTTCCGATCAGAGCGCGTTTTCCCGGAAGCTCCGCGAGCAGGACGAGGGGCGTTTTGTCAGCGGCAACATCGTTCTCTGGGTGGCGGTCATCGCGGTGCTGATCGGCCTGAATTTCGCTTCATGGTCGTTCTGCATGTGGGTGTTCGGCCAGCCGGAGCATCCCATGAACTACCGGCTCCTCACCAAGCTGGAAAAGCTCGATCCGATCCACGGGTTCACCCCGGTGACGGCGCCTCGGGGGAAATTCTTTTCCGCGAAGGATCTCTATGCCCAGGTCTATCCCTTCAGCCCGACCCAGCTCCGCGCCTACAACGGGATCCTGAAACGATATTATCTGAAAAACTATCACGAACTGAGCAACGTGACCTTCCTCGCGGGGGATTTCACGGTGCTCTCGGTGCAGCGGCTCCGGGAGGGGACGGTTTTTCCCTCGGGTCTGGTCGTCCGGGGACGGTCCACGAGTTTTCCCGACGCCATCGTGGATCTGGCGCTGCCGTCCGCGACGATCCCGGCGAAGTTCGATCTCGAGGCGGGACAGGTGCTGAAGATCGAGGAATCGACGACCTGCGCGGCGGTGCTGCACATCGAGCGACTCGAGGACAGCACGATGGTCTTCACCGCGGTGCCGTTGGTGAGCCGGGTGTTCGAATTCGCTGAGGGGGCCTCCATCGACGTGAGTCCGCCCGAACGGATCGCGATCGACCCGGAACTCTGGCCGATCAGCGGGGAGGTGGAGTCGCTGGAGGAAAAGCCGGTCGGGCTGGCCGACGATCCGGAGGAAGGGGAGGAAGGCGAGGCGAAGGAGGGCGACGCCGCCAAGCCCACCCAGCCCACCCAGCCGGATGGATCGGCCGAGGGGGGGTGAGGCGCGTCCCTTATTCGATCTTGAGCAATTCTTTTTCGGTCCAGGAGTCGGTGCGTCCGGCTTCCTTTTCGCGGACTTTTTTCACGAAGTCCGGGGAGATGGGATCGGCACCGTGCCCCCACTCGCGGCGGAGATAGGTGAGAACGGCGGCGATGGGTTCGTCGCCGAGGGCGCCCAGCGGCGGCATGTCGAGTTGATAGCGCCGGCCCTTGACGGTGATGTAGCCGCGCACTCCGTGGAGGACGATGCGGGAGAGACGATCCGGCGAGCCGGTGACCCATTCCGAGTCGATCAGCGGCGGCGCGATGCCATTGAGCCCGGCTCCGTTCGGCTGGTGGCAACCGGCGCACACTCCGGCGTAGAGGATTTTGCCCATGTCGAATTGGGCCTGCTCGTCGGCGGTGAGCGGGCGCGGCGGTTCGTATCCGGGAGGAAGCGGTTTGCCGGGCCAGGTCAGCATGCCGGCGATTTTTTCCGTTCCGGCCTCGTCGAGCAGGGCGGGCCGCGCCCCGAGTTCCACCGGACGGCGGACGAAATCGGCGGCGTTCGCGGCGAATCCGGCGAGCCCCGTCTTGCGGTAGGCGGGATCGGTCTCGTCGAACAGGGCGAACAACTCGGTGACCCGGTCGGGATCCCGTTCGGCGGCGACACAGCCGGCGAGCC
>JAAYAT010000306.1 GCA_012719225.1 Verrucomicrobiaceae bacterium
AAACCACAGACCAAGGATGGCACGGACCGTCCTCGTCCGGATGCCAGTCCCAGACCAAAAGTTCGTCTCCGCATTGGGTGAACCATTCCTCCGCGTAGCCCTTGATGCAATGTTCGCAGTCGTGCATGATGATTCCAATGTCAGGGGAAGGATCGAGCAGGCCAAGCGAGCATCCTGCGCCATCAGAATGGCTCGCCTGACCAGGCAACCAATTCTACGAGAGAAGATCCCGTTCCGCCAGCGCGAATCTTTTACGCATGACAGGCCTCGAGCGGGAGGTTTTGGCATCGTAGGGGTAGGCGGTGGTCAGGCGTTCTTCGCCGCGGGCAGGAACGCCCGCGCTCCTTTTTCCCGCCGCGACTTCGGAACGTGGACAGCGCGGAGAAGATCCAGTTCTGACGCGCCGTCGTGCGCTCGCAGATCGCCCAAGCTATCGCCACGCTTCAAAGCGTTCGGAGAACCGCTCCATCAGGCTTGATTCGTCGGGTGATGGTGTTCTGGAAGCAGGTCATCCCCTCGATCCAGTTCGCCTTCGGTGTTTCGTATGGGTTCAGCGCGTTGGTCTTAGCTGTCTTCATCCGGCGAACACCGCCATCTCACCCCGCCGTCGCCAGTTCTTTCGCCGTCCGAATCTTGCCAGTCAACTTCGCCTTGTCCTTCTTCAGAACCCGAAAATCGCATTCGACCTGAATGCCATGCCAGAAATCCTCGGACTGACCGAAGAAGGCCCCGAACCGGATCGACATCGCCGGAGTGATGGACCGTTTTCCCAAGACAATCTCGTTGATAGCCCTCGGCGGCACTCCGATCGCACGGGCCATGGCGTTCTGGGAGATGCGCATGGGCTTGAGATATTCATCAAGAAGGATTTCGCCTGGGGTGATCCTCATGGCAT
The DNA here is from genome assembly GCA_012719225.1 of Verrucomicrobiaceae bacterium. Taxonomy (GTDB): domain Bacteria; phylum Verrucomicrobiota; class Verrucomicrobiia; order Verrucomicrobiales; family DEV007; genus Arctic95D-9. The sequence goes on from JAAYAT010000306.1 coordinate 896, forward strand.
AACGTATGACGTTACAAGGGCAAAGTCAATGGTAGTCTACGATTTTCACTTCCTCGGGACCGCGCACGGTCCATCGGAAGACGATACGCCACTGATCATTGATGCGGATGGAATGAAGCCCGGCCAGATCTCCTTTGGCTACCCTCGCACGACGAACCGAAGTCCTACCGACTCCCCGGCTCGCTCTCGTCGTCGCGGAACTGGTATTCGGTGATGAGCGGGCTGGCTCCCTCGCGTTTGAGGTAGGCCCAGATCCATTGGCGGAGCACTGCAAGCCGACTGCGGAAACCGATGAGGAGGAGAATGTGGACGAGCAGCCAGAGGAGCCAGGCAAGGGTCCCGGAAAAGCTGCGCCCGCCGAATTCCGCGACGGCGCGGTGATGGCCGATCGTGGCCATGGTGCCGCGGTTGTGGTAGGCGAAATCCTCGCGGGCTTGGCCGCGGAGATCGCGCAGGATGTTTTCGGCGGCGGCCTTGCCCTGTTGCATCGCGGAGGCGGCGAGCCCGGGCACCTGGGTGCCGTTGGCGTCGGTGAGCGAGGACATGTCGCCGATGACCATGACTTCGCGGCGACCGGGAAGACTGAGGTCTTTGGCAATGACGACGCGTCCGGCGCGGTCGGTCTCGACGCCGAGTGCTTTGCCAAGGGGGGAGGCGGCGACTCCGCTGGCCCAAAGGGTCACGTCGGCGCGGCTCCATTCGTCGCCGACCTTGATGCGGCCGGGTTCCACGCCGGTGACGAAGCTCCCGGTGAGGACTTCGACGCCGAGTTCCTCGAGCTGCTGACGAGCCTTGCGGGAGGAATGCTCGGAAAAGGTGCCGAGGACGCGGGGCGAACCTTCATAGAGGCGGATGCGGGCCTGACGGGTGTCGATCGTTTTGAAATCCTTGGCGAGGGCGCGTTTGGCGAGGTCGGCGATGGCTCCGGCGAGTTCGACCCCGGTGGGGCCGGCGCCGATCACCGCGAAATCGAGCGGAGGCGTCTCGCCGGTGAGGATGGCGGTGCGTTCCGCTTTTTCAAAGGCGAGGAGGAGGCGGCGCCGGATCTCGACGGCGTCCTCGACGGTTTTCAAGCCGGGGGCTTCGGCCTCCCATTCGTCATGGCCGAAATAGGCGTGGCGTGCTCCGGCGGCAACGATGAGATGATCGTAGGCGAAGACGGCCCCGCTGGAGAGCGTCACCTCTTTCGCGTCGAGGTCGAATCCGGTGACCTCGCCGAGAACGGTGCGGACGTTGGCGGCCTTGCGCAGGATGTGACGGAGGGCGGCGGCGACTTCGCCGGGGGAAAGAACGGAGAGGGCGACCTGATAGAGCAGGGGTTGGAAGGTGTGATGATTCTTGCGGTCGATCAGGGTGACATCGACAGGTTGGTTGGCGAGACCTTTGGCCGCGTAGAGTCCGCCGAAACCGCCGCCCACGATCACCACCCTCGGTGCTCCGCCCGTCCCCGATGCGCCGTTTTTGCTCATGGGATTTTCGGTACGCCCGATGCGGAGGAAAGACAAATGGAAAGCGGGAAAAGAAAAAATCCCGCGAAGATTCGCACCCCGGACGGATCTGGGCGACCGTCCCGCCGTCATGAAACGAATCCCGGTTCCCTCGCACGAAGGTTCTACGTCCGACAGGCTCCTGGGCTGGGCGCGCGGAAAATGGAAAAGGCTGTTGGCGATCTTCCTCCTCGTCGCCCATGTCGCCGGTGCCCTGACTTCGGTGCGGGCCGTCATGGAAGTCCGCACCCCCCAGGGAACGATCGCCTGGGTCTTCGCGCTCAACACGGTGCCCTACGTGAGCGTGCCGGCCTACTGGGTCTTCGGCCGCAGCAAATTCGAAGGCTATGTCCTGGCGCGGCGGAAGGATCTCGCCGCCACCACGCCGGTGCATCAAGGGTATCTGACCCGCCTCGGCGAAGAAGGCTTCCTCGCCGATCCGGTCTTCGAGCATTCGCGGGTCGTGGAGAAACTCGCCCGGATGCCCTTCACCCTGGGCAACGATGCCGAGATCCTGATCGACGGCGAGGAAACCTACCGCTCCATCTTCGAGGGGATCGAGCGGGCGCGAGACTATATCCTGGTGGAATTCTACATCATCCGCAAGGACGACACCGGTGCCGAACTGAAGCGACGCCTCATCGAGAAAGCGCGGGAGGGCGTTCGCGTCCACGTGCTCTATGACGAGATCGGGAGCCCTGAGATGGACGGCAGTTCCCTCGCCGGGCTGCAGGAGGCGGGCGTCGAAGTGCTCCGGTTCAATTCGACGCAGGGCCGGACCAACCGCTGGCAATTGAACTTCCGCAATCACCGCAAAATCGTGGTTGTGGACGGTCGCACCGCGTGGGTCGGCGGCCTCAATATCGGCGACGAATACCGGGGCCTCGACCCGAAGTTCGGGGCCTGGCGCGACACCCATGTCAAGGTCACCGGCCCCGTCGTTCACGGCGTGCAGGTGGCGTTCCTCGAAGATTGGCACTGGGCCAGCGGGCAGCTTCTCTCGCTCGATTGGGACCCCGAGGCCGCGCCTTCGGGCGCCAACCGCAAGGCGCTCGCGCTGCCGACCGGTCCGGCCGATTCCCTGGAGACCTGCACCCTCTTTTTCCTCACCGCGATCAACACCGCCAAGGAGCGCCTCTGGCTCACGAGCCCCTACTTCGTGCCCGATGAACAAATCATCAGCGCGCTGCAACTGGCCGCTCTGCGCGGCGTCGATGTGCGGGTGCTGCTGCCGGACAAAACCGACAGTCGGCTGGTGCAGTTGTCCGGTTGGTCCTATCTCGAGGATCTGGAGAAGGTCGGCATCCAGGTCTATCGCTACAAGAAGGGACTGATGCACCAGAAGGTGATGCTCATCGACGACGACTACTGCACCATCGGCACCGCGAACTTCGACAACCGTTCGTTTCGGCTGAATTTTGAAATCACCATGGCTTTCGCGGATCGGGAATTGTCCGGCCGGGTCCGAGAAATGTTGGAAGAAGATTTCGCACACTCGGAACCGGTGACGTCCCGGCAGTTGAAAGCCAAGGGATTCTGGTTTCGGTTCGCCGTGCGGGCCGCCCGGTTGATGGCGCCGATCCTGTAGTTCGTCCGTTCTCCTGATTTCAGGGCGTCCCCGGAGCAGAGGGAGCGGAGGGATCCGGCACATCCTGCGGGGCGCGACGGATCTTTTCCACGGCCCACATCACCACGACGTAAAAGACCGGGGTGAGGAAGAGGCCGAAAAGGGTCACTCCGAGCATTCCGAAAAACACGGCGGTGCCGAGGGCCTGACGCATTTCCGCTCCCGAGCCCGTGCTGATGACCAGGGGCACCATGCTGAAGATGAAGGCGAAGGAGGTCATGAGAATGGCGCGGAGGCGGGCTTTGCCGGCTTCCACGGCGGCGTCCCAGCGGGATTTGCCGTCGCGCACCTGAATCTCCTTGGCGAACTCGACGATGAGGATGGCGTTCTTGCAAGCCAAGCCGATGAGCACGACAAAGCCGATCTGGGTGAAGATGTTGTTGTCCATGCCACGCAGCCAGACGCCGCCGAGCGCGCTGAGAATGCACATCGGCACCACCAGAATGATGGCGAGGGGCAGGCTCCAACTTTCATACTGGGCGGCCATCACGAGGAAGGCGAACAGGGCGCAAAGCGGGAAAATGTAGAGCGAGCTGTTCCCGGCGAGTTTTTGCTGGAGCGCCATTTCGGTCCACTCCGTGCCAAAACTCGTGGGGAGCGTCTCGTCGGCGAGGGTTTCGAGGGCGGCGAGGGCTTCGCCGCTGCTGACGCCCGGTGCGGCCTGTCCGCTGAGATCGGCGGCGGGGTAGATGTTGTGGTGGACGACCCGGTTGGCACCGCTGGTTTCCCGCACGGTGCCAAGCGCGCCGAGCGGCACCATCCCTCCGGCGGCGTTGCGGGTTTCCAATTTGAGAATGTCGGTGGGGCGACGGCGGTATTCGGCGTCGGCCTGCGCGGTGACCCGGTAGGTGCGTCCGTAGATGTTCAGATCGTTGACGTAGGCGCTGCCGAGATAGGTCTGAAGCGTCCCGAAAATGTTGTTCAGGGGCACGTTCATGGCTTTGGCCTTGTGTCCCGGTCTACATCCAGCCAGACCTGCGGCACGTTGGCCCGGAAGGTGGTCAGATTGCCGACGAGACCGGGCGTTGCGTTGGCCTCCGTCATCAGCGTGCGCGCCTGCTCCTGGAGTTCGTCCAGTCCGGCCCCGCCACGGTCCTGGATCATCATTTTGTAGCCCCCGGCGGCCCCCATTCCGCTGACGGCGGGCGGCGGAAAGACGTTGATCATGGCCTCGGGAATCTCCGCGGTGAAACGTTGTCGCAGGGTGGCGATGATGGCGTTGCCGGAGGTTTCCGGGGTGGTCCGTTCGGCGTAGTCGTCGAAAATGACGAAGAGGGTACCGCTGTTGGATTCGTTGCCGCCGATCAGGCTGACGCCGATGATCTCGAGCACATCCCGGACGCCCGGGGTCTCGTGCGCGATCGCCGCCATTTTCGCGGTGACCCCGGCGGTGCGCTCCAGCGAGGAGGCGTCGGGGAGTTGCGCGAAGCTCATCGCCACCCCGCGGTCGCCCGCCGGAATGAAGCCGGTCGGGATGACCTTGAACCCGAAAGCGGTCAGGACGAGGAGTCCGCCGTAGACCAGCAGGACGAGGGCGGAGAGCCTCACGAGACGTCCCGTGGTCGCTCCGTAGAGGTTGGTGCTCCAGGCGAAGGCCTTGTTGAAGGCGCGGAAAAACCAGCCGAAGAGCCCGTCGATGAGTTTTTGCAGCCAGTCTTTTTTGGCTCCGTGAGGCTGGAGCAACATCGCGCCGAGGGCGGGGGAAAGCGTCAGGGAATTGAGCACAGAGATGGCGGTGGCGACGGCGATGGTCAGGGCGAACTGCTTGTAGAACTGCCCGGTGATCCCGGTGACGAAGGCGGTCGGGACGAAGACGGACACGAGCACCAGTCCGATGGCGACAAGGGCACCGCTGATCTCCCTCATGGCCTTGAAGGCGGCCTCGCGGGAACCGAGGCCATCGGCGATGTGCCGCTCGATATTTTCCACCACCACGATGGCGTCGACCCGCACCACCTCCCCGTCCGCGCCCGTTTTGACCACGATGTTGGCGAACTCCTTTTCATCGGTGAGCCGGCCCCGTGTGTTCACCGTGTACTGGAAAGCCTCCGCGCCATCCGGCATCGGCGGAGCGCCCACCGAACCGGCCGCGACCTGGACGTTCTGCTCCCGGATCGCGGCGACCACTTCCTGGGCGGTGAGGCGGCGCGCGGCGATCTTGTCGGGATCGAGCCAGATGCGCATCGAGTATTCGCGTCCCCCGAAAATGGCGATGTCCCCCACCCCCTCGACCCGGGCCAGTTGGTCCGTTCGAAATCCAGTTCGGCGAGGGTCCTCGCCACCTCGGCCTGTTCCAACTGGGCGGTGGCGAGATCGAGATCGGCCTGATAGGGCGCGGGATCGATCTGAAACAGCGGAGCCCCTTTTTCCACGACATCGCCCGCCTGGAAATGGAGTTTGGTGAGGTAGCCGGTGACGCGCGGCCGGATGGCGACCGATTCCACCGCCTCGATATGACCGGTGAACTCTTCCCATTCGGTCACTTCCCTTTCCGTGGCGAGGACCACATTGACCGGAAGCGGTCCCGACGGCTCGACCGGAGGCACCTCCTTACAGGACGCGAGAACGACCAGCGCCGCCGCGGGAATCGCCGGGTAGATCCGATCGGGAAAAATGAGGGGGGAAGAGCTTCATGGGAACAGTTCGTGGATCCGGATCTGGATCTCTCATTCATACACGTTCCCCTCTCCCCTGAAAAGAGCAATCTACCGGGCGACCGGATCCTATCCCCTCGAAGCGCTCGGAAAAAACCGTCCGCTCCGGGTCATGTAGTTCCGGTACTCTCCGCCGAATATCCGGGTCAGGTGGGCCTCCTCATCGGCGGCTTTGACCGAGGCGAGGGCGAAATGAAGCAGGAGGATCGCGACCGACAGCGGCGTCGGCAACAGCAGCGCCGCCCCGGCCAGCATCAGCATCTGGAAGGAATAAATCGGATGCCGCATCCGGCGATACGGTCCCGTCTGGACGAGCGAGTTGGTTCCTCCCGCGTCGATCCCGATGCGCCAGGCCGCCCCCATCGCCGCGTAGCACCACAGCGTCGCGAGATAGCCGAGCACGATCAGGACGAGGCCCGCGATTCCCGCGGCCGGATGCCCCGCCACCGGGGAAAAACTCCCCTCCGCGACGAAGAAGGGCTGCGCGATCCAGCCGACGACGACCACCATCCAGCCCAGCCAGAGCGCGCGCTCCTTGGTACCCTTGGGCCGCAGATTGGGAGTGCGTCCGATTTTTTTCCGCACCCGGCGCGCCTGGAGGAGCACCCCGCCCCAATAGATCAAACCCGAGGCAGTGACCGCGATCCGACGCCAGCTCATCCCGGTCGCCTCGACGACATCCGACCCCGTCGTTCCGCCCGCGGCGGGTTCGGCCGCGACCGCCCCGGCGATCCCCGCTCCCGCGAGGAGCAGGACCGTTCCGACAAGGAGAAGCCATCGCGATCTCATGCCTCCTCCTCTCCGGTGAGGAAAGCAGTGAATCGCGCCGCGATGCCGCGCACCTCCGCTTCGGGAAGCACGTTGGGACGATAACTGATCCCGAAATTGAGGCGTCCCTCCACCCCCGTGACCCCGATCACCAGAGGCATCGCCGGTCCCGCCGAGACGGCGCGGAAATAGTCCACGAAAGGGGGCGCGTCGGGAGAGCCGCCCAGCTCGCCCAGATTCATGTTTGTCATGTTCGTGATCGCGCCCCAGAGCGGGTAGGATTTCCGGTAAAAATTTCGCTTCTTTTCGAGGGGCATGCGGCCAAACATGTAGCGGGACACCATGAATTCAAGCGGGGCCGCGAGATAAAGTTTGTGCTGTTTCACCGCCAACGTCCGGGCGCACACCCGCTCGGCGAGCGAGCGCACCGTGAGGGAGGCGGGGACATCCTCGGTCACCGCGAAGGACCCGAGGAAGAGCCCGAAATCGCGCCGTCGTTTTTCGGGGAGGTCGCGCCGGCCGTTGACCACGCAGCCGATCGAGAGCAGCGATCGGTGGGCATGGCGTCGGGGGACTTCCGCGGCGCACTTCGAGACCGCCTTGAGCAGGGCCGCGAGACAGAGATCGTTCACCGTCAGTCCCCAGCTTTTGGCGCGCTCCAGCACCGTCCGGGTCTGGTCACCGTCGAAAGAAATCCCGAAATACGCGTTCCGGAATTCGTTTTCCCCGCACAGCGGCGGACGAATGGACCGGCGCATCGCCTGGAAGCGACGCAGGGCCGCGCGCGTCCGTGGCAGAAAATGAAAAAAGCTTCCCGTGGGCATGCGCGAACCGCGCAACGGACGCAGCGATTCGTCCGCCAGAGGCGGCATCTCCTCGGCGAAAGCGGCCCGGGCCATCGCACCGAGCAGGCGACGAATCGCCTCGGCGTCGGCGACCGCGTGGAAATAGGCGATCCCCAGATAGGATTCCCCGCCCTCGTTCATCAGAAAAAACCGGAACGGCGTGAAGGGTCCCCCGCCCTCTCCCCCGGCGATGGGTTCGTTGAGCTGCCGGACGATCTCCTCCTCGAGGGCGGCGGCGGGATCGCCCTGGCCCGCGATTTCCCGCACCGGACAGCGCGGATTCCCTCCCGCGTAGGCGCAACAGCCGCGCGCCTCGTCGATCGTGACAAAGGCGAGTCCGCATTGTTCAAGGACGAGATTGAGGCGCTCCTGAAAGCGCTCCCGGCTCAGCGGAGCGGCCGCTTTCAGCACGTGGACGGCGTGGTAGGGATGGACCCCGCTCCACTGCAGCATGGTGCGCTGGAACTGGTTCAGGCGCATCCTCTCCTACCGCCGCCGGCGCAGCGTCGTATGCACCGCCTTCATCGCCAATTCCCGCACCTCTTGGTTCTTTTCTATCGTGATGTGATTCGCCCCGTACTTCGAGACATCCACTTCGACGAGGGAACCGCGGAAGCCCGGTCCTTTGACATAGGCGCCCATGTTGGAGGATTGATAGTGAATCACTTTCCGGGCGCCCTTGGTGAAGACGCGCCGATTCGTCGCATCGAAACCGATCACGAGATCCACCGCGATCCCATGCTCCCCGAGACGGTTCGCGAATTTGGAAGCGACGTTCGCCCCGAGGGAATGCCCGAGAAAAATGATGGGGCGGGACACCTCGTCCTCCCGGGAGCGCCGGATGATGTCGTCGGCGATCCTCTTCCAAGCCCCGCTGGGGTGCGCGCTCGCCCGGATCCCCTTGGCCCGCAACTCCTCCGCCATGTCGTTCATCCCCAGCGAAAAAACGTTGAAGCCGCCGCGAAGGAAATAGACCTCCTCGGCGGGACTCTGCGCCACGCCCAGGAAAACGGAGAACAAAATGAGGAACAACGGGGGAATTTTTTTCATGGCACCAAGCAACCGGCCCCACCCTATCCCTTCCGCTCACACGATCAACTCCCGAATGGGGCGTCCGTTGTCGACGATGGGCGTCGGTCTCCCGTTGAAGTCCTCGATGGTGACCTTGGACGAATCGATCCCGAGATGGTGATAGATCGTGGCGAGGAAATCACCGGGACCGCAGGGCCGCTCGACGACGTCCTCCCCGCGCTTGTCGCTCCCTCCGATGACTCCGCCGGTCTCGATGCCGCCGCCGGCCCAGATATTGGAAAAGGCGCGCGGCCAGTGGTCGCGTCCGGGTTGCAGGGTCCCGGCGGGAGCGCTGGCATTGCCCGCCCCGGTGCTGCGGGCGAAGCTGATCTTGGGGGTGCGTCCGAATTCGCCGGTGACCACCACGAGGACGCGCTTGTCGAGGCCCCGGGCGTAAATGTCCTCGATCAGCGCGGAGACGGCGCGATCGTAATTCGGCATACGGAAACGCAGGGCCTCGAATTGGTGCTGGTTGACGGCGTGGTCGTCCCAGTTCCCGACCCGGCCGCAGAGCGGACCGCTCAGGCTGCTGGTAACGATTTCCACCCCCGACTCGACGAGACGGCGCGCCAGGAGGAGTTGCTGCCCCCACCGGTTGCGTCCGTAGCGATCCCGCGTGGCCGCGTCTTCCTTGCCGAGGTCGAAGGCGTCGCGGGTCTGCGGATTGGTCAACAAGGTCATGGCCTGGGCTTCGAACTCGTCGAGAGCGCCAAGTTCACCCTCCTTGTCGAACGCCCGCTCCAGCTTGTCGAGACTGCGGCGCAAGGCGATGCGGTCACTGAGTCGACGCGTCTCGGCCGGATCGGAGAGACCGATGTTGGGAACCTCGAAATCGGGCCGGTTCGGATCCTCGGTGACGGAGAAAGGAGCGTAGGCGTCGCCGAGGTAGGCGGGGCCGTTGTATGTGCTCGGGGGATTCACGCCGATGTAATTCGGGAGCGGATTGGTCCGCGTGCCGTTCTGCCCGCGCAGGTAATGCGCCACCGACATCCAGTCGGGCAGGCGCGGCTTGGGCTTGTCGCGCTCGTCCGAGTCGCCCGAGAGCATCTGCATCGAACCGGCCGGATGACCGCCCGCCTTTTGATTCATCGAACGCAGGATGGTGAACTTGTCGGCGATCTTCGCGTTCATCGGGAGCAGTTCGGTGAGCTGCATGCCCGGGACATTGGTCGAGATGGTCTTGAACGGGCCGCGGTACTCGCTCCCGATCTCGGGTTTGGGATCGTAGGTGTCGATGTGGGATTGTCCCCCCGGCAACCACACCATGATGATGGCCTTTTTCTCGCTGTTCGGTTTCAGCGCGTTTTCCGCGCGGAGCTTCAACAGGGCGGGCCAGGAAAGAGAAGCCATACCGGTCAGTCCGATCTGCATGAAGCCGCGGCGGCTCAGCGGACCGGAGCAACGGAAGGGCGAGAAGGAGGGATCAAGAATCGATGACATGACTGTGTGGGTGAGAGAGAAAAAACGGGAAAGGTCTCATTTCATTCCGAAAACGGCAACTTCCTTGCCATCCGCGCCGTTCCAGACGCGAAGCTTGCTGTCCTCGCCTCCGCCGAGCAGTGTCGCGCCGTCCGGCGAGCTGGCGACCGCCTGCATGAAGTCGGGCAGCCCGGTGATGGAGCGCACTTCGCCGCCCTCGTCGTTGACGACGCGGACGCGGTTGTCGCCGGAAGAGGTCACGATACGGTTGGTCGCGCCGATGAACTGCAGGGAGGTGACTTCCTTGCCCCAGCCGGTGATTTTCCGCTTCCGCTCCCCGAGAATCGTGTTCCACGAGGTGACCACGCCGTCGGCGCCGCCCGTGGCGAGGACCCGCCCGTCGGCGCGGAAAGCCACCCCCATGACGTAGTGGGTGTGCCCCTCGAAAAGATGCACCTGCTCGCCCGTGGCGACATCGAAGACGCGGGCGATCTTGTCGGCGGCACCCGAAGCGAGCCGCTTGCCGTCGGGCGAGAAATCGAGACACATGACGATGTCGTCGTGGCGGTCTTTCCAGGTCGCGACGGCTTTTCCGGAGGCGAGATCAAAGAGGGTCAGGTTGCCGGTACGAGAGGGTTCCCCCCCGCCGGTGGCGAGCTGCTTGCCATCGGGACGGAAACACACCGCGTTGACCCGATCCGCGAAGAGGGAGGGGTCTTTCTCCCCGCCGAGATGCCGCTCCAGGGTCCACTGCGGGGACGGGGCGGAGACGAGTTCCTTGCCTTCGGCGGCGGTGACGGAAAAAAGTCCGTCCGGTCGGCTCGTCAGGGTGGCGCTGGGCGCGGCGGGCCCGCTGAGCTCTTCGACAGGCCACCCCGTCACGACCGCCCAGACCACCAGTTTGCCGTCGGCGAACACGGCCGCGGCCCGTTCCTTGTCGGGCGAGAGCGCCACCGCGACCGGTTTGCCCATTTCCTTCGAGAGGCCCGCCTTGCGCGCGGCGAGTGCGGCCTTGGCTTTGTCCTGCGCCGCTTTGGCGGCGGCTATCGCAGCGTTCGCGGCTTTGAGGAGGGCGGCGTTTTCCGTCTTTGTTTCGGTGATGCGCTTCCCCTCGACCTCGGCGTCCTCGACGTTCTTTTTGGTGGCCGAAACCGCGGCGAGGGCATCGGACACCTTCCTCGTGAGAGGCCCCAGTTTCGTCCGGGCGTCGGTGAGCTTTTTCTCCAGCGCGGCATCCGCCTTGCCCCCGGGGGCCGCCTTGATGAGGGCGAGAACCTCATCGACCGCTTTTTGGGCGGCGGCCTCCGCTTCTTGCGCCGGTTTCACCAATTTCTCCTTTTCGGGCAGGACCTTTTTCATCTGGACGATGGCGGCTTCGGCTTTTTTGAAAAGTTCGTCGAGGGCTTTGTTCTGCGCTTCGATGCGTTTCACCTCGGCGTTCTGGAAAGCCTGCTCCAGGGCCTCCCGGTCGATGGTCCACTCGAGTGCGGCCATTTCCCTCTCGATCGAGGGGCTGCCGCGGAGTTCCGCCACCGGCTTGGCCGAAGTGACATCCCAGACCCGCACGGACCCGTCGCTGCATCCCGTCACGATCTGTTTGCCGTCGGAAGAGAGGGCGTGTTGGAGCACCGTGACCTTGCCGGTTTTCGCGATCTTTTCGAGCAGGGCCGCGTCGGCGGTCGCTGCCGTGGGTGCGGTCTTGTCGCCGGCGACTTTCCCGGCTTTTCCCTTCCCGAGTTTCCAGATTTTCACCTCGCGAAAACTCCCGCTGGCGAGCCGGGTTCCGTCGGGGCTGAATGCCAGGGACTGCACCATGGCGCGGTGGGCACCGCCTCGCTTTTCCGCTGGATCGGTGATCTCGGTGACAAATTCCCGGGTCGCGAGGTCGTAGAGATAAATGCGGTTGGACCGCCCGCAGGCGGCGTAGCGCCCGTCCTGTGTCAGGGCGATGCTGTAAATCGGATCCACCCCGGGCGCGAGGGGTTTCCAGGTCACTTTCCGCTCCTGCCGCACCGAGGCTTTGGCCCCTTGGTCGATCCAGGTTTTCAGCAGGGCGATTTCCGCCTCGGTCAGCTTCACCGCACCGGATTTGTTGTTCGGCGGAGGCATCTCCATGTCGACGGTGTGAACGGAGGCCTCGACGATGAGACTCACGGCGCTCTTGCCCGGAATGAGGCCCGGGCCGGAGTCCCCACCCTTTTTCATCAGCTCGGGTGTCTCCATATTCAGCCCGGCCTTGGTCGTCGTCTTGTTGTGGCAGGAGATGCAGTTCGCCTTGAGGAAAGGAAACACATCCCGGTAGAAATCGGGGTTCTCGACCGCATGCACGAACGGACCCAGTCCGGCGAGGGCGCAGGCCGCCGCCAGGAATCTCACGACGGAATCTCGGGTGGAAAAACGGCTCATTTTTTCGCGGTGGTCGTGGCGGCGGTCGTCGTTTTCGCCTCGGCCGGGGCGGGAGCTTTCGCCGGGGCTTTCGCAGCGGTCGCCGCCTTCTCCGGAGGTGCCGGTTTGGCCGGAGCTTTCGTTGTCGCTTTCGTTGTCGCTTTCGCAGGAGCTTTCGCGGCCGCCGCAGCGTCCGCTTTGGCCGGAGTTTTCGATTTGGCTGCAACAGCCGTCTTGGCCGGGGTTTTTTCCTTGGCAGGAGCGGAGGTCACCGCCGGAGGGGCCACGGGTTTCTCCGGCTGCACCGAGATGCGAATGGGAGTGGACACGTAAATGTCGACGATGTCCTTCGGCGTGGCGGCGGCGGTGGCATCCTTCACTTTTTTGGTGGCTTTGGCCATGGTGGCCTCGGCCGCTTTTTGTTTTTCGGCGGCGATCTTGGCGGCGTTGGCCATCTCGGATTTTTTCTCGGTCGGCGCGTTGGCCGCTTCCCCCGCGAGCTTCTTGGCTTTCGCGGCCATCGCGGCAACCTCCGCCTCGGCTTTTTTCTTTTGTGCTTCGGCCGCTTTCACCGCGTCGGGGTTGTAGGAATATTTCGCCACGGCGCTACCGTAAAAGGCGATGGTGTATTCGCCGGGGGGCGTCTTCAGGGCGGCGAGGTCGATGACCGCTTCGGTCTCGGTGGTTTTGACCGGGAGATCGAAGTCCTTGATTTTTTCGAAGCCGGCCCCGTAGGCTTTCAGCTTCATGGCGGTGCCGGAGAATTCGCCGCGCCACTCCGCCTTGAGAGGGATCTTGAGAGTCTCACCGACGGTCGCGGTCCATACCTTGTCCTCGGCGGCGGTGAGGGAGATCGGCGAGGCCTCGGCATCGCTCACGGAAACGGGAATGTCGGCGAAGAGGCGCGGACTCGGGATCTCCCGTTTGGCGTCTTTGACAGGCCACTCCATGGAGGCGAGGCGGCAGGGACGCGTCACCACTTTTCCATCGATCGTGGCCCGACCCACCACGGTCGCGAGCGAGTGCCCGCTCTTCGCCGCGGCATCGGCGCTGATGATGAGATGTCCGACGTTTTTCCCGGCGGGAATTTTCAGGCCACCCGCCGAGACTCCGGGAGGCAGTCCCTCCATGCTCAGCTCGATCTCCCCGTCGAATCCATCCCGTCGGATCACCACCACTTCGAAGGCCATCGCAGCGCCGGCGCGCAGGGCGATGGGTTTGGAAAAGGCGGCGCGATCCCCGTTGCGCAGCGTCATGTGGACCGCCCAGGTCGCGAGGGCGAAATCGGGCTGCGCCTTGCGCACGAGGAGACGGTAGACATTCTCCGGTTCGTTGCGGGTGCCGCCGAAAAGGTCTCGCACCTGGATGCGGTGGATGCCGTCCTCCTTGACCTCGAATTTCCCGAGAACATCGGGCGAACCGGCGTTGTAGGGCGGACCGTCGTAGGAGTAGCCGTTGGAGGAGACTTTCACAGGACTGGCTATGTCGTAGAGCTCGGCGACGTCGGTGAGGGTCTCTTCGTCGCCTTTTTGGGTGACCTTCTGCACGAGCACGAAGGGATCGGTGGGCAGCCCGAGACGCGCCGAGGCGACTTCCACCCACCACACTTCGCCTTTCTTGGCCGAAAACTCGTAGGTATCGACATCCGCCGCAGGATAAAAACTACCCGCAATATCCAGGGGGAGAGTTACTTGCTGGACCTCTTCCACCGTGTTGTTCGGTTCGGTCTCGGATGCCTTGGCCTGCGCCGCGAGTCCTTCCGGCGGCCAGGACACCGCGCCGACCGCCGTAGTCGCGGGCTGCTGCGGGGCGGGAGCGTCACCGGCGACTTCCTGCAGGGCGAGCCGGTAAAAATACCGATCACCGCCCTGGTAGGTGAGATCGTTGACCTTCACCAGATAAGTGCCGTCCGCCGGCGGGGTGAAGTCGATGACGCCGCCGGTGCGGTTCACGAGGAGATCGCGCCCTTTCGCGTCGGCGATGATCACGACGGGCGTGAGCCGGGAATCGATCCCGGTGGCGGCGCAATCGACCGCGACGCGCTGGCCCTTTTTGCCCTCGAAGGAATAATAATCGAAGGCGCGCTTGGTCATGGTCGCGTTGCAGATCGTGTTCACCGGCAGCTTCAACGCCGTCTCGATCGAATTGTTCGCGGCGGTGCGGGTCACTTCCGCGAGCGTGTCGACCGAAAAGGCCCGCGCCGTGGAGAGGCCCAGACGGGAGAGGACCCGCGCGTCATGCACCCCCACCGGAGCGTCCGGCGCGATGGTGACGAGGAATTTGTTTTCGACCGGCTTGCCGTCGGCACCTTGCACCGGCTTGGCCGTGATCTTCGGCGTGGAAAAAAGCAACTCGGTGACATTTTCGAGATTTTCCCCGTGGACCGTGACCTCGACGGTGGAACCGACCTGCCCCCCCATCGGCAGGGTCGTGAGCAGCCGCGGTGCCGGGAGAACCACGAGCTGGGCCATGGCCGACGAGACACTCGCCA
>JAAYAT010000307.1 GCA_012719225.1 Verrucomicrobiaceae bacterium
CGTCGGCGACTTCGTCCTCACCGCCCGCGTCCAGACGAAGCAGACCCCGCGCGGCCACCGCGACATGTGCCTCGTCTTCGGCTACCAGAACCCGGCGAATTTCTACTACGTCCACCTCGGGCAGGAGACCGACCCGCACGCGAACCAGATCTTCCTCGTCAACGAAGCCCCTCGCGTCGCCATCTCCGAGAAGACCAACGACGGCACCCCGTGGGAGACGGGCAAATGGCATCAGATCAAGATCGTCCGCACCGTCGCCAGCGGGCTCATCGAGGTCTATTTCGACGACATGGAGACGCCCTCGCACGTCGCCCGCGACAAGACCTTCGCCTGGGGCCGCGTCGGCATCGGAACCTTCGATGACATGGGCCTGTGGGACGATGTGGAGCTGCGCGGCGTCGCCGTCAAACCGCCCGTCGCCGCGACCGGCGGGCATCCCGATCCCAAGGGATTGAAATTCACGAAGTGGACGCCCGATTTCCTCGTGCCCGATCCCGTCGCCCTCAGCTTCGACCCGCAGGGCCGCGCCTACGTCACCCAGACGATGCGGCGCAAGGCCAACGACCTCGACATCCGCGACAACACCGACTGGATCCCCGACGATCTCAGCTTCACCTCGGCGGAGGAGAAGGAGGCCTTCTACCGCAAGGAGTTCACCCCCGAGAACAGCGAGGCCAACGCCAAGCGGGTCAAGGACTACAACGGCGACGGACTCCACGACCTGCGCGACCTCGTCGCCCTGAGCGAGCGCGTCCACCTCATCGAGGACACCGATGGCGACGGCGTCGCCGACTCGACCAAGGTCTTCGCCGAGCAGCTCGACCACCTCCTCGGCGGCGTCGCGGGCGGGGTGCTCTGGCACGAGGGCGAGGTCTTCGTCTGTCCCGTGCCCGAGCTGGTGAAATTCCGCGACACCGACGGCGACGGCGTCGCGGACGAGAAAGAGGTGCTCGTGTCAGGCTTCGGCGTCCACCTCGCCTACGCCGGCCACGACATGTACGGGCTCACCGTCGGTCCCGACGGACGCCTCTACTGGTCCATCGGCGACAAGGGCATCCGCGTGAAGACCGCCGACGGGCTCGACTACCGCTTTCCCCATCAGGGCGGCCTGATGCGCTGCGAGCCGGACGGCTCCAATTTCGAGGTCTTCGCCCGCGGCCAGCGCAACATCCAGGAAGTCGCCTTCGACGCCCACGGCAATTTCTTCGGAGTCGACAACGACGCCGACTTCGCCGGGGAGAAGGAGCGCTTCGTCCACATCGAGCAATACACAGACCTCGGCTGGCGCTCGCACTGGCAATACCTCCGCGCCGACTACAATCCCTGGGACGACGAGGCCATGCACGTGCCCTGGCACGAGGACCAGCCCCGCTGGTTCACCCCGCCGCTGGTGCTCTACGAGAACGGCCCCGCCGGTTTCAAATACAACCCCGGCACCGCTCTCGGGCCGGAATACGAGGGCTTCTTCTTCCTCACCAGCGCCCCGAACGGCCAGCAGTGGGCCTTCCGAGCCGAGCCGCGTGGCGACTCCTTCGCCATGGTCGCCGACCACAAGATCGGCGACGGCATCCCCCTCGTCGGACTCCAGTTCTCGCCCGACGGAGCGCTTTGCGGCGTCGATTGGGGCGGCGGCTACCCGCTGAACGAAAATGGCGCGGTCTGGCGCATCGACGTGGCCAAGGAGAAGGCCCATCCCCTGCGCGAGGAGACGCGGCAACTCATCGCGGCGGACTTCGGCGAAGAGGGTATGGTCCCGCTCCAAACCCTCCTGGGCCACGCGGACCAGCGGGTGCGGCTGAAGGCGCAACTCGAACTCGCGAAACGCGAGGCCCTGACCGAACTTCAATCCGTCGCCGCCGAGGTCTCCGCTCCCGGTCTCGCACGGCTCCATGCGATCTGGGGCATCGGGCAGCTTCTGCGGAAGGGGAAGGCGGACGACACCCTCCTTGCCGCCTTGTTCGACGATCCCGATCCCGAAGTCCGCGCCCAAGCCATCAAGACAGCGACGGACCGCCATGGGCGTTTGATAGGGCTGGACATCGTGCCGCCGCCGACCGGCGAAAGCCATGCCCTGACCGCCGCCCTGCTGCCCAAGCTCGACGACCCCTCGCAGCGCGTCCGCATTCAGGCTCTGCTCGGGCTTGGCCGCCTCCGCGACCCCGCCGCGAGCGGGGCCATCGTGAAGCGGCTCGCCCGCAAGGAGCACCACGTCGGCCTGACCTATCTCCGTCACGCCGGGATTGTCGCCCTCGCCGGGGCCTCGCCGACCGCCGATCTAGCCGCGCTGGCGAAACACGAATCCGCCTTCGTCCGCACCTGCGCCGCCCTCGCCCTCGGACGGCGCGGGGACGCCGCCGTCGCCGCCTTCCTCGACGACGCCGACCCCGTGCTCGCCGCCGACGCCGCCCGCGCCATCCACGACGACTGGATGATTCCCGAGGCCCTGCCCGCCCTCGCCGCCCGGCTCGGAAAACACCGCGACCACGAGCCCTTCACCCGCCGTGCCCTCAACGCGAACCACCGCCTCGGCACGCCCGAGACCGCCGCCCGCGTCGTCGCCTTCGTCGCCGCCGGGAAGGCGTCCAACGCCCTGCTCGACGCCGGGCTGGAGGCCCTGCAGCACTGGACCGAGCCGGGCAAACTCGATCTCGTCACCGGGCAATACCGTCCCCTCGATCCGCGCGACCCTGCCGTGCTCGCAGAAGTGCTAAAACCGCATCTCGACGCCCTTCTCACCGCGAAGCTCGCCACGGTCCGCTCCACCGCGATGGAGCTGGGCACAGAGTTGAAAATCCCCATCGCCAACGAAACGCTCCTCGCCGTGTTCGAAAATCGCGAAGCCGGGGGGGCGCTGCGGGCGACCGCCTTGCGCTCCCTCGCGGCGCAGGGGGCGGACGGTCTCGACGAACTTGTCTTTCGTGCCCTCGACGACCCGCATGAAGTCGTCAAGATCGCCGCCCTCGAACGGCTTGCGGAATCCAACCCTGACAAAGCGTCCAAAGAGATCGTCGACCGCCTCGAGGGAAAGGATTCCGTCGCGGTGAAGCAGCACGCCATCCGCACCCTGCCGACGGCCGGAGCGGTCGAGCAGATGAGGGCGCTGTTCGCCGAACTAGAAGCGGGCCGGGTCGTTCCGTCCTTGCAGCTCGACGTCTACGAGGCCGCGCAGGACCCCGCCTTCTCCGACCATCCCAAGCTCGCCGCTGCCGTAGCCTCGCTGGAGGCCGTGTGGCAGGCCGAGGCCGCGACCGACCCCGTTGCGCCCTTTCGCTTCACCCTCGAGGGCGGCGATGCCGAACGCGGTAGGACCGTCCTCCTCAACCATCCCGCCGGGCAATGCACCGCCTGCCACAAGATCGCCGACGGAGCCGGCAGCAACGTGGGCCCGAACCTGAAGGATATTGGAGCGAAGAAAGACCGCCTCTACCTCCTGCAAGGGCTGGTCGATCCGCAGGCCGTCGTCGCCTCCGGCTACGGCAACATCGCCCTGACCTTGAAGGACGGCAGCTCCGTCGCCGGCCAGTTCCGCGGGGAGAAGGACGGCAAGGTGCTGCTGCGCGACCCCGAGGGCAAGGAGACCGCCGTGCCGGTCGAGACCATCCAAGAGCGCACCCCCGTGGTCTCGACCATGCCGCCGATGGGTTTCATTTTGCAGAAAGGCGAGATCCGCGATGTCGTGGAGTTCTTGGCGGGCTTGAAGGGGAAGAAGGAGTGAGCTGCCGGCGTTGGCTTCTCCCTTCGAGGCGCGTATCGAACTCTTCGGCAATGTGTTTGAGGTCCTACCGGTCAGGCAGAAACGGGTCCGAACCGACAGCACTCTCCGAGGGTTTTGAGGAACAATTCCTCGTCAGCCCCGTTGGGCGAGGAAAAGATTCGATTGCGTCGGTTTCCGCGGGCCATGACGTGATAGAAGGCTCCCTCGCACTCGATGCGGACTTGACGGGGCATGGGGGAGCATTGCCCGGTCTTGGGATTGTGTAAAATACGAAATTCGTTCCCTGCTCTGACCCCGTCTCCGAGGAGGAACCTAATCCGGCGTACTAGCTTCGGGGCGGAGCCGCCGTTCATTTTTGCTGTTCAAATCCCGAGGGATGCGCCAGCTTCCTGCCAATGGTCCAACGCATTCTATTTCAGCTAACCGAAAGTCATCTCATTGTTGCAAATACCGGCAAGTCCTTCAGTAAGGAGGGTATCGAGGCCATTTGCTACTCCGACACAAGTTCAAAGACAAGGGATTCTGCCACTCAGGCGAATTCCGAAGAAGAAGCTCGACAGTGGATTGAGGATATCCTCTTGAAGAAAAGGAAGACCTTCAGCGACCCCAACGAGA
>JAAYAT010000308.1 GCA_012719225.1 Verrucomicrobiaceae bacterium
TCGGCAGCCTGCGGCAGCTTTCCCGCGCCTCCGTGGAGGACCTCCTCCAGATTCCCGGGATCGGTCCGGCCAAGGCGGCCCAGCTCGCCGCCGTCTTCGAATTCGGACGCCGCCTCGCGCACGAACCCTACAGCGAGGTTTCGATCACCTCGCCCGAAGATGTCTTTTCCCTGATCGGTCCCGAGATGCAGATGCTGTCCCAGGAATCCGTAAAGGTCATCCTGCTCAATCATCGCAAAAAGCTCATCCATCTGAGTGAAATTTTTCGCGGCACCGGCAACGAGTCTTTCGCCAATCCCTCCGAAATTCTCCGAAAGGCAATCAGCCACAGCGCCCACGCTTTCATCGTGGCGCACAATCATCCCTCGGGCGATCCCTCGCCCAGCCAGGCCGATCACGAGGTGACCCGCCGCCTCAAAAGCGCCGCCTTGGCGGTGGGAATCGAGTTCACGGATCACATCGTCATCGGCTGCCGGTCCGAAGGGGCGGCCGATCCCTACTTTAGTTTTCGGGAGGCGGGTCTAATTTGACGCCGCCGGATATTCCCGCTCCCCGCCCGATCTGCCGCCCCTCCGTCCCTCCCCATGTCCATTCATCCCACCGCCCTCGTGGATCCCGCCGCAGAACTCGGCAGCGGAGTCAAAATCGGGCCGTACGCGATCATCGAGTCCCACACCCGCATCGGAGATGATTGCGTCATCGAGGGTGCCGCCCAAATCCGCTCGGGCTCCCGGATCGGCGGGGGCACCTTCGTCGGAGCGGGTGCCATTCTCGGCTCGAATCCCCAGTTGCGCGGATTCGACGAGTCGATCCGATCCGGCATTCGTGTCGGAGAACGGAACGTCCTGCGGGAGTACGTCACGATCCACCGCAGCATCCACGAGGGAGAGGACACGGTTCTCGGGGACGAAAACTACCTCATGGCCGGAGCCCATATGGGACACGATTCTCTCGTGGGAGATGGCAACACCCTCGCCAACGACGTCCTCCTCGGCGGCTACGTCCGTCTGGGCAACCACTGTTTCATCGGGGGCGCTTCCGCCTTCCACCAGTTCGTCCGGGTCGGCGATTACGTGATGTGCCAGGGACATTCCGGCTTCTCGCAGGATCTCCCGCCCTTCGTGATCGGCGCCGACATCAACACCGTCATCGGAATCAATGCCGTGGGCATGAAGCGGGCCGGCTTTTCCCCGGAAGAGAGGCGCGCCGTGAAGCAAGTCTTCCAAGCCGTTTACCGAAGCCCGACCACCCTGCAATCCATCCTCGAAACGGCCTCCCAACAGGAAAATCCGGCGCCGCTCGAAATTTTTTACCGTTTTTTACGCGAACCCTCGAAAAAAGGCCTTTGCGTGCGATCCTCCCGCCGCCCCGTCGATTAGAAAAGACCCGCCAGAAAATACCATCAAAACCCGAAATTTTTATTGGTCTTTTGGGGAGATGGGGGTAAGTGAGAGTTGGTGACTTGGCGACCTATCGCCAACCGCTGCAACCTAATCCGAACGTTTTGATCCGCCCGGAACCAACACCCCGAAATTTGAATCCCCATCGCCTGTGGAACACTGCGGCGACGGGTCTTCTTGCGGGAGTCTTCGCCCTGCTTCCGGTCCTCCTTTCCGGACAGGATTCTGGAGAGGACGCCCCGGAAGAATTCGCCGAAGCGGCCGATCCCGGTCCCGGCGTCGTCAATCTCGATATCCAGAGCGACTTCTCCGACTACGATCAAAACCTGGGAATCGCGAAAGCCTACGGGGATGTCGTGGTGAAGTACGGAGATGTGACCATCCTCGCCGACCAGATCGAGTACCACCAGTCCTCCGGAAACATCTTCGCCCGCGACAACGTGCGCATCTTCAAAGACGGCCAGGTCGTGGACGCCGAGGAGATCATCTACAACATCAAGACCGGGGAGACTTCGACGAGCCAGCTCAAAAGCGCGCTGGAGCCCGTCTTTTACACCTCCGACAACATCGTGCGGCCCGAAGAAGGCACCGACGGGCCGATCACGATGCTCGATTCCACCTTCACCACCCACGACTCCGCCATCCCCAATTTCCGCATCCGGGCGAAAAAGCTCGAGGTCTATCCCGATGACAAGATCGTGATGCACGGTGCCCGGGTCTACGCCGGCAATACCCCGCTTTTCTGGTTCCCTTACTTCGTCCAGCCCATGGATGATGAGCTCGGCTACTACTTTACGCCGGGCTGGAACTCGGCTTGGGGCGGATTTCTCCTCAACCAGTACGGCTTCATGATCGGCGAGGACATTCTCGCGAAAGCGCAGCTCGACCTCCGCACCGAGCGCGGGCTGGCCGGAGGCGTGGAACTGCGAGACCGACGCTTTGACAACAACGAGAACATCGGCGGACTCAAGCTCTATTACGCCGAAGACTCCAATCCCGAATTGGGTTTCAACGGTATCAACCGTCCTGTCGGATTGATCGATTCGAGCCGCTACCGGGCCAACCTCCAACACCGCGTCTACATCCCCGGATCGGACGACGAGACGTTCTACCTCGATTTCGACATCAACAAACTCAGCGACGCTTTCTTCTACGAGGATTTCTTCCCCTCGGAATTCCGCATCGATCCGAATCCGGACAACCTCATCAATCTCAACAAGATTTTCGACCAGGGGGAAATCTCGCTGACGGGCCGCTTCCAGTTGAACGAGTTTTTCCAGACCGACACCCGCACTCCAGAACTCGCCATCGACATCATCCGCACCCCCTTGGGCGACACCGGCTTCTATTACGACGGGCTGACCTCCTACGGTATTCTCGACGAGGAACTCGACGATGCCTCCATCCTCGCCGGAATGGTCGACCCCAGCGGCTACAACCGCTTCCATTCCTACCACGAATTCCTCTTCCCCACCCAACTCGGTGGCATCCTCAACGTGGTGCCCCGCGCGGGAGCCGGTTACACGAACTATTCCAGTTTCGACATGCCGGGGCTCAATTCCCTCGACCGCACCACCACCCACGCCGGCATCGACCTCTCTTTCAAAATGTCGAAGCGCTCCCCGAACATCGTGAACCGCTTCCTCGGTCTCAACGGTCTGCTCCACGTGGTGCGCCCCTACGTGAACTACTCCTTCGTCAGCACCGACGACCTGACCGGGAGATTCTCCCCCATCGACCGGTTCACTCCGACCACGAGGCTGCGCCCCATCGACATGCCGCTCTTCACCTCCATCGACGACATCCGGGATTGGCAGATCCTCCGCTCCGGGATCTCGCACCGATGGCTCACCAAACGCAACGGGCTCACCTACGAATGGCTGACCCTCGACAATTATTTCGACACCTACATCGAGGACCCCGAATTCAACCGCGATTTCTCCAACTTTTTCACCGATATCGAGTGGAGACCGCTCCCCTGGCTGACCGCCTCGACCGTGGCCCAGGTCCCCCTCTTCGACGATACGATGGATTTCACCGAACTGAGTTCCACGCTCTCGGTCATGCCGACGGACTGGTTCCGGGTCGGACTCCGCCATTATTTCATCAACGACCACCCCTTCTTTCAGAATTCCGATCTCTACACCCTCATCACCTACACCCGCCTGAGCGACAACTGGGGATTCAGCACCTCCCATCGCTTCGAAAGCGACGACGGCACCCTGGAATACCAGCAGTACAGCATTCACCGCGACTTGGCCAGTTGGACCGCCAGCATCGGCGGGATCATCCGGGACAACCGCTCCGCCGAGAACGAATACGGAATCCTGCTGAGCCTCACCCTCAAGGCTTTCCCCAAGCTGCGCCTTCCGCTCGATTTCCAACCAGGAACCCTCGGGGCGGAACAGTGAAACAAGCGCGACGGTGCTCTCCGCCTTCCCTCCTCCACGGGAGTTTATCTTCACGGGAGGAAGGAACGCTCCCGATCCGGACGGCGACGGAAAACGCACTCTCGCGGATCGAACCCCTGACTCAGACACACCTTCTTATTTGATGAAATTGACCATTATCGGATCCGGATACGTAGGGCTGACCACCGGCGCTTGCTTCGCCGAGGTGGGACACGAGGTGAAATGCGTCGACAACGACGCGGAAAAAATCAAAACCCTTCTCCGGGGCGAAATCCCCATCTATGAGCCGGGTCTCGCCGATCTCGTGAAACAGAACGTCGCCGCCGGTCGCCTCACCTTCACCACCAGCACCCCCGAGGGCGTCGAGCACGGGGATGTGGTCTTCATCGCCGTGCCCACCCCGCCCAATCCCGACGGTTCCGTCGATTTGAAATACATCGAGAAAGTGGCCCGGGAAATCGCCCCCGCAATCAACAGCTACAAGGTCATCGTCGACAAATCGACCGTTCCCGTCAAAACCGGGGAAAAAGTGACCGAGACGATCCAGCGCTACGCTCCCGAAGCAGAGTTCGATGTCGTCTCCAACCCCGAGTTTCTCCGGGAAGGTTCCGCCGTCGCGGACCTCATGAAGCCCGATCGCATCGTCTTCGGGTCGAACAGCGATCGCGCCTCGGCCCTGATGAAAAAGGTCTACGAACCCTTCGTCGCCCCCCTTCTCGTCACCGACATCAACAGCGCCGAGTTGATCAAACACGCCGCGAATTCCTTTCTCGCTCTCAAGATTTCCTACATCAACGCCATCTCCGCCATCTGCGAGGCGAGCAACGCCGATGTGGAACTGGTCGCCGAAGGCATTGGGATGGATTCCCGCATCGGTCGATCTTTCCTCAACGCGGGACTCGGCTACGGCGGTTCGTGTTTTCCGAAAGACCTCGCCGCCTTCATTGCCATCAGCGATCAGTTGGGCGTTCCCTTTGACCTGCTCAAGGAGGTCCAGAAAATCAACCAACGGCAACTGGAACGTTTCGTCGACCGGATCCGCGAATCGCTCTGGGTTCTCGATGAGAAAAAAATCGCCGTCTGGGGCCTCGCTTTCAAGCCGAACACCGACGACCTGCGTTGCTCGGTGGCCATCGAACTCGTCGAGAAATTGGTCGCCGAAGGGGCCCGGGTCACCGCCTACGATCCCAAAGGGATGGAACGGATGCGCGATCTGCCCATCGGGTCCCAAATCGAACTCGCTGAATCACCCGAAGCGGCTGCCCGCGGCGCGGAAGCCCTCGTCATCGCGACGGAATGGCCCGAATTCTCTCACTTGGATTTTCCTGCGGTGAAAGAGTCGATGCAGTCCCCGCTCCTCTTCGACGGACGCAACCTGCTCGATCCCGAGACGATGCGCAAATACGGCTTCGAATACCACGGCATCGGCCGGGGGGTGTGATCCGCGTCGGACGGTGCGCCGTCCATCGTCTGGCGACGCCATACCCAATTCCCCGCGATCAGAAGCGAGCCTGCCCCTCAGCCCGAATCAGGCTCAACCCGGGCCGGACTCAACGATCGAACTGGGCGTCGAAGACGATCTTCGAGGTCGGAAAATCGATCTGCCGGACGAATCGGGCCGATTCCGAAGCCCCCGCCTCGCGATCCATCGCCCCGTCCTCCCATTCCACCGAGAGCGGACCGGTGTACTCGATATCGTTGAGGGCGCGAATGATGGGTTCGAAATTGATTTTTCCGCGACCGACCGACTTGAAGTCCCAGTAGCGCTTGCGGTTGTGGAAATCGACGTGCCCGCCGAAGACCCCGGCGTCCACCGGATGATCGGCCCAGCCCACATCCTTCATGTGGACGTGGTGGATGCGATCCGAGAAACGGTAAATGAACTCCACGTAATCCACTCCCTGATAGCCAAAATGACTCGGGTCGAAATTGAAGCCGAAGGCCGGATGGTGATCGATCGCCGCGAGCGCGCGCTCGGCGGAAGCGATATCGAAGGCGATTTCGGTCGGATGGACTTCCAGGCCGAACTTGATCCCGTTCTCCTGAAAGACATCCATGATGGGACCGAAGCGATCCGCGAAATCCTTGAATCCCGCGTCGATCTGACCCGGCAATACCGGAGGAAAGGAATAAATGAGGTGCCAGATCGAGGAACCGGTGAATCCGTTGACCACGCCGACGCCGAATTCCTTCGCCGCCACCGCCGTTTTTTTGAGTTCTTCGGCGGCACGCCGCCGCACGCCCTCGGGCTCCCCGTCACCCCAGATGTATTCGGGGAGAATCTGCTGGTGGCGGGCATCGATATTGTCGCAAACCGCCTGGCCCACGAGATGGCTGGAGATCGCGTGGCAGGACATCCCGTGTTTTTTGAGCAGGTCCCGTTTCGCGGCGCAGTAGTCGGCGTCCGCCTTGTCGACCTCGAAGTGATCTCCCCAGCAGCCCAGCTCCACCCCGTCGTAGCCCATTTCTCGGGCTTTGACGATAATGGTTTCGCAGTCGAGGTCGGCCCACTGACCGGTGAAAAGAGTGACGGGTCTTCCCATGAACTCCCCTGTTAGAAAGTGGCGGTGGCCCCGATGTGGAAGCGGCCGCTCTCGTTCGCTACGATGTTTTCGGTGAAGACCGGATAGCCGTAATCGAGGCGGAACTTGAACCAATCGCTGTAATTCCAGCGAAGACCGATCCCGACCGATCCCAACTGGAAGCTGGACGGTTCGAAAGGCAGGAGATCCTCGTTGCCGAGATTGGCCGCGTCAAAGAAGCCGAGGAAGCGGAGACTGTCGGTTTCGTTCTCCCAATTGCCGATGCGAGCGAGCGAGATTTCCGGGGTGTAGAGTTCGAAGGTCCCCCAGGCACCGTGATCCCCGCGGGCAACGCGCTGATCGAAACCGCGCACCGTGTCATAACCACCGGCACCGAGTTGTTCGGAGGCCTGGAGGTTGCCATTGGCATCCTGCCCCTGCACCTTGAAGCGCATCGACCAGTCGTCGCGGAGACGGCGCTGGTGCTCGAAACTGGCGATGGCGTAGAAGTAATCGGAGGAGGAACCGGCTCTCGTGGAGGCGAAAACCGCATCGGAGTTGTGGGGATTGAAGTCCCCCGGGGAAAAGACCCCGCGGATGTCGAACTGACTCACCCCGCGGTTGTGCTGGATGGTTTCCTGATACCCGACGCTGAACTGGAAGATCTCAACCCGCGAGCCGAAGAGCTGGATATTGTTGCGGTTGGCGAAATCGACGAACTCCAGGTTGTTGCCGTTCGATTTCCAGTCAAACCCGAAATCCATTTCGCGCTGACGGTTGTTTTTGCCTTCCAAGGGAATACCGTAGCGGGCGCTCAACTGGACGTTGTCCCCATCCGAATCGAGGAAGTTTCCTCCGCCGATGGGAATGGGATCGGAAACGATGTCCACGTAGGAAGCCAGCACCGTCAGCCAGTGACGCCACGGCAGCGCGTGGGTGTAGACGAGCGAGTTCGCCCGGACGTGCTCCATGTCGAAGTCGCTGGTGTATTGGTAGCTGAGGCTGCGGTTGGGACCGAAGGCGTCCCCGAAGTTGAACCCGACGATAAAACGATCTTCGCCGAGATAATCGGTGCCGGAATCTTCGTATCCGGTGTAGAACCAGTTCGCCTTGGTCTGGTAGCTCTTGAGGATGACATCGGTGGTCCCGAACTCATAGCCGGGGGCATAGACCATATCAACCTTGCGGTAGGGACTGCGGTTTACCCAGGAGAGATCGCGGAGCACTTCGGAGGCGCGGATGACCTCGCCCTTTTTGATGCGCATCTGGCTGCGAATGAACTCTTCAGTATCGGCGTCGACCCCCTCGACACGGACACGGGCCAGTTCGGACTCGATCACGACGAGCTGCACGACTCCGGAGGTGATGTCCTGCTCGGGGATGAGCACATCGACCACGGGGCGGTCGCCCTCGCGGTAGGCGACGATGACATCCTTGACCATTTGGTCGAGCGAAGCGAGCGAGACCGGACGTCCGATATAGCTCTGCAGGACGAGGCCCACGGGGCGCGGGAAATTTTCAAAATCGTGCCAGATCCCCTCGACTCCGGGCCATCCGTCGGGTCGGACGTCGCCGGGACGGGGCAGGAGGACCACCCCGAGGAGCTGGTTGACGAGATATTCGCTGTCATTGCTCCCCCCGCCGGTGGCACCGCCGATGTGGAAACGACCGAGTTGATCGACCTTGAGAGGCCCCTCCCCGCCGCCGGTATCCAGCACCGAACGGGTTTGTTGCACCTGGGTCTGCACCGTGGGCGGGAGCACATCGACGAGGATCTCGGTCCCGTATTGGTCGGTCACCGTCTGCTGGGCGTGGGTAAAACCAGTGATCGAAGCGACCGAGAGGGCGCAGATTCCGGCAAGTAAGCGTGAGGTTCTCATCAGATACAAAGTCATGCGGTCCTTTTACACCGCGTCGCAACCTATTCGATTAACACACGTTAAAGGGGTTGAAAATGGATTTTTAAGAAATTTTTCAATGTTTCGCGTCTGCGGCCATGTTAAAGAGGAAAAACCGGAGAATGAAAGAGAAATCTCACTTATTTTTGACCGACACCCACGCGCACCTCGCCTCCTCCCGTTTCCGGGATGACGTCGACGGGGTGATCGCCCGCGCCACCGCCGCCGGAGTGGCACGTATCGTCAGCATTTCCTGCGATGTGGAGGATTCCTCGATCAATCTGCAACTGGCCCGGAGCCATCGCGGCGTCCACCCGACGGCGGGCATCCATCCCTGCTCCGTCCACGAACTGGAGGAAACCACCTGGCTGGAGGAAATCACCCGACTCGCCTCCGAGCCGGAGAACGTGGCCATCGGCGAGATCGGACTGGATTACTATCATCCCCCCCGCGACGGCGGCAGCGTCGAAGCCTGGCGTCGTCGGCAGCGGACCGTCTTCGAGACACTCCTCCAACTCGCCCTCGACCTGGGCCGCCCCGTCGTCGTCCACCAGCGCGAGAGCGGAGACGATGTGATGGCGGTGCTGGAGAACTTTCCCGGCGTCACCGCCGTGCTGCATTGTTTCACCGGTAGCGTGACCGAGGCGGAAAGGGCTCTCGCGATGGGACATTTTCTTTCCTATACCGGCGTCCTCACTTTTAAAAACGGGGAAGCCGTTCGCGAAGCCGCCCGCGCCACCCCGCTCGACCGGGTCATGGTGGAGACCGACGCGCCCTATCTCGCTCCGGTTCCCTTCCGCGGAAAAACCTGCGAACCCGCCATGGTCGAACACACCGCGAGGACCTTGGCCGACCTCCACGGTCTCTCCTTTGAGGAGATCCGCGAGGTGACTTCCCGCAACGCCGCGACCTTCTTCGGCCTGCCCCCCCTTCCCGCCTCCGGGGTGTGATGACGCGCTCGCGCGTTGCGCATCCCCCGAATCGGTGCTTGCGTGTGACCGTCCCGATCCCCTCAACCCGCCTTCTCCCCTCCGCCCGTCATGTTGTCCGAACGCCGCATCCTCGTGAGAGAAAAGAAATTCCCA
>JAAYAT010000309.1 GCA_012719225.1 Verrucomicrobiaceae bacterium
CTGCGGACGGCACCGCCGCACCAGGCGCTCCCACCGCTCCCGCCCCCGCCGCCGGGAGCGGTTACGGCGCGACCGCCTCGGCTCCCGCCCCGTCTTCCCAACCGGCTCCGTTCGCCCTTCGGGAGGGCGAGCAACTCGTCCCCCACGCCATCGTCTCGGGCGACAGTCTCTCCAGCCTCGCCGGAAAATACAATTCCAGCATCAGCCGGATCCAAGCGGCCAACGGGATGACGGACACCAAGATCTACGCCGGCAAGACTCTGCAAATCCCGACAATGGCAGTACCTTCCCCGCTCGCGATGAACGGGGGGACTCCGGCTCCTGCGGCGGCGAGTTCCGCTCCTGCCTACCCGGGCGCTCCCGCCCCTGCGGCCGGAGCCTATCCTTCGATCGCACCCGTCCCGCCGTCCGCTCCCACGGTGCCGGCCGTGCCCACTACGCCGTATCCCTCGGGCGGGATCGCCGCTCCGCCGGTTCCCAGCGCACCGAACATCGCCGGTTCGGCCTCGATCGAGGTTCCCGCCAATCCCGCCTCGACCTCCTACCCGCGCGAGGGGGCCATCCCGGCACCTCCGCAACCCGGCGGCAGCTATCCCGTTCCCAGTTTTGAAGGGAGCCGCATCCAGTTCGGCCAGTAGCAAGTCGCAGCAGAAAGGGTATGAGGAATGCGGGTTAGGGTCGGACTCATCACTGTCTCTGATCGGGCGGCGGCAGGCGAGTACGAGGACAAGAGCGGTCCCGCACTCCGTCAGGCCTGTGCGGAATACGGCTGGGAGGTCATCGCCGAGGCGCTTGTCCCGGACAATGAGGAACAGATCCGCCACAGCATTTTGTCTTTCTCCCGTCAGGGCTGCGGTCTCGTTCTGAGTTCCGGCGGCACCGGAATCGCCGTGCGGGATGTGACTCCCGAAGCGATCCGGGGCATCATGCGCGTCGAAATTCCGGGATTCGGCGAGACCATGCGGAGGTGTTCCCTGGAGATCACACCGAATGCCATCCTTTCGCGCGGTCTCGCTGCGATTGTGGAGCATTCGCTCGTCATCGCCCTGCCGGGAAGCCCGCGCGGAGCGGTGGAATGTCTCGAGTTTGTGAAAGGGGCGATACCGCATTCGGTGAAACTCGCCCTCGGCGAACCGACCTCCTGCTGATTTTCGCTGACGGTCAGGCGGAGCGGGAGCTGTTGCGGTGACCCTGAATCTACCTTCGCCTTCCGACATTATCGATAATATTGTCGATATCAATCACATCTCCGAATATCGCTCGTGCCAGTTCCACTAATTCTTCGTCTTTCACCGCTTCGACGAGAACCTCGTGATCGCTATTGGCTCTCCAACGATTCATGTAGGTTTCCGACTCTTGCCATATTCCTTGGTTAAAGGAACTCCCCGCACCCCAGCCTGTGACGACCTTTCGTTCCTCATCATTGAGAAGTGCGACCTCCAAATCCCGACATATCTTTTCTCTATATTCGAGCGACGTAGTCCAATGATTGTAACTGATGGGAATCAGGTCGGGCGAAGGACTTGCCGCGAATTCGATGAACCTTCGAGCATAGGATTTCCACTTGTCCCAAAGCTTGGCGCCGTCGCCCGTAGAAAAGCAATCGCCCCAGCATTCCAGCGGATAGGTTCCGTTTTGCTCCGCCTGA
Source organism: Verrucomicrobiaceae bacterium (assembly GCA_012719225.1). Classification (GTDB taxonomy): domain Bacteria; phylum Verrucomicrobiota; class Verrucomicrobiia; order Verrucomicrobiales; family DEV007; genus Arctic95D-9. The sequence goes on from JAAYAT010000309.1 coordinate 1,649, forward strand.
ATGCGACTCGCGAAAAAATTGAAAGGATCGCGCAGGACTGAAATGTTGATCTCCCGATTGACCGAGTGACTGATCCACTGCCTGTAGTGCTCGGGAGATCTGGGTTCGATTACGCCACCCACCCGGTGGTCCTCGTAGGTCAACAGGAGCAATTCCTTGTCGCACGGCGAACTCAATTCGACTTTGTGAAGATCCGGATTGTGGGCGAACGCCTCGATCGGGGCGGATCGAAGATTGGAAAGGGATTCGCTACCGTGAAGCGCGTTGCAGAATATCGCGTTTCCCCTGTGTTGCGCGAGAATCCAGTTCACGATTCCGTGGTTCCCGTTTCTCTTCATTCCCGCCACCCGGATTATTTTGTTAATGTGACGCATAACAGACTGACGTTCCCCCCTTCCGTAGAGCGCTGAATGGATCTTCGATCAGTTTTTGCCTGCTCCTGCCCGAAATCCGCTCCTGAGGCTGTGTTACCCGATTTCGATGACTGTAAATCCCCACCGGTCCTCGACCTGATAGACATCACGCCAAAGGATTCCTCCAACATCGGCACTGTCATTCGATGTTTCTCGCTATGAATGTCGTCCAGAATCAAAGAGACGGTTCTTGGACAGGTCTGCGAATTGAGCCAATCAACGAAGATTTTCGCCTCGTTGATTCCTACCTCGCCACCGGAATCGAGACTTACGAGCAGTGACTCGCCGGATTCGGATTGTCCCAGGGCTGCGGCGAGCCATCCGCTTTCCGATGGCGAGTTCTCAAGTCCCAAATTCTCCCGGTACCCGGGAGAAATGTCATTCTCTGATGTCGTGAACGCATGAGTAAGAAATACGTTCCGATGACCGGCCAACTTCGTTTTTGCCTCGAGAAATCTCTTCTTGTGCGCTTCGCACGAGTGGACCGGCAAGCCGGTTTTTGCGTAGGTCATCGTGGTACCGCTTCCATTGAATGTCCCGGTTTCCACGATTTTTTTCACATCGTTGGACTGGATCAGAAGATTCACGATCTCAGCCAAACGATCCGATTTGAGAGAATAGTTCCACCCGTGTCGTCGGGTCGTCGTTTCCAGGGTGCCTTTTCCGAGCAGGGCTTCCACCTCTGGCGAAAGCCATGCTTTCTCTTTGATAATCGGATTTTTGATCATTTGGTTTTTTTCGATTTTTTCAGATAGAAGATTTGGCTTATTGGGAAAGGCACGGGCATCTACGTTGCTTCTTGGAGGGACCGCTGAAGTTCCCCGGTGTCATCGAAGATACCTCCCTACCGCCCGGATCACATCTTCGCTGGTGATTTCGTGAAGGCAGCGCGGCAGTTTTGAAGATTCGACCGGATCCACGCAGAGGCTTTGGTCGGCGGGTTCCCCATCACCCAGCGGATAGGTCCGCGCCTTCCAGCAGCCGCCGTTATCACAACACGGCAGGGTTCCGACGGAGTGCAGAAATTGATGGTGGGGGTAGGCTTCCCAATGCGGCGGCTCCCGCCCGCCGGCGATCACCACCGCCGGGCGGTTCTTGGGTGGTTGCCGGTCGGGCCGCATCGGCACGGCCGCCGCGAGGTGCATCAACAAGGTCACCGGGCA
>JAAYAT010000030.1 GCA_012719225.1 Verrucomicrobiaceae bacterium
GAGATGGGCGGCCGAACAGGCCAAGAAGAAACTCAGCGACGAAGTCTATGCAACCGTTCGCGAAGAGTCCCTCGCCGTTGTCGACGGCAAGCCTCTCCACCTCGAGGTCGAGATCGACCGCCAAAGCTACCAGGACATGATTCGCCCCCTCGTGGAAACCACCCTCGAAAGCGTGTCGGCGGCGATGGCGGACGCGGGCAAAACTCCCGATGACATCGACGAGGTGCTGCTGGTCGGAGGCTCCACCCGAACTCCGCTCATACGCCAGGTGCTCACCGAACGAATGCGCCGCGAGCCTCGACAGGACGTGCATCCGGACCTGTGCGTGGCGTTGGGCGCCGGCGTGCTGGCGTCGAGGCTTTCCGGGCACGACGTTCAACGAGTACTGGTCGATGTATCCCCGTACTCCTTTGGCCCGTCCTACCTCGGCGAGCGGGACGGCAGGACGTACCGGCATTGCTATCATCCGGTGATCCACCGAAATACGCCCCTGCCCGTCACTCGAACCGACCAATACGTAACCTCCTATCCTTACCAGGAGGAGGTGGACATCGACGTGTTCCAGGGCGACGACCCAGACGCGATGAAGAACATCCTCGTCGGGCACTTTCGTGTCAAGGGCCTGACGCCCACAGTCGAGCCGAACGAGGTGTTGTGTCGGATGAACCTGGACATCGACGGCATCCTGCGCGTGACGGCGATCGAGAAGCGCACCGGGCTGAGTCGGCACATCACCATCAGCAACGCCCTCAAGTCCAAAAGCGACGAGGAAATCGCCGCCTCGCGTCAGCGACTGAACGACCTGTACGGCGCCCGCGCCGGGTTCGATCAGGCCGAGGCGGATTCGGAGTACATCGACGTGGAGGCCGAGCCCGAGCCGCTCGCCGAATCCGACCCGCGAATCGCCCAGGCTCGCGAATTGGTGGAACGATCCCGCGGCCTGCTCGGCGATGTGCATGACGAGGACCGCGAGGAGATTATCGACCTGCACGAGGAAATCACACAGGCCATGCGCGAAGGCGATATGGACGGCATGACCGAGGCGGTGGATCGGCTGCGGGAACTGCTGTTTTTCATCGAGGGCAAATGATGGCTGTCTTGGAGTCCACCCTCGCCTGCCCGGTCTGCCGCGCCCGTTTCCGAGGCTCGATCCAGTGCCCCCGCTGCGCCGCCGACCTCCAGCCGCTCATGCTCTTGGCCGTCCGCGCCTGGCAGCTCCGATCCGCCGCCCGCCAAGCCCTCCGCGAAGGGCGATTCGACCTTGCAGCCGAACTTGCCCGACAGGCGGAAGGACTTCGCCACACCCCCGAAGGCGTCCAATTGGCCGATGTGGCCCAATTGGCCCACCTCCCGGGTGAGGGATGATCCATGCGGAGCACCGGACGCTTGACAGGAAAAAGACTTAGGGCTATTCTTGTATTTTTAAAGTTGAACTTTAAGATTGCAAGAAATGGAGCTTCTCGTGCTTCTGCCTCGCCATCTTCACGGCAAACTGTCTGAACTCGCCTGCCAGTATCCGGTGGTGACCATTACCGGACCCCGACAGTCGGGAAAAACCACCCTTTGTCGCATGGTCTTCCCGGACAGACCGTACGTTTCTCTGGAGAACCCGGATCACCGTGCGCTTGCCCAGCAGGATCCTCGAACCTTTTTCGCCAACTGGCCCTCCGCCATCATCGATGAGATTCAGCGCATTCCCAGCCTGATGAGCTACATCCAGGGGATCGTGGATGAGTCCAATACGCCGGGGCAGTTCATCCTAACAGGAAGCGCACAACTGGAATTGATGGAGTCGGTCTCGCAGTCGCTGGCCGGGCGTACGGCGTTGCTGAAACTTCTTCCATTCTCCTACGATGAACTGTACGGCGGC
>JAAYAT010000310.1 GCA_012719225.1 Verrucomicrobiaceae bacterium
CACGCGAAGTTCGCCCAGGACTTCCAGGAAACGATGAAAGTGCTGCGGCGTTTCATGGAGAGCTCGGGCCAGCAGGCGCCGTTTCTCCTGCGCAAAGCCCGGCGCATCGAAGACTATTTGAACCAGCGCTGAACCCTCCCGTGTCCCAGGCGAATGTCACCGATATCGAGGCGTTGGAGCGCTTTCGATCCAGCCTCATCCTCTTCCTCGAACGGGCCGGACTCGCGCTCGACGAGGTCGGCGAGGAGGTCAAACGCACCCGCATCTGGCTGCAGACGGAACAGTCCCTGAAACTGGCGCACGAACGGAAACGCCGACAGCGCGAACTGGAACAACTCGAGCAGGAGATGTTCACCGCCCGGCTCTCCGATCTCGCTCAGAAGAAGACCGGGATGCAGATGCAGATCAACAAAAAGCGCCGCGAGATCGGTGAACTGGAGGAAAAAATCCGCGCGGTGAAAGGTTGGTTGCGGAACTTCGATTCCGTTGTCGAGACCGAGGCGCGCCAGGCGGAAAAGCTGCGGCAGCACCTCGACATCGAGATGGCCCGGGCGGTGATCTCCCTGACCGAATCGCTGCGCCAACTCAGGGGCTACTCGGAGGGGCCGGAACCTGTCTCGGAATGAGCCTGAACCACAGCAAAGGCCGCCTCACGGGCCTCTCCCGAGATCTTCTGCGAATCTGGCGGGAGACGAGGGAGTCGTGGCGCGATGAAAAGGGAAGGGAATTTGACACCCTCTACATGCAGCCCATGTTCGATTCGGTGGATCACGCCGCGAGAGCGATCGACGATCTCGACAAGGTTTTGAAAAAACTGAAAGACGACTGTGAAATCTGAACCTTCCTCCGCGCCGGAAACGCTGGATCTGCTCGGGCGATTTGCGAGCGGGTTGCGCTCCTTTGCAGAGCGGGAAAAGGGCCTCGAACGCGCCCGCCAGTTGCGGGACTCGAGCCTGCGACAGACGATGGCGGAACGGCGCGCCGGGATCGAACGCGAGCACGCCGCCGTGGTGGAGCGTCTCCACGAGGAAACCGAAGACTCCGGCGAGACCCTCGCGACGGTCGCCCGAACCCGCCGCGAGCGTATCGACCGGGCGCGGATCCGGGTGAGGCAGGCGGTCATCGCGGAGATTCAGGCGAGGGAGGGCCACTACCGCGCCGCCCTGCAGCGGGATTTCATGGACGCGGGACGCGAGCGGGAGCGGCGGCTCGCGGAGGCGGAGGCGACCTACGCGGAGCACGAGTCGGTCTCGCACAAAATCCAGGGCCGTTACGGGAAGCTGGAAAAGGCGGTCGCCGCGCGCTTGCGCGGGTTTGCCAGGCTCCAGCGGCGTTTCCTCGTCGAGCTGAAGGAGGTGGAAGCCCCGGTCCGCGCGGAGGTGGCGGCGTCGGACCTCGAGGCCCGTTACGAGCTTCTTTCCCGGGCGACCCGAAGGCTGGGGCGTTCGCCGCTGGTGATCTGGTTCAGCGGGTTTCCCCTCGTCCTGCAACTTTTCCTCCTCCTCGGTGCCGCCGCCGTGGCTCCGCTGGTCCTGCCGCGGGTATCGTGGGTGGCGAGCCTGACCGCGGGGGTGGCGCTGGCGGTGGGGGTGGTGATGCTCTGGACGGTGGCGAGGAAGACGGCGCGGCGTTTTCTCGAAAATCATCTCGCCACCCTGGTCGAGGCGAAGGAGATGCGGCTGCGCCATCGCGAGGAAGGCGAAATCCGCTACCGCGTGGCGCTCGATGAGATCGAACTCGACCACGCCCGCGTCAAAGAGGAGTTTGAAAAAGGGCTGAAACAGGGCCCGGGCGGAACCGACGAACCCTCTCGCTACGCCACTCCCGAAGAGGTCGAGGAGCGCGCCGAGCGCTTGAAACGGACCCTCGCGGATCGCAAAGAGGCCCGCCTCGGAGGGCTGCGGAAGCAGTTGGCGGAGCAGATCGCGGCACTGGAGCGCGCGCGCGACGAGACGCTCGCGGCGGTGGAGAGTGGAGAAAAG
>JAAYAT010000031.1 GCA_012719225.1 Verrucomicrobiaceae bacterium
GCGCTTCGTCCGAGGCCTCGAGCCGGTCGAGCAGGTCCGCATCGACCGCTCCGAGGGACTCCAGCACGCCGGCGGCCTCGACCAGGGCCACGGAGTCGGCGGCGGTGTAATCGGCGACCGCTTTTTGCAAGGCGGCGACAACGTTTTCCGAATCGGCGTGATCGCTCAGGAGCCGCCTCGCCTGCTCCCGCGGCCAGCGTTCGGAAGCGCGCAATTGTCCGACGAGTTCCCCGATTCCCATCGCGGCGAGGTCGGGCGCCGTCACCGCCTCCCGCCCTTTCGCCCGCATTTTCCAAATTCGCCCGTGGCTGTAGTCGCGGTCGGGATGGCGCAGGGAGACCTGGTAGTGATTGATAATGGGATTGAACCAATCCGCGATGTAGATCGCTCCGTCGGGACCCTGACGAATGTCCACCGGACGGAAGCTCTCGTGGCCGCCGTAGATCAACTGCACCGGCGGCGAGGCGGCGAAGCCGGCTCCGTCCTCGACCAGCGGGATGGCCGAGACTTCGCGGGCGAAGTAGCCGGCGATGATCGCATGATCCTGGATCCAGTCGGGGAGATGGGCGGAGCGGACGATGTCGCCGCCCATGCTTTTCCCCGGGGTCTGCCCGACCTGGGCGAACTGCATCAGCTCGCGCGGATGGGTCGTGGGGATGAGGCCCGGCGTGGCGAAACAGAGGTGCGGCCCGTTGCTTTTGATGAAGAGGGCCCCCCAGCGATCCAGGGCGATGCCGCAGGGATTCTGACTCGTCATCGAGGGGAATCCGAAGGGATCGAGCCGGGTCAGCCTCGGATCGAAGCGCCAAAATCCGGCGGTGTCCCCGCGCGAGACGCCCCAGGGGGTCTCGACCTGGGAAAAGGCGTGGAGCCCCTGACTGAAATACAGAAATCCGCCTGCGTCGAAGGTGAGGTTGCTGATGTTCTGGTGGGTGTCGCCGGTCCCGAAACCGGTCAGGACCACCCGCTTTTCGTCGGCGCGGTCGTCCCCGTCGGTGTCTTTGAGAAAGGCGAGGTCGGCGTCCTCGGCGACCCAGACCCCTCCGTGGCCGAGGGCGAATCCCATCGGCATGTTGAGCCCGTCGGCAAAGAGGGTTGCCTGGTCGGCCCGACCGTCTCCATCCGTGTCCTCGAGGATGTAGAGCTTGTCATCGGGCGATTCGCCGGGTTTGAGCTGGGCGTAGGCGAGGGTGCAGAGAACCCAGAGGCGACCGCGATGGTCCCACTGGATCGCGACGGGATTGGCGATGCCGAGGGTCTCGTCGGCGAAGAGAGTGACCTCGAAATCGGGATGGACCACGAAACTGGCGAGCTCGGTGGCCGGCGAGGGATCGGAGGTGGGCGCCTTGTCAGGGCTGACCGCGAGGAGCGGTCCCGCGCAGAGGACGGGAAGCAGGGTGGATACAATCGCTTTTTTCATTTCGCAGTTTCTCCGGCGTAGCGGTGGATATCGTTCTCGGCTTCCGCGATCAAGCCGGGAAGGACATCGATCTCGCGGACAAACCAGCGTTCGTCGCGGTTTTTGGGGTCACGTGAGGCGGGAACGTGCTGGCGGTCGCCGAAAAGAAAGGCCCAGTTCGAAGGGCGGTAGTATTGCTGCCAGAGCAAGTTTTTGCGCAGGATGGCGTCGCGGAGCGCGGCGGGCGGCTCCTCCCGCGCGGCGTCCGGTTTCCCCAGCGCGGCGAGAACTTTGGCGGCGAAAAGACGATGGCCGGCCTCGTTGAGATGAACGCCGTTGTCGGACATTTTCGCGTCCCATTCGTCCGTCGGCAAATCGAGGTAGCGCAGGCCCCGCTCTTCCGCGAGCGTCCGGATCGTCCGGGCGTAGGTATCGAGGACCGTGTTCCGCTCGTCCGCGAGGTCGGCGGCGGGACCGCTGCGAAAAAACGGGGTGGGCCGGACGAGCACGAGACGCCCGGTGAGCGGGCTGAGATCGTCGAGCAGTTTCGCGTAGGCGGCGACGAAGTCGGGAAGGCGTTCCGCTCCGTCGAGCGACTCCATTTTGCCGAAGGCGAGGAAAACGATCCCGGGTTCGGTGCGCTCGCGATGATCGGCGAGGCTCCCCGGCTGGGAGTCCTTTTCCTGAGTGTAGAAATACCGTGGACGGGCCTGATAATAGACGGTGTCGCCCTGCCAGGCGAGGTTGCGCATCCGGAGTTTCCGGTCCGGCCAGGTCCGTTGGATCGCACTTTCCAAAAAGGGATGGCGGTCCAAATCCGCGACCTCGCTGCCGCCGATCCAGGAAATCGTCCCGCCCGCTCTCGGTTCGAAGCGTCCCTCGGGAAACGGTGGAACCTTTTCCCCGTCCCCGGCGAAGCTGCGACGGAGCACGGGCAGCTCCTTCCCTTCGGAGCCGTTCGGCGACGGCCCCGCGAAAGCAACGGCGAGGGGGAAGGTGAAAAACAAGAGCGGGATCACCACGTCTCTATGACGGAATCGATTCATCCCCGCAGCTTGGACGGTCCCGGCGATTTTGGACAGGGACGCGATAAGGCGTCCGGTTCACGCCGCTACGGACGCCGGGCCCCCAGCAGCTCCTTCGGCTGGTCGGCCGGATCGGATCGCTCGCCCGCTTCCGCGACGACAACCGCCGTGCGGGCGCGCTTCTTCCCGGCGACGCGCTTCCGCCAGAGCACGATCCCGGAGACGTAGAGAATCGGCAGGACGAGGCCGGAGAGGAAAATCAACACTTCACCGAACCAACCCAGTCCCATGTCCTCGTGCCAGGCGACGGAGGAGGTTTTGAGCGTTTCCAGGGCGCTCGCCTCCTCGCCTTTCCAGCCGCCGGCGAATTCGCCGGTGTCGGAGTCGATCCAGAGCTGGGTGTGGCCTTTGCGCGGATCCCAATCCGGGGGCATCAGGGAGACGAAGTGCTTTTTGCCCTCCTCGACCGCGGGCATCATCTGCCGGAGAATCAAGCCGGGATGCTCCCGCTTGGCGA
>JAAYAT010000311.1 GCA_012719225.1 Verrucomicrobiaceae bacterium
AAAATGATCTTGAGCGAGATCACCGCGATGCGTCGCCCCAACGAACGCTTTACGGGCGGTTCCACCCCGGAAGCGGCAGCCGCAGCACCAGACGTCCCCTCGCCGGTGGTCCCTTCGGAAAGTGCCGCGTCCGTCGGCTCTGTCGGTTTTTCTTCCATGTCAGAAAGTCCGGCGTCCTCCCCCGAAGAGAAAACGCAGCAGTCCGCCGCGACGTCGCGGCTCGATCTCGACGGGTTCTTCCACCGGCGGGATGATCGCGGCGGCGATGATGGCGGGTCGGTCGCGCGAAGGTGCCTTGGGCAGGGTCACCGCATAGGTCTCCGTTTCCCCGTAGATCCGTCGCAGAAAACCCGCCGCGATCGGAGCGGCGCTGCGACCGCCGCTGAGGGTCTCGCTTCCTTTTCCCTGTGTCACCACCGCAAAGGCGATCCGGGGATTTTTCGCATCGACCCAACCGGTGAACCAGGCGAGCGACCGCATCCGCCCGCCCACCGACCACTGCGAGGTTCCCGTCTTGCCATACACCACCGGATTGCGCATCGCCGCCCTCCCGGCCGTTCCGCCGGAGTAGTTCACCACTCCCCACATCCCGTCGCGGATCAGATTGATATCCTCGGGCCGGAGACGGAGCAGCGACGCCTTTCGTGGCGGGTTTCGCAGGATGAGCGTGCCGAGGCGCGGGTCCACCGTCTCGCGGACCAGCCGCGGCTGCGGGACGAATTCTCCATTGGCCAGGGCCGCCATGGCCAGGGCCATCTGCACCGGCGAGGTGAGAACCTGTCCCTGTCCGATCGCGAAATTAGCGAGGCTGCGTGGGTCTCCGTAGCTCTCGGGATTCGGGATATTCCCCGCAGCCACCGAGGGCAGCGGCAGCAGCGGAGCCGTTCCGAGACCGAAGCGAGTGGAAACGTCCGCGATCGGTCCCGCCCCGGTATTCAGCGCGGCCTGATAAAACCAAGTGTTGCAGGACGTCACGAGGGCATAACACACGTCCATCGGGCCGAAGGAATCGCTGCTCCAGTTTTTGAAATAACGCCCGTCTATGGTCAGCCCGGGCGGCCCCGGATACAGGGTGTTCGTCCCGTGAATTTCCCCGGCCTCCATCCCCGCGAGGGCGACGAAAGGCTTGAAGGTCGAACCCGGCGGGTAGGCGCCCGCGACCGCGCGATCAAACAGCGGAGCGTCTTTGCCCTCCGCGAGCGAGGCGAAGGTTTCCGCCGAGATTCCGCCCTCGAAGAGATTCGGATCGAAGGTCGGATGCGAAACCATCGCGAGGATGTCCCCCGTGTCCGCATCGACCGCGACGAAGGCCCCCGGACGGCCGCTGCGCTCCAGTTGCTCCCGCGCGAGGCGTTGCATTCCGAGATGAATCGAGAGGACGAGGGTGTTCCCCGCCGTCGGCTTGCGCACAATTTCCTGATGCCGCAGATCGCCGTCCGCGTCGTAGAGGCGCAGGACTTCTCCGTCGCTCCCGCGAATCTGCTCGTCGAGGATGGTTTCCATGCCGGCGCGCCCTTCCGTGGGCGGCCAGGCATACTCCACCCGGGCGACCGGACCGTGTTGGTCGGGCAGGGACACGCCGGTGTAGCCGATGAGGTGGGCGGTCAATTCCCCCTCGGGATATTCCCGCACCGAGACCTCCTGAACGGAAACTCCCTCGGGGAGGCCCCCCCCCAAGGCCGCGACACTTTCAGCGGACAGGGTCGGCGAGATCGCCAGCGGAATCCATGGGCGGTGCTCGTAGTGCTTTCGCACATCGGCTTCGTCGAGGGAAAAAAGCGGGACGCTCTCGTCGAATCTGGATCGCAATCCCGCGACGAGGGCGACGGCCGCGTCGGCGGAAACGGCGCTTTTCGCCAGAGGAAGGACGAGTCGTTTTCCCACCCGGTTCCGTGCGAGAGTGACTCCATCGGCGGAAACGATGCGGCTGCGCGGTGCCGGAATCCGAAAGGTTTTGACGATTCCGTCCGGCACGGTGGTCATCGGAGTGGCCCCGTAATCAATCGCTTCGATCCCGACTTCCGCGACGGGAGGTGGCTCGGACGGCGCACTCTCCCCCGCCGACGATTCCCCGTCTTCCCCCGCCCCCGGCGTTCCCGCCAGCCCCAGCACTCCCGCAAGCGCAGCGAGCAGGCCGATCCTCCTTTTCCGAAGGAGCGATCCACCCGTCGTCGGGAGACTTCTCTGGTGCTTGGTTGTCAATGAAATGCACGGGGTTTTTATCCGACGGAATCGGTCGCGGTGATCTGACCCCGGACCGGTCTCCCGGGGGAGATCGCGGGAATCCTTCAGAAGCCATCGTATAACCGCTTCCCGAGGAGATCAAGAACCGCTTGCGGGACGCTATTGAGGCCGAAAACATGGGGGCCAATCCGCTCCCGATACCGCGGCCGCCACCTCCTATCTCGCCCACAAATTGAGCAACACGACGCCGCTGACGGCAAGGAGCGCTCCGACGAGGGAGAGACGGCTGGGATGATCGCCCTCGGTGATCATCGCCAAGGGCATCATGACAATGGGCGTCAGGGCCACGACGGCGAGGACGATCCCGCTTTCCAGACTCTGGAGGGCCAGTTGGAAAAAGCTCACGCCGATGACCGGACCGAAGAGCGCCGCCCCGAACAGCCACGGAGCGATCTCCCGATCCAGAGGTGATCGCCAGCTTTCCCAATTCTTTCTGGCTCCGAACAAACGAATCACCAACACCGCCAGAGCGGAAAAAAGCAGCCCCGCGAGAACGCGTTGAAACGCGGCCGTGACACCCGAGCCCTGCACCCCGAGCGCGAGCGCCACCGCCTCGGCCTTGCGGCTGATGACCGCTCCGGTGCCCTGCCCGAATCCAGCGACCACGGCGGCCGCGATGCCGACACCGTAGCGCCCCCGCAAGGGCACCTTCTGCTTCGACCTCGCACCCGGGCGAATCGCCATCGCCACCCCCGTGAGAATGAGGACGGCGCAGAGAATGACCGGAGCGCCCAGTCCGTTTCCGAGCCAGAGCCATTCGGTGGCCATCGCGAAAAGCGGAGCGAAACAGAGATTCAGCAAAATCGTGAGACGCGAACCGATGCGTTCGTAGGCCGTGAAAAGGGCCACATCCCCCACCCCGAAACCAATCAGTCCGCTGAGGAAAAACCACTGGAAGGAAGGCCAGCGCAGCGCGTCGGGCGTCAGAGCGAAGACCAGTCCTCCCAGCAGGATCGCCGCGATCAACAGTCGTATCAAATTCCCCCAGGCGCCTCCCAGACGCATCGCGACACGCTGTCCCGTGACGGCGGAGCAAGCAAAAAAGAGAGTGGTGCAGATCGCTGCGAGCATGAAAAATGCGGGCCGGGCGACCGCTTATTCAGAAGTTGCAAAGACAACCACATCCGACAGGTTTGTAAAGCTCTGCCATGCACAGTAATTCCGCCGCCGCCCCTCCTTTCCTGATCCACAACGGCGTCCTCCGCGCGGTCGCGGACGAGGTCATCGCCCTGCCCGACAACGCCCTCGCGCGGGGCCAGGGAGCTTTCGAAACCTTCGCCGCCCGCCACGGACAACTCTTCCGCGCGCACGCCCATTTCGAGAGGCTGCACCGCACCGCCGCCCTCCTCGAACTCGCCTGCCCCCCCGACGCCGAGTTCGTCGCGGCGACGGAGCGTCTCCTCGCCGCCAACGAACTGACCGGGGTGGCCCGGTCGCGCATCCGCATCACCCTGACCTCCCCGGCGGCGGGCGGCCCGTCGTGGTTCGTCGAGGCGGGCGCGGTCCCGCGGCGGCGGGAACAGGCCCGCGTCGTCACGATTCCTTTCGTCCGCAACGAACGCGGTGCCCTCGCGGGCTTGAAAACCACCAACTACGGGGAAAATGTCGTCGCGATGCGGCTCGCCCGCGAAGCCGGAGCGGACGAAGCCCTCTTCGGCAACACCCGCGACGAACTCTGCGAAGGGACTTGGTCGAATGTTTTTCTTTACCGGGACGGCACCTTCCTGACTCCACCTCTCTCCTCGGGCTGTCTCCCCGGCGTCACCCGCGCCCTCGTGCTCGACCTGGGCCGCGCCCTCGGTCTCGCGATGCGCGAGACGACGATCCCCCTGGCCGATCTGCCCTCCGCCGAGGCGGCCTTTCTCACCTCCAGCCTGCGGGAAATCCAGACCATCTCCGCCATCGACGGGCGTCCCCTGCCCGAGGCCCCCTCGCTGCCACGCCTCCGCGAAGCCTTCGCCGCCCTCGACCCCGATCCCGCATAATCTCATTGCGATTTTCCGCGAATTTCGTCATCCTCCGATCATGCGCCCCGTTCTTCCCGCCCTTGCGCTGATGCCGCTCGCCCTCTCCCTCGCGAATCTGCAAGCCGCTCCGGTCCAATTTGAATCCGAGATTTTCCCCTTTCTCGAAAAAAAATGCGTCGAATGCCATCGCGCCCCTTACAAAGACAAAAACGGAAAAGTCGTCAAACCCAAGGCCGGTCTGCGCATGGACGGGGCTTGGGCGATCCTCGCCGGCAGTGAGAACGGAGCCGTCCTCACCGCGGGCGACGCGGCGAAGAGCGAACTCTATCTGCGGGTCACCCTGCCGCCGGAGGACGACGATTTCATGCCGCCCCGGGGCAAGGCCGATCCGCTTACGGCCACCGAACTCGATCTTTTCCAACGCTGGATAAACGAAGGGGCCCGCTTCGGGGATTGGGAGGGAAACACCGAGGGCAAACCCAAAACCCCGCCCACGCCTCCAGCGGATGCGAAAGCCGCCCCGGCGGCCCCGCGCTCGGAGATCCAACAACTCTACCACCGTCTCTCCGAAGGTCTCACCCCGGTCGCCGAGGAAGCGCGGGAAGCCGTCACCGCCGCCGGAGGACGCGTCCTCCCGCTCGCCCGGACCAGCCCGCTGCTCTCGGTGGACTTCCGGCTGACCGCGGCGGAGGCGAACGACGAGGACATCCTCTCGGCGCGGGGACTCGCCGCGAACATCGCCCACCTCGACCTCTCGCGCACCGCCGCCACCGACGCCGCCCTGGCTCTTGTCCGCGACACCCCCCGACTCGTCCGGCTCGATCTCAGCAACACCGGCATCGGAGACGAAGCGCTCAAACATCTCAGCGGTCTCAAGGAACTCCGCTATCTCAATCTCCACGGCACCGCCGTGACCGACGCCGGACTCGACCAGCTCCAATCCCTGATATCGCTCGACGCGGTCTACCTCTGGCAATCCGGGGTAACGGAAGCCGGTGCGAAGAAGCTCCGGAACGCTCTCCCCCATGCCCGCATCAACAGCAAATAGGCCCGTTCTCTCCGCCCTCGCCCGCACTCTCGCGATCCTCCTCGCGACCGGACTCCACTCTCCCCGGACCGGATCCGCGGCGGACGACTTCCTCGACGACGCCCGCCTCAAGGCCGACTTCGAGGCCCGCCTCACCGCGTTGTTTGAAAAAGGCGGTATCCCGAGCGGGGCGGAAACGCAGCGGCAACTCCGGGAGGCGGCGGGGAAGAAAGACCCGCCCCACGTTGCGCTTCCGCCCACGGCGGCCGCAGGTCCCGCGCCGATCTACCGCCCCCCTTCCGAGATCTACGAAACCGCCCGCCGCGCCACCCTCCTGCTCGGATATCTGTTTCTCTGCGGAACCTGCGATGCCTACCACGCCTCCCTCTCCGGTGGGGTCGTCATTCATCCCGACGGTCTCGCCCTGACCAATTACCACGTCCTCGACAACCGCCAGGGCATCGTCTTCGGTGCGATGACCGACGACGGGACGGTCCACGCGATCGGGGAGATCGTCGCGGCTTCCCAAAAGGACGACATCGCCCTGATCCGCCTACGCGACGCGGAGAACCTGCCCCACGTCCCCCTGCGGTACACGGTCGCGACGGGCGACGAGCTCTTTGTCATTTCCCATCCCGACGGATTTTTCCACACCTTCACAAAAGGACATCTCTCGCGGAAATACCTCACCCCCGAGACAAAGGCCCCCCGCCTCCAGATCTCCGCGGGTTTCGCGAAAGGTTCCAGCGGGGCCGGGATTTTCAACGCCGCCGGGGAACTCGTCGGACTCGCCACCGCGACCCATTCGATTTACTCCGGCACCGGAGAAGAATCCCCCGGCCACGTGCAGATGATCATCCAGTCCGGCGTGCCGATTTCTTCGATCCGGCACTGGTTCGCTCCTGCCGAGCCGCCAGCTGGGAAAAGGGAAAAAGATCCTCACTGATGCCCCGACGATTCACCGGGACGGTTCGCCCCGCCTTCGCCCGACGGATCCGCCTCACATCCCCAGCCCGATCTGCGGAGCGGTGAAGGCCCCTTCGCTGATACGGATCTGCGGCCGCGTCCCCGGGTGGAGCAGCACCTCGATGACATCGAAGCGAAAGAGCACCTCGGGATGGTTGAGAGCCCGCAGCCACGCGTTCGCCCCGCGCAGGATGAGCCGACGCTTGGCGCGGTCGACCGCCCGGGCCGGTTCGCCGAACGCCCCGCGGCTCCTCGTTTTCACCTCGCCGAACACGAGGATCTCCCCGTCCCGGTAGACGATGTCGACCTCCCCGCCGCCCTTGGGTTTGAAATTGCGATAGAGCACCTTCTTCCCGCCCCGCCAGAGCTGTTTCCCGGCGAGACGCTCTCCGGTGCTCCCGACGAAGGCGTTCCATTCCCCCGAGGTCATCGCCTCGCGATCCGGGAGAACCGGGACGCGATCCAGTTCCCTGTCGAAGTAGCGAAACCAAGTCTGGTGAAAAAGACTCACGGGATATCGGGTTCCACCCGGGAAACCGGGGCGAAGCTGCGCCGGTGGATCGGACAAGGGCCATGCTGGCGCAGGGCGGCGAGATGCCGGGCGGTGCCGTAGCCCTTGTGCTGATCGAAGCCATACTCCGGGTATTGACTCGCATACGCCACCATGAGGCGGTCGCGATGGACCTTGGCGATGATGCTGGCGGCGGCGATGGAGAGACTGAGCGCGTCGCCCTTGACGAGGGCGCGGTGTTCGCCGGGAAAATCGCCCACCGGACGCCCGTCGATCAGGGCGACATCGGCCGCGCCGGAGAGCCCCAGGAAAGCCTTCCCCATCGCCTGCCAGGTCGCCCGCAGGATGTTGATGCGGTCGATCTCCACCGGCTCGACGCAGGCGGCGGCCCAGCGCACCCTCTCGTCGCTGGTGAGCTCGGCATAGAGAGCTTCCCGCTGCTTTTCGCTGAGCTTTTTGGAATCGTTGAGGACATCGTGGCGATAGTCCTCGGGGAGCACCACCGCCCCGGCCGTGACCGGACCGGCGAGAGGTCCCCGCCCCGCCTCGTCGATGCCCGCGACGAGAAGAAACCCCTCGCGGCGAAGCTGGATTTCATGAAACAGATCGGGCATGGCGAGGGAAAAAACGAAGGGAGAAATGTTCGCGATCACAGCGTGTTCACACAATCGATCAACTGCCGGAACCGCCCTGACATGCCGCGTTTTTTGGTGCAGATCAGTCTCGGGAGGTCCTTCAAATGCGGCTCGTCGGCCTCCTGCGGGAGCGCTTCGCAGGTGTGGTAGGCCCCCTCCTCGATGAGATCGAGGAACTCCTCGTTGAGCGTCCCGAGCAGTTCCGGCGTGACCGGACGCTGCAGCCGCATCACGAGCCGTTTTCCGACGTAGCGATAGCTGTGAAAATTGCGGTAAAAGCCCGCGATCTCCTCGGCCGCCTCGTCGAGATCGTCGGTCACCTTGAAAAGATGGAAGTCCTCCTCCGATATCAAGCCGAGCCTCAGGAGGTGATCCTGGACGAAACGAAACCACGTTTTCCAGTAGGTGCCGCCCTTCGCATCGATCAGGACGATGGGCACGACCTGGGCCTTGCCCGTCTGGATCAGGGTCATCACCTCGAAAAGCTCGTCCATCGTCCCGAACCCGCCGGGAAACGCGGCGATGGCGTCGCTTTCCTTCACGAAGGCGAGCTTGCGGGTGAAGAAATAATTGAAATGGATCAGTTTTTCATCGCCGAGAATGGTCGGATTGGCCCCCTGCTCGAAGGGCAGCTTGATGTTCAATCCGAAACTCCCGTCGCGCCCCGATCCCTCCTGCGCGGCCTCCATGATCCCCGGTCCGGCTCCCGTAATGGACATGAACCCCGCCTCGCGCATCTTTTTCGCGAAGGCCACCGCCGCGCGAAATTCCGGCTCGTCCGGTTGGGTCCGCGCACTCCCGAAGATGGAGAGCTTGCGCTCGTCCTCGTAGGGCCCGAAGACGAGACTGGCGCGGCGCATTTCCTTGAGCGCGCGGCTGTAGAGTTTCATGTCGCCCTGGCCGATCCCGTCGCGCCCCATCTTCAGAGCGGTCACCATCATCTCCCGCACCAGCGGAGAAACGGCGGCACTGCAACAGCCCTCCACGAGAGTTTTGATCTGCTCGTCGAGCTGCTTGTCCCCCGTCGTTCCGGGGATGCCGGGCAGTCCCATGATGGCCCCACCGGTGAAATCGCGGGGGTCCTTGCGGAGATGGGCACGTTTTTTCATATCGCGGGAGGCTAAGACAAAATCTCCCCTTCCTCAATCCCGGAAACGCCCCCGAAACGGGCAACCCTCTTCCCTGCGCCACCCGACAGGGTCGAAATAGGAGAATTTTCCCTTTCACCCGGCCGCATTCCGATGCTTATTCCCCGCTCCATGTCCCCCTCACTCGACGACGTCCGTATTGCCAGCACCCGCAAGCTCATCGCCCCCATCATCCTGATGGAGGAACTTCCGGTGTCGCCGGAGGCCGAACACACCGTGGCGAAAGCCCGACGGGAGATCGCCGACATCCTCGCCGGACGCGACAACCGCCTCCTCGCCGTCGTCGGACCCTGCTCCATCCACGATCCCGAAGCCGCCCTCGAATACGCCGACCACCTCGTCGAACTGGCCGCAGAAGTGGCCGACGACGTCCTCGTCATCATGCGGGTCTATTTTGAAAAACCCCGCACCACCGTCGGCTGGAAGGGCCTCATCAACGACCCCCGCCTCGACGGCTCCTACGACATCAACGAAGGCCTCAACATCGCCCGCGGACTCCTCCTCCAGATCGCGGAAAAAGGCATGGCCGCCGGAACGGAGTTCCTCGACACCATCAGTCCGCAATTTTACGCCGACCTCATCAGCTGGGGGGCCATCGGTGCCCGCACCACCGAATGCCAGCTCCACCGCGAACTCGCCTCGGGCCTCAGCATGCCGGTCGGATTCAAAAACGGCACCAGCGGGAATTACCAGATCGCGATCGACGCGATCCAGGCCGCCTCGCAACCCCACCGTTTCCTCTCGGTGACCAAATCGGGTGCCAGCGCCATCATCTCGACCCACGGCAACGACACCTGCCACATCATCCTCCGCGGCGGCACCACCACCGGAACCAACTACGACGCCGGGAGCATCCGCGAAGTCCGCCGGGCCCTCGAGGCCAAAGGACTCGAACCCGCCATCATGGTCGATTGCAGCCACGCCAACAGCGAAAAAGACTTTCACAAACAACCCCGGGTCAGCGCCGATCTCGCCACCCAGATCGCCGGTGGCGACACCTCCCTCCGCGCGGTCATGATCGAGAGCCACCTCAAGGAAGGTGCCCAAAAGCTCGTCCCCGAGCGCGACCAACTCGTCTACGGCATCAGCGTCACCGACGGCTGCGTCGGCTGGGACACCACCGTCGCGATGGTCAAAGAACTCGCCAGCGCCGTCCGCCAACGACGGGCGACGTTTCTGGCGTGACGTCCGTCCGGCGGTTTTGGGAGTGAAAGGTAAAAAGTAAAAGGGGAAAGGGATGTCCTGAGCGGACGGGAAGGATGAATTATGAAGTATGAATTATGAAGTATGAAACTTCCCGTCATCCGTGCCTTTTTGCTCCTCGTCGTCCAGCGCTGGGTGCTTGCGGCGATGGTTGTAGAAGGTCATTCATCGGTCGATTCTAACGGTGACATCCCCGCTACCGTCTCGTAGCTCCAGAGCCGCCGTTGCTCTTACTTCAGACTCGCTTGTCTTCAATGCCTTTCGGCTGGGTGTCCTGAGCGGACAGCAGCCAAAAGACGCGCAGCCAGAAAATGACAATGTCTTCAATGCCTTTCGGCTGGGTGTCCTGAGCGGACGCGGC
>JAAYAT010000312.1 GCA_012719225.1 Verrucomicrobiaceae bacterium
CGGTGAGCCGATGGGGCGTTCGGACAGCTCCGACTCCCACCGCGATGAGCCGGTTGGCAATAGGAAGTCTTGGAAGTCTTGGAAGTCTTTCACCAAAACGGACGGACCCGGGCGCATACAGGCGATATTCCCCCCTCTCGCCCCCGCAGCAGCCCAAAGGCACCCCAAACCGTGCATTTTGCCTGGAAAACACCTGATATTCCCTTCCAGAGCACCCGAATCGGCCCAAAAGGTCCCCACTTCGTCACGCGAAGTCTCCACTTCGTCGCGCGAAGTCTCCACTTCGTCGCGCGAAGTCCCTACTTCGTCGCGCGAAGTCTCCACCTTTTCCAAAAAGGTCCCCACCTTTTCCCAAAAGGTCTCCATCTTTTCCCAGAAAGTCCCCCGAGGCTGCTTGTAGAACGGGTCTCCCGGGCGGCGCAAGGGGGCGAAGGAGCAAAGATCGTCGTCGATTGACCGTCGGCTCACCGGGGACGGTTCGCCCTACCTTCGCCAAACCCGCTTCGGCATCCGCATGGTTCTTCGCCGACCGGTTCTTCGCCAAACCAGCCTCGGTCTTCCTCCCGATCTTCGACTGAGGTGGGGCGAACCGTCTCGGTGAGCCGATGGGGCGTTCGGACAGCTCCGACTCCCACCGCGATGAGCCGGTTGGCATTGAGAAGCGTTTCACCAAAATGGGCGGACCCGGGCGCAGGCCGCGCAATATTTCGTGACAGAACCGCGCCCCGCCACCGAGAACTGTCCAGAAATGTTATCTGCTCCGGATCGCGACCTCCGAATCGCGACCCGGCCGACTCGGTGCGATGCTAATTCACCGGCACTCCTTTCGGGTACACCAATTGTGCCGTTATGAACACATGGATATATCTCCTCTTGACCACCTTCTTCGAATTGGTGACCAAGCCGAGGACCGGCAGCCTGTGTTCGACCCAGAATTCCCTGTCCAAGACAAAACCGCCAAGGCAGATCGTGTGGCCATCCGGAACCCGCACTTTCATCCGCTGGGAGGAGACATCGAAGACGGGCATCTCGATCCGGTTCTCGGAGATCAGGACGCCGGTGAGCTTTCCGTTTTCGGAGTGGTGGATCGACCCGCCGAAGTTGAGGAACTCGTGGAACTCGGTCCTCCGGGGCGACAACTCAAGCTCGATCATCCTATTGGGCCGCAAGCTCGCCTTGACTTGGACAGTCATGCCGACATTGGCCTTCTCTGTATCCTTTGGAACCGCCGGCGACACGGGAAACATCTTCGCGTCACCCTTGATTTCGTGGGGAGGAAACGTGGGAGGATCGTAGCTGACCGGATAGATGAACTCCTGTATGAGGGCAACCTCTTTGGAATCCCCATCCCTGAACATCTGTGAAGGTCCGTTCATCAGATCCACGCCCCTCCTCTGATTCAACGCGCGGATCATCACTTGAAATTGGGGATCGGTGAAGATCGAATGTCCCTTCCCATGCCACTCGCCGGGATCCTCGTCAGTTTCGATGAACCTCGTCGACACGAAGATTTGGTAATCCCCCTTCTCCTTCTCCTTCCCGCCTCCTTCCGCCACCGTCTCGACGGGTGCCGCCTCCACCTCGATTCTGAGCTTCGGCAAATCCGACGAACGCAGCCTGTCGGCGAAGCCCTCGACGAAGGTCTCTCCGCCCGAAGCTATCCCCCCGGTCGTGCCGGAAGGAACGGCCTTCGCCACCAGCTTCCCGTCCTCGGGCTCGAACATCAATTCCCGCCTCCCATTGAGAAAGGCGGGGAGCAACTGGCGGTTCTCCGTCGCGATCCGGGGCTTCTCCTTCCCCAGGATTCCCGCAGGCTGCATGACGGTGATGGGCACGCCCCAGTTGATGAATCCCCGCAGCGCGGTCTGCTCGACGACGCAGGCGACGCGCACCTTGCCGTCCGTCGTCCGTTCGGGCCGCATCTTCAGAGTCCAGCCGAGCGACCTCCCCTCGAACCCGGACGGATGGGGAGGAAGGACCACGCCTTTCGTGTTCGTCTCCCACTTCGCCCCCGGCTTCCCTTCCTCTCCGACGACGCCCCCGCCCGAGGCCTTCGCGACGAGATCCTCCGGCAGGCTCGGCAGTCCGTAGCCGGTCGGGTATCGGATCTCGCTGCGCTCCTCGAACAGCGTCCACTCGTCCAGAAGCGTCACTGCCACAGGCGAGGCGATCAACTCGTCTGGCCGGCCCCCGTGCCCCCGCCAGACCTTCACCGAGAGCCGGACTTGGGAGGCATCGTCACGATCGAATGCGGCGGTCGATTCCTCTTCCCCGCCCGCCTCCGCCGGATAGTCAATGGCGATGTCGCCGATGTCGAACACCCCGCCCCTAGCTCGCGTGGAGGCGTCGGAGGGAATGATAAAGTCGTCCTTCGTGAAGGGGATGGAACCCGCGTTCGAGAAGGAGAAGTGACCATGGAGGGAATACCGTCCCGGCAGGTAGGGCAAGGTGACGAAAACACCGTCCTTGCCGGGCTGGATCACGTCGATGAACTCCCTGGAGGACTGCAGCGGTCTCACGTGCAGGTTCCCGAGCAAGAAGTGGGTGCCCTCGAGCGATTCCCCGTGCCGGGTCACGAAACGGCCCCGCACCCGCACGCGGCCCGCCTCGCGATAGGCGAGGTCGAAACGCCGGGGCTTCCCCGCCTCCACGCGAACCTGCTCGATCGTGTCCGGACACGGTTCTCCTGTGGTTTCGTCCACGAGTCGGATCCGGTAGGTCGATTCCGAAGGCACGAGCTGGTCCGTCGAGAAGCGGCCCTCTCCGTCGGTGCGGACCGTCACGCCCCAGAAGTCAACCCGGTCGGTTTCGCTCGATTGCCGGAGGGGGGTCTCGAAGTGCAGCGTCCGCTCCGCCCCCGGAGCGCCGTCGATGTTCAGCACGCCCCCGGCATCGAGGTAGGGGAGGAGGACGAGCGGCGCGGTCTGCCCCTCCTTCAGCCGCTCGGTATCGACCTGGAGCCAGCCCTTGGGATGGGTGATCCAGCCCCGGTGCGGCGGCGGGGTCCGGGGGAAGGGCAGCACGCCGTCCGCGTCGGCGGTGGATTCCAGTGCCTCCGGATAGGTGTCCTTCGAATGGGAGCCGTCGGTGAATGTGAGCGTCATGAACCGGCGGTCGTTCGGCAGAGTCAGTCGTGCGCCGTTCGCCGGGGTTTTGCCGTCGGGCTGGAGGACAAGGATACCCTGCCTCGCCGTCACCGGCACGAGTGCGAAGTCCTCCGTCGCCTTGCCTCCTGCCTGCTGCGGATCGTAGTCCCGGCTCTCGCGAGTCTCGTAGCCCTCCGCCTCGACGCGGAACACCGTCCGGTCGAACTCGTAGATGGAAAAGCGGTAGCGGCCCTCGGGATCGAGGTGGGGACGAGCCTCGTCGTTATACCAGACCCGATTGCCATCGGGGAGCCGCTGGCTTTGCACCAGGAGGAACTTCGGAACCGGCTTCCCGGTCTCGGCGTCGGTGATCCGGCCTGAAACTTCGACGGCCCGCTGCATGGCGAGGGTCAGCACGCCATCGGCCGGTTCCGGGTTCAGGTTCCGCAAGGCGAAGAAGCCTCGCTTGAAGCAGGTGAAGGTCCACTCGCCCGGATCGAGGGGACTCGTCCAGACGGCCTCTCCCTTGGCGTCGGTCTCGAACTGACGCAGCGTGAACCCCGCCGGTCGCCCCGGCAAGGAGCCCTCGACGATGAAGGAAGCGCCCCTCACCGGCTTTCCGTCGGGACCGGCGACGCGGATGCGGAGCGGCTCCGCAGGGTTCAGGGAGATGTCGCTGACCTCGGTCTTGCGTCCACGCTGGACCGGGACCCGCCTGAGCGAGGCGGCATGCCCCTCCATCTCCACCAGTAGCCGGTTCTCGCCGGGTTTCAGAAAGATCGAGAAGCCGCCATCCTCGCCGCTCCGGGCGGATTTCCCCTCCCTTCCGAAGGGCTCCACAACTTCCTTGACCGATGCCTCGGACAGGGGACGCCCTCCGCGTCGAGGACTCTGCCGGAGACCTCGAAGTCGCGGATCAGCACGATGTCGGCCCTCCCGTCGAGCAGGGCTTTCCTCCAATCCTCCGGGCCTTCGCGCAGATCCGCGCTGCTGAACTCCGGGTGATGCGCCTTGACCCGCAAGGCGTGCGGCGCGTCGCGGGACTCCTTCCCATTCGAGTCGAGGAGGGAAAAATCCTCCGGCCCGAGCCCGTAGGACCAGCTCCCGTTGGCGGCTGTGAGGATGGGTTCGTCGGGATCGTCGAGAGACCATTGGTATTCCTCGCGGGGCACTCCGGACTGGATGGAATTCCACGAGACTTCCACCCTCGCCCCCACAACCGGTTCGCCCGTCGGATCGACGACGCGTCCGCCGATGGTGACGAGCGGATCGAGCCGGAAGGTGAAAGGACGGCCTGGCCGCACCCAGCCGAAGTGGGCGGTGCGCCCCTCCTTGCGGACCACGGCCTTCGCGGTGGAGAGCTTGGCGGGCAGGGTGAAGGCGGCCTCCCCCTTGGCGTCCGTAGTCTTCTCCTCC
Source organism: Verrucomicrobiaceae bacterium (assembly GCA_012719225.1). Taxonomy (GTDB): domain Bacteria; phylum Verrucomicrobiota; class Verrucomicrobiia; order Verrucomicrobiales; family DEV007; genus Arctic95D-9. Next base: position 4,503 of record JAAYAT010000312.1, read on the forward strand.
TTCCATGTTTCGTCGCTTCCGGCGAGCTTGCCTTCCATCACGACCAAGACCTCCGCAAGCGGCTCCCCGGTGGCCCGGTCGAGAGCAAAGACGGTGGTCGAAGCCGCAGGAGGTTCGGCAGGCACCGCCGCTGCCTGAGGTGTCGCTGCGGGCGGTGTTGCGGGCTTCTCCGCGTCGAGGAGCTTCTGCACCGCCGCCTTCGACCCCTTGCCGCTGAGGTCCTGATAGGCCACCTTGCCCTCGCGGTCGATCACGACGGTGAGTGTCGTAGGCACGCCGAAGACGTCGCTCATCGCGCCCTCCTCGGACTCGAGGGCGAGGGGGACGGTCAGGCCGGGATGGTCGGCGGCGAGGATTTCCTCGACCTCCTCCTTCGGCCAAGGACCGTGGACGAGGAGGAATTCGACGCCCTTCCCCGCGAACTCGTCTTGGAACTTTTGCATCCACTTCACGGCGATGGAAAAAGAACTTAAAGGCCGGTCCTTTCCGATGAAATGGATCAGGCGGATTTTCCCCTTGTACTCGAGGTCGGGATTTTCGACATGATACCAGTGCGCCACGCGCAACGGGGGTGCGGGTTCCCCGACGAGATTTTTGATTTCCTTGAGAGGAGGTTCTGGTGACGGCCTGAGAACGATGCGAACATCCTCCGCTCCTGAGCGAACGCGGAATTGTTCACTGTAGGCGTTCTCGCTGAGAGGGTCGTAGGCTCCCATCCAGAACCATCCTTCGGCCACCCCCTGAATCCGAAATCGTCCTTCCTTGTCGGTGGCGAGATTCTCCAGATCGGGCTGGTTTTCCCCTCCGATCCACAACTGCGCCCGCGAGGCGGGCCGTCCATCGGCATAGACGACCCGTCCGGCGACGGATGCCGTCGCCGCCGCAAGCTGGATGCTGCCGAGGTCGGTCTCGGTGGCGGCCTCGATTTTTCCATGCCTGCTGGCTTTGCCGTGACCGTCCTTGCTGAAATGAAAGGAAACCGCTTCGCTAGGCAGGGCCGCGATGCGGAAACGGCCTTCCGCGCCGGTTTCGACGAATCGCTCGGTGATTCCCGGTAATTCCTCAGCACTGCTGGAAACGACGGCCTTGGGGAGGGGGATGCCGTCGCCGTCGATGACGCGACCGACGACTGCCCCAAATTGATTCCCTTTCAGAACCACCTCGACTTCGGTGCCGGGTGGGTAGTGCAGGAAGGGATCCGAAATCCGGTCTCCCTCCCATGCGATGAGCCTGACCTCCTGCGTATCGGGAGGAAGGTCGAGCGTGAAGCGCCCCGCGTCGTCGACCTCGGTCATGATGCGTTCGATGAGTGGCTCGCGATGCGTCGTGAGGCATTTCACCTGGGCACCGGGCACGGGGGTTCCTGCGGCATCGACCACCGCCCCGGAGATACGGTCATTGGGAGTCCGTTTTTTGAAAGGGATGTCGAGATAGGTGATTTCGCCGACCCGAATCTCGGCTTCATACCTCTGCCGGTTTTCGTAATAACCCTCCGGCGTGTAACCGGAATGGTAGAGGTCCTTGCGCGTGCCCTCCGGTCCGGCTCCCACCCCGATTTCGACGATGAGCGCTCCGGTTTCCTCGTCGATCAGTCGCATCTCGACACGTCCTCCCCGCTTGAATTCGAAATCTTGCTTGGCGAGGGTTTCTCCGGCCCCGAGTTCGAAGTGCCTGCCTCCGTCGAGTATCCAAAAGTTCCGATGGTGGCCGTACCGGGCATTGGCCCGCAATTCGTAGTGCCCTTCGGGGAGCGAATTCAACTGGTAGAATCCATCCGCGTCAGAGATCGCGTAGCCGCTGGGGACACTCCCGTAGGGATGGCGTTCGAGGATATCCACGACGATGTTCGGCACGCCTTTGCCGGATGGGGAAAGCACTCGCCCGGAAACCGAGGCGGCGGGCGCGAGCGTGAGTGTGCGAATGCCATCCGCGATGGCCAGTCCATCGGCCATGAAGTAGTGATAGTATCCGGGGAAAGCCGCCCATTCTTTGCTACCGTGGGCCAAGTGGATGCGAGCTTCTTGCGGGATGC
>JAAYAT010000313.1 GCA_012719225.1 Verrucomicrobiaceae bacterium
ACTTATGAAAATTTTGACTCGAATCCCGCTTCCCTCGCACGAATGTTCTTAGTCCGACAGACTCCTAGCGCCCGGCAAGCCCCGCCGGAGAAGAACCGCTAAACTGCCAAGCAGCTAACCGCTAAACAGCTCAGAAGGTGGCCCGTCAGCGCACCACCCGCGCGCCGCCGCCGCTGATGACTTTCTCCACTTCGGAGACACTCGCCATGGTGGTGTCGCCGGGAGTGGTCATCGCGAGAGCACCGTGGGCGGCGCCGTACTGGACCGTTTTTTCCGGGTCGTTGAACTGGAGAAAGCCGTAGGCGAAGCCCGAGGCGAAGCTGTCGCCGCCGCCGACACGATCGAGGATTTCGAGGTTGGGGTAGGGGTTGGATTCGTAAAACTGTCCGTCGTGCCAGCAGATCGCGGCCCAGTCATTGTTCGTGGCGGTGTGGACCTCGCGCAAGGTCGTCGCGGTGGCCTTGAAGTTGGGGAACTCCTTGGTCGCCACCTCGATCATTTTCTTGAAATTGGTCACGTCGATGCCGCGCACGTTTTCATCGACCCCCTCGACTTCAAATCCGAGCGAGGCGGTGAAATCCTCTTCGTTGCCCATCATGACATCGACATATTTCGCGATCTCCCGGTTGACCTCCTGCGCTTTGGCGAGACCGCCGATGGAACCCCACAGGGAAGGGCGGTAGTTGAGATCGTAGCTCACGATGGTGCCGTATTTCTGGGCCGCCTTGCAGGCTTCGATGGTGACTTCCGCGGCCGATTCGCTGAGGGCGGCGAAGATGCCTCCGGTATGGAACCAGCGGGCTCCGTGGTTGCCGAAAATGTCGTCCCAGTCGAAGTCGCCGGGTTTCATCTGGCTCGCGGCGGTGTTGGCCCGGTCGGGACAGCCGACCGCCCCGCGGATGCCGTAGCCGCGTTCGGTGAAGTTGAGTCCGTTGCGCACCTCGCGCCCGATCCCGTCGTATTTTTTCCACTGGATAAAGCGGGTGTCGACCCCGCCCTGAAGGATGAAGTCCTCGATGAGTCGGCCCACCGGATTGTCCGCGAACGCCGTCACGGTGGCGGCACGCAGCCCGAAACAGCGGCGGAGACCGCGGGTGACGTTGTATTCCCCACCGCCCTCCCAGGCGGCGAACTGGCGGGACGTGTGGATGCGGCCTTCGCCCGGATCGAGGCGAAGCATGATCTCGCCCATGGAAATACAATCGTAGGCGACTTCGGAAGCAGGTTTGATCGTGAGAGACATGATGGCAGGAGTAAAGGACGCCTTGCGGGAAAGTCAAAGCGGAAAGGGGAGGGCGGGGCGATGCCGGTAGTCTGGCGGACGAATCGGGGACCGGCCGTCGTCGTGTTCGGCCCTGCCAAGTTCTCCTCTACCGCCCTCAGTGCGCTTCGAGGCGACGGCCTTTGGGCTGTCCGATTTCGGCGAGGAGATTGGTGAACCAGCTCTCGTCGATGTCGAAGGGTTTGCCGCCCCGGATGCGGGGAAAAGCGATGGTGCTCATGGCGTCCCCGTTGTCCTCGTCGAGCCCGGCGACACCGCTGACACCTTCGAGGGCGGATTTGGCGGCCTGGGCGCAGGAGGCTTTGATGAGTTCGAGGTCGTCGGCGTTGGGGGCGGCGCTTCGGGCGAAATACCCGCTTTTCTGGACGAGAAATTTTTCGGCACCGAGTCTCTCCCGGAGTTGGGCGGCGAACCACTGGCCCACGTTGACGGAGTCAAGACGGTAGTGCCCGAAGGCGTCTTTGGCGGGCTCCTCGCCTTTGGATTTCAACTGGGCGATGATGTTGTCGAGGCCCGCGCCCTCGCTGAGGAAAATGTTGACGCTGTCGTGCTCGTCCATCTTGGCGTTGAGACGCTCGACTTCCGCCTCAATGTTGATTTCCATTTCGGGAACCCAGACCGCGTCGACGTCCCAGCGCAACTGGTGGAGGAGGGCGTCGGGGAGCCAGTCGTACTGGTGCAGGCTCTCGTGGTAGTCGTGGGCGGCGCGGGCGGTGAGCCAGCCGCAGTGGCGTCCCATCACTTCGTGGATGATGAGCTGGCGCGCGCTGGTGGTGTTCTCGTTGGCGACGTTGCGGAAAAAGCGGGCGCTCTGGTGCGCGGCGGTCCAGGCCCCGAGGGTTTGTTTGATGGGGTAGACGTCGTTGTCGATTGTCTTGGGCAGCCCGACGACAGTGAGGTGGTAGCCGTGTTCCTGGAGATAGTTGGCGAGATCGGCGGCGGTGGTGTTGGTGTCATCTCCGCCGATGGTGTGGAGGATGTCCACCTTGTCCGCCTGGAGCCGCTCGGCGGCGATCTGGAGCGGGTCCTCGCCGGGTTTCACAAAACCGCGTTTGACGCAGTCGTCGACATTGGTCAGTTTCACCCGGCTGTTGCCGATGGGACTGCCGCCGAAGTTGTAGAAAATGGCGGCGTTTTCCCGCACCTGTTTCGGAAAATGATAGGAATTTCCCAGGAGAAGCCCCTGGTATCCGTTGAGATACCCCATCAGGTCGGCGTCGGGCGCGAGGGTGTTGTATTGTTCGATCAGGCCTCCGATGGAGGCGGAAAGGCAGGGGGCAATCCCCCCGGCGGTCAAAAAAGCAATTCTCATCAAATCAGGTCAGGGCACACTGGGTAAAGTAGGGGTTTCCTCGTCGGCAAGCTTCCGATGAATCGTCGGGATGTCAAGCCAGCCGGAATGGCGTCGTTCCTGGCAAGGCGGCCCCCCGAGACCGAGAATCGTGCCAGGATCGCAGGATGTTTCTCGCGCCCCGAGCCATTAGTTGTTGAAGGTTATGAAATTTTTAGTAATCTTAAATAAATCCGTTATTCCTGATGATTCGTGTTCCGTTTTCTTCCGCGTCCGATGTCCGATCCAGCACCGCCACGGGGACGGCGCGTCCTCCCAGACGGGCGGACGGCGCGCCGACGAGTGAGGAGGAGCGGGTCGCTTGGATCGAAGCGCGTCTCGCTGCGCTCGAGGCTAAACTGGTGAGTCATGCCGAGGAGTTGAAATCGCAGGTTTCCGAGCGCGTCGTGCGCATTCAGAGCCGCTTGGAAAATGCGATGCGGCCCTTCCATCCGGGGGGCGAGGCCGAGAAGGGGGAGGACGAAGCGGTCAACGTGGTCCCTTTCGCCGCCGCGTCACCGGACCTGCATCATCTCCACGCGAGCAACGCCCGCGAGGCGCTGCACGAACTCAACCAAACGCTGACCCTCACCCGCGAACACCTCGAAGCGCTCTCCAGCAGCGTGGATCGCATGCGCCAATCGGTGGGAAAAGTGGGGTGAGGGGGGATGTTTTACGTTGTTACGTTTTAGGTGTTACGTGTTATAGGGGGCGCGACTTTGGGCGGTCGAGGCCGGTGCGGCGGACAGCGGGAGGACTTACTTTTTGCTGGTCTCGACGGCCTTTTTCAGTTGGTCGAGGGCGGCTTTGGCCTCGGCGGCCACGGCGCTCGCCTTTTCGGAACTGGCCTTGAGCGCTTCGGCGCGTTTGGTAGCCTCTTCGACGGTCTTGATCGCTGCGGCAAAGTCGGCTTTCGCCTGGGCGGCGCGTTTGGCCGCTTCGTCCGCGGCGCTCTGCACTTCCGTCACCGCTTTGGCGAACATGGGATCCGCCGCAGGTGCGGGCTTGGCTGGAGCGGGAGTGGGTTTGGCCGCAGGCTTCGCGGGAGCGGGTTTGGTTTCCGGCTTGGCCGGTGTGGGTTTGGCCGCGGGTTTGGCCGGAGCAGGAGTGGGTTTGGCCGCGGGTTTCGCGGGAGCGGGTTTGGTTTCCGCCTTGGTCGGTGTGGGTTTGGCCGCGGGTTTGGCCGCGGGTTTTGCCGGTGGCGTGGCAGGTTTGGCCGCGGGCTTGGCGGGAGCAGGTTTGGCTTCCGGTTTGGCCGGTGCGGCGGTCTTGGTGTTGGCGGCGAGGACGACGGGCTCGGCCTTGGGCGCTTTCCACCCGGTGTTGATGTCGATGCCGGGGATGGCGGCGGCGAGTTTGGTGGCTCCGGCGTCGGTGGCTTTGGTCTGCCAGATGAACAGCTTTTTCAGCTTTTTCAGGGGAGCGAGTTTCTGGAGACCGGCATCGGTGATTTTGGTACCGTAGAGGTTGAGGTATTCCAGATTGGTGAGGCCTTTCAGGGAATCGAGTCCGGCGTCGGTGACGGCGGTGTTTTCCAAGTGGAGGCGGGTGAGGTTGTTCATCCCGGCGAGGTGGACGAGACCTTTGTCGCCCACTTTGGTGCGGGCGAGATCGATCCATTTGACCCGCGCGGAGATGGGCTTGAGAACGGCGAGCTGGTCATCGGAAAATTCCTTGCTGACGTTGAGGGCGCTGAAACGCAGCTCGGGGGTGTTCTGGGCGATGGGCATGAGCGAGGCACCGATTTTTTCCACGCTGCCGATGGTCTCGGCGACGAGCTTGTCCATCGCCGGGTCGGCTTTGGGGGCATCGGCTTTGGCGACCTTCTCGGGAGCCTCGGGCAGGTTGCCGAGGACGTGGGTGAGAGCGGCGGTCGCTTTCGCATCGGGCTTGAACTCGGCGACGGTTCCGCTGCCTTTGGCCCCGCTGGTGATCCAGAAGGCGAGCACGGCGGTCTCTTCGGGGGTGAGCTGGTCCTTGTCCTCCGGCGGCATGTGTTCGTCGTCGTCGAGCGGCAGGTAGACCCGCTGGAGGAGGGGGCTCTCGTCGACCTTGCCGGCGATGACCGAGGAGCCTTCGTTGCCGCCCTTGAGGAGGGCTTCGAGGGAATCGACCCGGAGTTTGCCCTTGGGTCTTTTTTCACCATGGCATCCGGCACATTTGGCGGCGAGGATGGGGGCGACGAGATCTTCGTAGAGCTGGCTCTTCATCGCGTCGGCGAAGGTGGGCGAGGTGGTGAGCAGGCTCAACGCGAGCACGGGGAAAAGGACGCGGCGATTCATAGGTAGGGCAATTTTTTACAATACTTACACAATCTATTCCGGTCTGTTCCGGGAAATCAAGCCGCAATAGGGTAGGTGATCGTGGTAAAGTCACGCGTGGGATCTTCCGGGTTGCCGCCGTCTGGGAGAGGGAGCATCTTCCGCTTGAAAAAAATCTTGGAAAAAAATGACACCCGAAGGCACATCGCAGACGCAGCGGAGCATGGAGACGATCGTGATGGAAGCGTTGGGCGAAGAGGGGTTCGCCGCCCTCACCGCCGCGTTTTATCGCCGCGTCCGCACGGATGAGGTGATCGGCCCGATGTATCCCGAGGACGACTGGGAAGGATCGGAAAAACGTCTCCGCGACTTTCTCGTTTTCCGCTTCGGCGGTTCCGACCGCTACCTGATCCAGCGGGGGCATCCTCGCCTGCGCATGAGACACGTGCCCTTTCGCATCGGTGTGATCGAGCGGGATCGCTGGCTCGCACTGATGGACGCCGCGATGGACGAGATCGAACTGGATGGCGCGGCCCGCGCCCATCTCACCACGTTTTTGGCCCAGGTCGCCGACTTCTTGCGCAACCAACCCGATGACCCCACAGCCTGACCTTTTCTCTGACTTGTTCCCAAAACCATGAAAATCCCCCTTCGCCCTCTCCTCCTTCTCAGCGTCCCCTTGTTCCTCGGTGCCTCGGCCCTTCCCGCGGAGGAAAAAACCGTAGTCCAGTCGATCAATTATCCGCTCCATTACTTCGCGACCCGCCTCGCGGCGGGGACGGAGTCCTTCGATCTTCACTACCCCGTCGATCCCGAAGGCGACCCGGCTTTCTGGAAACCGGAGGACGCGGCCCTCGTCGCCATGCAAAAGGCGGATCTCATCCTGCTCAACGGTGCCACCTACGAGAAATGGATGAAGACCGTCTCCCTGCCCTCCTCGAACCAGCTCGACACGTCGAAGAGTTTTGCAAAGCGCTACCTCAAGACCGAGGGCAAAGCCCATCGCCACGGGGACGGCTCGGTCCATTCCCACGCCGGGACCGCCTTCACCACCTGGATCGATTTTTCCCAGGCCGCCGAACAGGCCTCCGCCATCGCCGGCCGCTTCCAAACGCTGCAACCCGGGGCCGTTGAGAAAATCGAAGCGAATCTCGTCGCGCTGAAAGCCGATCTCGCCGCACTCGACGCTTCGATGAAAGCCTTCGGCGACACGTGGGGCGACGAACCGCTCGTCGCCTCCCATCCCATCTACCAGTATCTCGCCCGCGCCTACGGGCTCAAAATCGAGGCGATCGAGTGGGAACCCGAGATGATCCTCAGGGACAAGGACATCGCCGCTCTCAAGAAAATCCTCGCCCATCATCCGGCGAAATGGATGATCTGGGAGGACAGCCCGACCGCGCAAAATATCGCCGCCCTCGAGGCCATCGGAGTGAAAAGCGTGGTCTTCGCCCCCTGCGCCAACACCCCCGACGAAGGCGATTGGCTCGATGTGATGAAGGCGAATTTGAAAAATCTCGAGGCGCTCACGCAGCAATCCGTCGGGTCGTCGCCGGGAGCGGGAGCGGGACGCTAACGACGCGTCTTTTCCCGGCCGCTATCCCTTGGTTTTTTCCTGCAAACGGATTTCCCGCACGATCATGTCTTTGTCGATCGCCTTGCACATGTCGTAGATCGTCAGGGCGGCGACGGAGACGGCGGTGAGAGCCTCCATCTCCACGCCGGTCTTGGCGTCGGTGCGGACGGTGGCGGTGATGCGGAGTCCGTCGCGCTCCGCCGCGAAATCGAGCGCGACTTTGGTGAGCGGAAGTTGGTGGCAAAGGGGAATGAGATCGGCGGTTTTTTTGGCTGCCTGGATGCCCGCCACCCTCGCCACCGCGAGCACGTCGCCCTTGGGGACCTCGCCCTCGGTGATCGCTCGGATCGTGGCCGGTGCCAGGGCGATGAATCCACTGGCGACGGCTTCGCGGCGCACGACCGGTTTGTCCGAGACATCCACCATGGCGGCGGTTCCGTCGGGGCGCAGATGGGTCAGGGCGGGGGAAGGGTCCATGGGAATACTGTGGCGGGGGAACGCCATCCCGCAACGGACAAATCGGGCCGCAGCGGACGGCGTCTCCGACTCACTCCCGCAGGTCTTCCGCCAGTTTGCGCGCGGCGGTTTCCCACTGTTCGG
>JAAYAT010000314.1 GCA_012719225.1 Verrucomicrobiaceae bacterium
CAACTGCTTGCCCATAGAGAGGATTTTGATGAGGAAATCCGAGCGTTATTGGAATGGTTTGAGAGGCCGAAATACCATTCAATTTTTGTCGTGTAGTGTGCTTGATGGCGTCGTCTTTGATTTCTGGAGTGATCACCGAATCGGACAGCTCTGCGTAATGGATGCTGTCATCGCCGGCTTCGATATAACTGGCGAAGTTCTCGCTGATGAAGCGGTAGAACAGCGTGCCGAGGACGTACTGCTTGAAATCCCAGCCATCCACGGCTCCCCGGACATCATTGGCGATTTGCCAGATTTGGCGTTGTAGGGCGGCGCGTTGCTGGTTGCTGGACATGGGAAGGGGGTGATAGGTCGAAAAACCCGGGCGGCGCCCGCGTCGGCTCCACGGCACCCGCACGGGGGCGACAGGATAGGGGTGGTTGAGGAGGCGATCAAGAATGGAATGAGAGGATCGCCAAGGGCATCACTCCCACCATAGACCAACTGGATCCTCACATTGCCCTCCTTCGCGCCAATCGCGAGAGCGCTTCGACGGTCCAGACGACGGGATAGGCTTTTTCAAAGTACCAGAGGCGGGCGAAATAAAATCCGATGGGGGATGGCTCGAATACCGTGCCGTTTTTCGTCGCCTCACAGAGCCAGCGCTCCCCCCGGGCAAGGGCCGTGTCGGTGGCGGCGCCGTCGTCGGGGGCTCCGGCGAGGGCGCTCATGGCGAGGGCGGTCTCTTCTATCGTCGAGGGCGTCCGGTCGCGCAGGGCGCCCCAACCGCCGTCCGCGTTCTGTTGACTCCGCAGCCAGGCGAGGCCGGGGGCGGCGAGGTCGTCGCGTCCCGCTTGGAGAAAGGCGAGGACCACTTTGGCGGTGCCGTAGCTGGGATTTTCCTCGTCGACGAGGCGGTGCTGGTTGCCGAACCAGAGGGGGCTCCACGAGCCGTCGGGGCGACGTTTTTTTTCCAGAAAGCGCCGCGCTCTTTCCGCTGCGAGGTCGATGCGCTCCTGCAAGGCCGCGGGCAGGTCGGGACGCCAGACGTGCCAGGCGCGCAGGGTGTGGGCGGTGAGATCGGGGGAGGAGCGGTCGAAGGGGAGAGCGCCCCAGCCGCGGCAAAAGGTGGGGATGCCGCCGTCGCGATTCTGGAGATCGAGGAGCCAGCGCACCCCGGCGGCGGCGGCGGCGAGGACGTCGGCCCGCTCCCGCGCCGGATCGAGCGCGGCGAGGGCGAGGAGCGCGCCGGGAGTGTCGTCGGCGTCGGGCACGCCGCCGCTGAGATCGGTCCAGGCCCAGCCGCCCGGTGCCGAGTTGGTGAAGGGGTGAACGTCGCGGTACTGCTGCCGCAGGAGCCAGTTGAGGATTTTTTCCTGTCCGTCGAAGAGGGTGGGATGGGCGACCCGACCCTCTTGTGCGAGGGCCTTGACCGCGAGGGTGGTCGCCCAGGTCGCGAGGTTGGTGTCGATGGGCCAGCTCCCGTCCTCCCGCACTGTCCGCAGGAGAAATGCGACGCTTTTTTCCACGACGGGATGGCCGGTTTCCCCGGCGGCGACGAGGGCCATGGTGACGAAGCCGGTCAGGGGCGCGGCTTCGAGGAATCCGCCGGAGGCGGGTTGGATGGAGGTGAGCAACTCGGAGAGCCGGGGCCAGAAGAGGGGGGGCTTGCGGAGGCGTTTTCTCGTTCCGCCGCCTTTGCGGTAGCGGGCGTATCCGATCGCGATGAGGGCGGGCAGGGCGTAGCTCACGACCGGGAGCCGCAGCGCCGCGAACCAGGTGCGCGGAAACACGGCGAGATGGAAGGGCAGCGGCAGCACGAGCCGCCATCCGGCCGGTCCGAGGGTGCCGCAGATGGCGCAGAGCATGAGGATGGGCACGGAAAAGGTGCGGTCTTTTCCGTAGCGGGCCTTGACGGTCTCGGCGATGAGACGCGGGTCGAGTGAGCCGACGTACTCGCGGATCCAGCCTTCCGCCGCTTTCACCGCCGCTGCGCTCCTGCCGTCGCCGTTGCCGAAGCGGGTCAGGGCGGACCAGCAGAGCAAGGTGGTGGAGATGTTGGAAAAGCTTTTGGTGGTATCGCCCCAGCCGCCGTCGGGATTGTGGTGGGCGACGAGCCACTCGCAGGCGCGCGCGACGACGGCGCGGTGGGTGGCGGGGTCCACGGTGCCGAGGGCCACGATGGAGGTCGCGGTGGAGAGCGCGGAGGTGGAGAGTTCGCCCTCCCAGTGGCCGGCGGCGTTTCTCTCCGCGAGGAGGACCCGGCGGGCGTTTGCGAGTGTTTCGTGGAGGGGGGAGGAGGTCATGCCGGGCCGGAGCGGTCAGAGGGCGAGATGCCCGAGGGCGAGGAGCCCGTAGTAGGTGTATTCGATGTCGAGTTCGTCGTCGTCCCAGGTGCCGTGGAATCCGCCGGTGGCCGTCCAGAGGGAATCGACGAAATCGAGGAGCGGCTCTTTCTTTTCCTCGAAGCCGGTTTGTAGACCGTCGAGGGCGTGGAGCGCCACGGCTGTCGAGAGGAGGTCCGGCACCGGGGCCTGGGGGAAGGGACGGAATCCGCCGGCGGGATGGAGCGAGTTCAGAATCCACGAGGGTGTTTCCGGAGGGATGGGGAGCCGCAGGTTGCGGCACAGGGTCACGGCGGCGGCGGTGGCGGGAATGTTGGGAATGGGCAGTGCGACGTCGTTGGCCCAGGCACCACCGGGCGTTTTCAGGGAATCGAGGCAGCGGGCGACGCCCCCGGGATCGGGCAGGGCTAGTCCGTGGTCGGCGTAGGCACCGTAGGCGAGGAAGCAGGCGTAGGCCGAACCGGTGGTGTCGTCGTCGGACTGGTTGTAGCCGCCGTCGGGGGTGCGGTAGGTCTCGATGCGTCCGAGGAGGGGGGGCAGCGCCGTCGGGGAAGGCCGGGCGGCGAGGGCGGAGGCGCAGCGGGCGAGGCAGCAGAGATGGACGAAATCGAGTTCGTCGAGAGAGCGCATCCGGTTTTCGAGAAAGGCGTGCAGGGAATCCTCGGGCAGGGGCACCTGCAGGGCGGTGAGGACGTCGATCGCGAAGCTGGTGTAGTAGAGGTCGGACTCTCCGTCGCGGTCGCGGAATCCGCCGTCGTCGTTCTGCTGGGAACGGACGAAATTTTCGACCAGTCCGGCGGCTTCGTCCCCGAGGACGGTGCGGGCGAGCCGCGCCACTTGCAGCATTTCGAGGCGGAGCGACATGGGTTATTTGCGAGTCGTGATCTTGTTGTCGAGATCCCGGGTCAGGGTGTCGGCGAAGGCGTTGATGGCGATCTCGGTGAGGGCACGGTGTCGCGAGGTGTTCTCCACTTCGCCGAGGAGGGTCACGATGCCTTTCTGATAGGCGACGCCGGGCGATTTCACTTCTTTGAAATAGGGGACGAGGAGTTCGTCGGCGAGGCGGTTTCCCCAGCCCACGGGGTAGCGGTTGGGTTCCACTTTCAGGTCGTTGACGATTTCCGTGTCGGGGAAGGTCTTCTGGACCGTCTCGACGATGCGGTTGACCTGGATGCGGCTTTTCAACGCGCCGGATAGGGTGATGGTGTCGCCCGCTTTCCACATTTTGAAAACGGGTTCCTCCATCGGGAGCGGTTCCGCGGGGCCGGGATCGGGCGCGGGAGCTGTGTCCTCGGATGCGGGGGCGGGCGACGCGGCTGTCTGTGCGGGAGCGGAGGCCGGGGCAAGAGGGGCGGTGGGCGCCTTTTCCTCCTCCGCCACGGAACGCAGCGCGGGCTTATCGCAGCCGGTGAGGAGACCGCAGAGGAGCGGCAGGAGAAAAAAACGCCGTTTGAAATGTCGGTTCATCGTTCCTTATTGAGCGGAGCGGAAAGAATGAGCGCGGCGACGTCCGGAGTCCAGCAGGACTTCGACGTTTTCACGCAAGGGCCCGCCGGATTTTCACGATACCATGAACAAGAGCTACGACTTTCTCGTCATCGGCGGGGGCAGCGCGGGCTACGCGGCCGCCCGCACCGCCCACGATCTGGGACTCAGGACCGCGGTGGTGGATGGGGCGGAAGAGCTCGGGGGACTCTGCATCCTGCGCGGTTGCATGCCTTCGAAGTCCCTCATCGAATCCTCCAACCGCTTCCGCGCGATGCGCCGCGCTCCCGAGTTCGGGTTGCGGGCGGAGGGACTCTCGGTCGAGCCGGGTGAGATCCTCGCCCGCAAACGCCGCCTCATCGGAGAGTTCGCCGACTATCGCCAGAGCCAGCTCGCCGACGGGCGCTTCGATCTCATCCGCGGCACCGCCGTCTTCACCGGTCCCCACACCGTCGCGGTGACTCCGCGCGGGGGCGGGGCCGACGAAACGATCGAATTCCGCTCCGCTCTCGTCGCGACCGGTTCGTCGGTGAGCCGGGTTCCGCTCGCCGGACTGGAGGAGGCGGGCTACTGGACGAGCGACGACATCCTCGACCGGGAGGATCTGCCCGACAGCATCATCGTCCTCGGCGGCGGGGCCATCGCTCTGGAAATGGCCTGTTATCTCGAAGGCCTCGGCAAAAGGGTCACCGTGATCCAGCGGAGCGGTCAGGTTTTGTCAGGATCGGACCCCGATATCGCCGCCGCCCTCGAGGCCGCCCTTTCGGCCCGGGACAACATGACCCTCCACACCGGTACCGAAATCCGGGAAGTGCGACGCGAAGAGAGCGGTCGCAAGACGGTGGTTTTCTCCCACGAAGGCGAGGAGAAATCCGTCAGCGCCGCCGAGATCCTCTACGCGCTGGGGCGGTCCCCCAACACCGCCGGTCTCGCTCTCGACGCCGCCGGAATCGAAACGGAGAAATCCGGCGGACCTATCTCCTGCCATTCCGACCAACGCAGCAGCGTCCCGCACATTTTCGCCGCCGGCGATGTCTGCGGGCCGCACGAGATCGTCCACATCGCCATCGAGCAGGGCGAGATCGCCGCCCACAACGCCGCCGTCCACCTCGGGAGGCTCCAGGCACCGCCCCGCGAGATCAGCTACCGGCTCAAATTGCTCGGCATTTTCACCGAACCCGAAGTGGCCACGGTGGGACTCTCCGAAGCCGAGGCCAAGGAGGTGGGTCACGAGTTCGCCACCGCCAGCTACCCCTTCGACGATCACGGCAAATCCATGATCCGGGGGGTGGAACACGGCTTCGTGAAAATGATCGCCGATGCCCGCAGCGGAGAAATTCTCGGTGCCGCCGCCGTCGGACCCGAGGCCGTGGAAATCATCCACGAAGTGGTCGTGGCGATGCACTTCCACGCGACCGCGGATGAATTTCTAAAAATACCACATTATCACCCCACTCTGAGCGAAATTTGGACCTATCCGGCGGAAGAACTTTCCATTTCCGGGTGATTCCCCTATAGTTCGGACACTCTCGGGAATCCGCCCGGTGTCCGGATCTCACCTTCAACCCTCCCTACCGTGCTCAAGCAAATCATCAATCAGGACGAGGACTCCCCCGCCGAGGAAGACAAGGCCGATGATAAGGCCTCCGGCTCGTCGAAGACAAAAGCGCCCGCCTCGACGCCCAGATCCCTGGCAGGGAACAAAAACATCCTCTCGAGCGATGTGGAGATCAAAGGCAAGCTGCGCTTCGCCAGCGACCTCATCATCGACGGTCGCATTGAGGGCGAGGTGAATTCCGAAGGAGATCTCACCGTCGGGGAAAACGCCTCTATCGTCGGCGACATCAAGACGCGTACCGTCGTTGTTTTCGGCAAGGTCGAGGGGAACATCACCGTGACCGATCGCTGCGAGCTGAAGCAGAACGCGACCCTCCACGGCGACGTCGTCGCCGGCAAACTCGCCATCGAGGAAGGGGCCACCTTCATGGGGACCTCCACGGTGGGCGTCCCCAAATCCGGCGGCTCTTCCGCGAAGTAGCCCTCCACCCCCGTGTTCGGAAAACTCCATCGCGCGAGAAAACTGCACCTGACCTGTCCCTCCTGCGGACATCTTCAGGAGGAACCCTCCCTCGTTTACTCCTCTTTCTGCCGCGCCTGTGGCGAACACTTCCGCGTTCGCAAAGGTGTCGCCCTCGCCAATCCCGCGCTGAAAGTCTCCGGCATCACCGAGATCCGCACCGGGACGTCGAAAACACCGTCCCCGCGTTCCTCCGAGGCGGACGCGAAAACGCGGGCAACGCCGGATGCCGCCGCCGGGGAAGACGTCGACGCGATTTCCCCCACCGACCCCCGTCCCGAGGACGAGGCGGAAGCAGCGGGGGAGAGGGAAGAAGTCGCCGCCATCTCCGCCGGTGCCTTTTTCGGATTTCTCGGCGAAGCGGAACGTTCCCCCGACGGCGATGACAACGACAAAACCGACTCCGGCGACGAGGCTGCTGCGGCGTCGCCCATCGGAGGCAAGGCGCGGGACCGCGGGTCGCTCGCCGAGGGCTCGATGGCCGCTCTGATGCAGTCCCGCGAACCCGCAGAGGAGGAAACCGAGACGGTGCCGGAAACGGAGGCGAACAAGATGCCGCCCAACTACATCGCACCCGGCCCGCGCCGCAGAGCCAAAGCGAGCGACTCCGTGCCGGAAGACCGCGTGCGCTGTTTCCGCTGCTACCACGTCCAGAGGGTTTCGCGGTTTGCCAGGTCCACCCAGTGCGAACGATGCAGCG
>JAAYAT010000315.1 GCA_012719225.1 Verrucomicrobiaceae bacterium
GCATCCTGATGTCCGATCTTCCCCGACCGAAAAAAGTGGTGGTCCTCGGCTCGACCGGTTCGATCGGGGAGAGTTCTCTCAAGGTGGCCCGCGATCTGCCCGAGCGCATGACTCTGGTCGGTCTGGCGGCGCATCGCCGGGTCGATTCCCTCGCCGCACAGATCCGGGAATTCGGGATCCAAGAGGCTTGCCTCTATGATTCAAGAGGGTTGGACGCGTTGCGATCTGAGGTCGCTCCGGAGGTCGCGCTGCATTCCGGCGACGAGGGTCTCATCGCCCTCGCGACCCTGCCCGAGGCCGATCTCGTGCTCATCGCGATCGTCGGTGTCGCCGGACTGCGCCCGGCCCTCGCGGCGATCGAAGCGGGCAAGGACATCGCCGTGGCCAGCAAGGAAATCCTCGTCATGGCGGGCGAGGCGGTCATGACGGCGGCGCGGGAAAAGGGCGTGAAGGTGCTCCCGGTGGATTCCGAGCACAACGCGATTTTCCAATGTCTCGAAGGTCGCGACACGGCCTCGGTCTCGCGGCTCATCCTCACCGCCTCGGGGGGGCCGTTCCGTGAGTTGCCCGCCGCCGAGCTGCCGCAGGTCACGGTCGAGCGGGCCTTGAAACACCCGACCTGGGAGATGGGCCGCAAGATCACGATCGATTCGGCGACGTTGTTCAACAAGGGGCTCGAAATGATAGAGGCGCGCTGGCTTTTCGACATCGAGATGGCCCGCGTCGACGTCATCGTCCATCCCCAGAGCATCGTCCACAGCATGGTGGAGTTCATCGACGGGTCCATCCTCGCCCAGCTCAGCACCACGGACATGTGTTTCCCGATCCAGTATGCCGTGACCTGGCCCGAGCGGGTCGCCAACACCCTCGAGCCACTGGACTTCGCGCGGCTCGCCCGACTCGATTTCGAAGCGCCGCGTTGGGAGGATTTTCCCGCCCTCGCCTTGGCGAAGGAAGCGGGGGAAACCGGCGGCACCCTCCCCGCCGTGCTCAATGCGGCCAACGAGGTCGCGGTGAGCGCTTTTCTGGAACGTCGCTTGAGCTTTCCGGGAATCTGGGAGACCGTCGCGGAGACGATGTCCCGTCACCACTCCCTCCGCCGCCCTGTTCTGGACGATATTATCGAAGCCGATCTCTGGGCGCGACGAACCGCGCAAGAACTCCTTTCATGAACAAAAAGAAGGCACCTCACTCCGGCCGCGTCTGGGTCGGATTCGACCTCGGTGGGACCAAGATGCTCGCCAAAATCTTCAACGACGACTACGAGACGCTCGGTCGGGCGAAGCAAAAAACCCTCGGGGCCAAGGGGGCCAAAACCGGACTCAGCCGCATGGCGTCCCTCATCGGAAAGGCCCTCGACGCCGCCGGTGTGTCGCCGGATCAGATCGCCGGGATCGGGGTGGGTTGCCCCGGCCCCATCGACGCGGAAAAGGGCGAGATCGTCGAGGCCCCCAACCTCGGCTGGAGCGATGTCCCCGTCCGGGCGCATCTGCAGGAGACCTTCGAGCGCCCCACCGTGATGTGCAACGACGTGGACGCCGGGGTTTTCGCCGAGTACACCGCCGGAGCGGCGCGCGGGGCCCGCTGCGCCGTCGGTATTTTCCCGGGAACGGGGATAGGTGCCGGTGCGGTGATCCACGGACGACTCCTCCAGGGTGCGCACCTTTCCTGCATGGAGATCGGCCACATCCCGCTCTTTCCCGAAACCTCCGGCAAAGGCGAGGACAGCACCTCTCTCGAGACGGAATGCTCGCGGCTCAAGATCGCCGCCGAAGCCGCCCGCGCCGCCTACCGCGGCCAGGCTCCCCACCTCCTCAAGACCTGCGGCACGGACATTTCCCGGATCACCAGCGGTGCTCTCGCCAAGGCCATCGCGGCCGGCGACACCGCCATCGAGGACATCGTGCGCCGCGCCGCGACCCTGCTCGGCTGCGGCGTCACCACCGTCGTCCATCTCCTCGCCCCCGATGTCATCGTCCTCGGCGGCGGTCTCGTCGAAGCCATGCCCGGCCTCTATCTGGAAACGGTGAAACAATCGGCGATGGAACGCATTCTCGGTCCCTACAAAAAGAGTTTCCAAATCGTCACCGCCGAACTCGAAGAGGACGCCGGCGTCATGGGCGCCGCCGCCTGGGCGAGGAAAACGATAGAGGGGTGAGCGGGGCATGAGGTTTCAAATTAAAATATCTCCATGAGAGTCGAACTGGTGACAAACCTGAAGCGAAACGCGACCGACATCCTCGGAGATCTCGCCTCGGACCAGGAACCCATCCTCATCACTCACCACGGGAAACCGGCGGCTTATCTGATTGATGTGTCGAGCTTCGAAGCGATGCGGGAACGAATCTCCCTGCTTGAGGGGATCGCCCGTGGTGAACAAGCCGTTGAAGCGGGCCGGGTCCTCACCCACGGCGAAGCGAAGAATCGCATGAAGCGATGGCTGGGTTGATCTGGACGGAGCCATGAATTCCTACTCATCCAAGCCCCTCCCTCTCACGGGAATGCCGCCGGGCATTCCCTACATTATCGGCAACGAAGCGGCGGAGCGTTTCAGTTTCTACGGCATGAGGACCATTCTCACGGTCTTCATGGTGAATTATCTCTGGCTCATGGGGAACTCGGCCGGCGAGCGCATGAGCGACGCGCGGGCCACGGAGCATTTCCATCATTTCGTCTCTCTCGTCTATCTGACGCCCATCGCGGGCGCTCTCCTCGCGGATCTGTTCTTCGGAAAGTACCGCATCATCATGGTGCTCTCCATCGTCTACTGCCTCGGTCACGGTGCGCTCGCCCTGATGGGTCTGGCGGGCGAGGCGGGAACCTGGCTGGTTGCGGGCTTGTGGCTCATCGCAATCGGATCCGGCGGGATCAAGCCCTGCGTCTCGGCCCATGTCGGTGACCAGTTCGGCAATCAAAACCGCCGCCTCCTGCCCCGCGTTTTCAACTGGTTCTACTGGTCCATCAACCTCGGGGCCTTCGCCTCGACCCTGCTGACCCCTTGGCTGCTGGAGTGGTACGGACCCCACTGGGCCTTCGGAGTGCCGGGCTTCCTCATGGCGCTGGCCACCCTCGTCTTCTGGATGGGACGCTGGAAATTCGTCCACATCCCCGCGCGTGGCGGTTCCTTCCTGCGCGAACTCGTCAGCGGGGCGGGACTCAAGGCCATCGCGAAACTCTGCACCATTTATGTCTTCGTCGCGATCTTCTGGGCGCTCTTCGATCAGAGCGGATCGTCCTGGGTGCTCCAGGCGGAGAACATGGATCTGAAATGGCTCGGAGTGGAGTGGCTGCCGAGTCAGGTCCAGGCGCTCAATCCCATTTTCATCCTGACTTTCATCCCCCTGTTCTCCTACCTCGTCTATCCCGCGATCGACCGGTTCTATCCGCTCACGCCGCTGCGCAAAATCGCCATCGGTCTTTTCATCATGGTTTTCTCCTTCGTCCTCGTGGCGATCGCCCAGATGAAGATCGATGCCGGACAGACCCCTTCGATCTCATGGCAGATCGTCGGCTATGTCGCCCTCACCGCCGCCGAAGTGATGATCGCCATCGTCAGCCTGGAGTTCAGCTACACCCAGGCGCCGAAGTCGATGAAGTCCGTCATCATGTCGCTCTGGCTCGTGGCGGTCTCTTTCGGGAACCTGGTCACCGCGCAGATCAATCATTTCATCCAGGTCGAAAATCCTGTCGCCGGAGTCAGCGCCGTCGACAGCGAGATCTCGCACGGGGGATTCGACGGGATCGTCGGCACCGAGGACGACATCCTGATGCGCTTCGACGCGACGGGCCGACCCACCGATCTGCGCTTCCGCGGGCGGGAACAACTCGACGAACTGCTCGGGCGGGTCACCTCGCTCATCGAGGGAAATCAGTTCACCGCCCCCTCCCAGTCCGAGGGAGAAAAAATCGCCGCCTCGGTTCTCGATCCCTGGGGGAATCCCTATCATTACCGCCTCATCAACCGCAACCGGCTGCGGCTCTGGAGCAGCGGGCCGGATCAAAAACCGACCACTCCCTGGGACCAGGGGGCCATTCTCGTGATCGACCGTCCCGAAGTCCGGGAACCCTCGGCGATGGCCCGTTTTTTCGACCGCATCCATCCCGAACAGACCTGGATCGACGCGCGCCGAATGGCCCTCGGTCTCCCCACCGAGGCGGAGGCAGCCGTGCGCGGTCCCTCGGTCGCCCGCGAGTATTTCGTCGGGGGACAGGTCAAACTCGAGGGGGCCGCCTACTTCTGGTTCTTCAGTGGACTCATGCTGGCGGCCGCCTTCCTCTTTCTCCTCGTCGCCAAATTCTATCGCCCGGTGGAGTATTTCCACGAGGAGTGAGGGAGCAGTAGTGAAGTAGTGGAGTAGTGGAGTAGTGGAGTAGTGGAGTAGTGCGGTGGATGCGCTTTACTTTGCTCTGCGATTTTGCTGACAGACATGAAGCCCTCTCGTCACAAAAAGATATTTTGCGTCATCGCCGCCCTTTTTGTCACGGCATTGCTTGTCTCTTTCTTCCTGCCCCTCTTCGGCCGAATGACACCACGTGCTCACGAGGCGAACGCGGTTGCCGCCATCAAGCA
The DNA here is from genome assembly GCA_012719225.1 of Verrucomicrobiaceae bacterium. Lineage (GTDB taxonomy): Bacteria > Verrucomicrobiota > Verrucomicrobiia > Verrucomicrobiales > DEV007 > Arctic95D-9. The sequence goes on from JAAYAT010000315.1 coordinate 4,571, forward strand.
CGTCCTACATGCCTGCCGGGCATACGCCGCAGATCACGATGACGGAGCCTATCCCCCGAATCTGGCGACGCTCGTTCCCGACTACCTCGACGAGGCGACCGCTCTTTTCGTGGACGATGGTAGTGGAGAGAAATTACCTCTGCTCTATTTTCCCGGCTTTCATACCGACAGCGATCCCGGCGCGATTCTCATCGAGTGCCCCGTCCAGTACACGAAAAATCGCATTGTCGGAGAGGTCGGAGGTCATGTCGAGGCCCTCGTCGCGGAATAGACCGGCGGGCCAGCGTCAGGCGACGTACTCGCGGGCGTTTTTGGCGGCATTGGCGGTTTTGGCGGCGTCGCGTCCGAGTTCGTCGAATTCGCGTGCGGTGATGATGCGCTCCTCGAGCAGGCTGCGGGAAATCCAGTTTTCCAAGCGGGCGAAATCCGCGTTCTCCACGGCGGCCCCGGTGATGTGCTGCCAGTCGTGGTCGCGCCCGAGAGCCGGGGTGGTGTGCCGACGCACCCGCAGCAGGCTGATGATGGATTCGAACTCCTGCGGGAGCAGGTTTTCAATCGCGGCCGGTTCGGGCATGTCGTCGAGCATGTCGGCGTCGAGTCCGAAGCTGATCACCCCGATGCCGTGGCGGGCGGAGAAGCGGTTGATCTCTTCGAGCATCTGCTGGTCATCGATGGAGTCCGCGACGAGGAGTTCGCCGGCGTTGGCCCACTCGGAGGCGGAGAGGCACTGGTAGAGATCTTCCAACAGCGTGTCGTGATTGAGCTCGAGGCGGAGCTTCACACTGGAAAGGCGGAGGGGCGATTCGCCCATGCGGCGGTGGATCTCGAGCTTGCGCTTGTCCATCGCGACCGGTTCCTGCGCTTCGGCGGGTTCCTCTGCGGTGAGCCAGTCGACCACGGCGAGATCCGGGATGCGCCAGCGGTTCGCCTCGGCGTTGACGGAAAACGACTCTTCAAAGACAAAGGGGAACTGCTGCAGGGACTCGAGATAACGCTGCACCACCGCGCGGAACTTCGAAGCGCGTCCGAGCGCCCGGTCCAGTTCCGCAGTACCCATGGGAACCCGGCCGCCGTTGCTGCCGTCTCCCGCACGGAAGAGGTTGCGGGCGCTGTTCATCGTGTGGATCGTCGCGGTCCGCAGGTAATATCCCTGGCCCTGTTCGACCTTCGCGATAGGCGAGGACGGATCGCAGGACATGATGGAAAAATGATAGCGCAGGGTGGCGTCGGAGTAGTCCTGCTTGAGCCGGTGCTTGACCAACTCGATCAACTCCGTCCCCTTGATCGCTTGGGCGGGATTCCGGGGAAGAATGTCGGGAAGTATTTCTTTCAGCTGATCGCGGAGATTCATGAATGTCGAGTGGGCGGTTGAGTGGTGGGTCGGCAAAAAAAACAGAGGAGGGCCGGAGCGCTTCCTCGCATTTTTTAATAATCCAGACAACAGATTGACCATTGGTCAAGCGTTTCGTTCAAAAAGTTGATAATTAAGGGAGCTATAATTTTAATTTTTGACAATTTTATAATTTCCATCACCAAATTGCCTTCACCGGTGGTTCCCGGTGCGGGTGCTCGCGCGGATTTTCTCCGAAAGTTCCCGCATTCATTTTCCTCCCTCGAGATTCCGCCACACGATGTTGCGGTACTGGGCGCGGGTCTGGTAGGCGGCGATGCCGATGGGGACCGAGAGCTCGATGTCTCCGGGGAGCAGGCTGATCTTTCTCCCTTCGAGCTCGAGATCGACCTTATTCTCGTCATCGATCCAGGCCTGGAGCTTGTCATCGGTCACGCGGACGCGAATCTTGTGCCAGACATCCTTTTCAAAGCCCTCGATATTCATCGTCTCGTTCTCCGAGGCGTTGAGGTCGTCCACGCTGGAGATGCCGACCACCCCGCCGCCCCAACCGCCGACGACGAAGGTCGCGTGGCTGTCCTTCACCGGAAAGGTGAGGGCGAGGAAAAAGTCGTTCCCGTCGAGCTTCATCGCCTCCAGGGAGATCTCATAGTTCGAGGTCGCGGGCGGGTCGCCCTTCCAGTTGACGCCGGAGATGACCGCGCCGAAGCCGAATTCCAAATTGCCTTCTTCGTCGACAAAGACATCGCCTTCCCCGCCGAACTGGGTCTTTTCCCAGGACCCGAGGGTCTTGCCGTCAAAGAGCGGAATCACCCCGTTCACGTCGGCCTTTTCCACGCTGGCGGCCGGTTCGGGAGCCGGGGCGCTCTCCAGTTCTTCGGCTTCTCCGGCGGCGGCTTTCGATTCCCCGGAGGCATCCGGCTTCGTCCCGGCCTCCGCCGCGACGGCCACGCCCACCACATCGGCCTCCGCGAGGATCGTCCTCCCCGGCACCGCCTCCCCGGTCACGGGGTCCTCCTGAATGGACCAGACAAAGAGACCCGCTTGGCCATAGAGGCCAAAGTGCATTGCGATACCCACCGCAACAAAGGCCACGAGAAAAATAAAAAAACCTCCTACGTATTTCACCCGACAGAGTTGTCAGATTCCGCTAGCTTCTGCAAGAAAAATTCCGCCCCGCGATGCCGCTGGGGCCTTTTCCCGCGAAAGCGGGGAGGAAAGACACTTTTTCGCTTGCCTGTCCCTCCTGCAATCAGAATACTCCCCACTGTCCGCGGTGTGTCGTGCGGTGGCGGCGGGGTCCCGGAGTCCCGTTTCCGGTGCCACGGCCCGCCACATCCCCGAACGACAAACGTTTTCCCACCGATTCCAGCAGATTCCTTCATTATCCCCCTTTCTTTTGATACCATGTCCGATTTAGTCCAGGTCTTAGGCCACGTTGACGAATACTTGAAACTCGCTCAGGAGTACGATGTTTCCGATGTCCACCTCGCCCCCAACGCCCCGCCGAAATGGCGGCGTTTCGGGCTGCTCCAACCGATCTGGGAAAATTCCGCGCAACTCACTCCCGAGGACACCGAGAGACTCGCCCGCCAGTATCTCCCCGAACCCGAATTGCACCGCCTCGAAGAAAAAGGCGACGTCGATTTCGCCTACGCGCCCGAGATCGGACGCTTCCGCGCCTCGGTCGTGAAAACCCGTCTCGGCTGGGAAATGGTCTTCCGTATCATCAGCACCCAACTGCGAACGATGGACGAACTCGGTCTGCCCAAGGCGATCAAGCCGCTGCTCGAGTACCACAACGGTCTGGTCCTCGTCACCGGAGCGGTCGGCTCGGGCAAGTCCACCACCCTCGCCTCCCTCATCAACGAGATCAATGTCCAGCGCAACGACCACATCATCACCCTCGAAGACCCTATCGAATACGTCATCGAGTCCAAGACCTGCCATGTGAACCAACGCGAGATCCACACCCACACCGAGAGTTTCTCCCACGCCCTGCGCGCCGCCCTGCGGGAGGACCCCGACATCATCATGGTCGGTGAAATGCGCGATCTGGAGACGATCTCCCTCGCGATCACCGCGGCGGAGACCGGTCACCTCGTCCTCGCAACCCTCCACACCGGCAGCGCTGCGCGGACCCTCGACCGTATCCTCGACGTGTTCCCCACAGAGCAGCGGGAGCAGATCCGCATCATGGTGGCGGAATCCCTCCGCGGCGTCATCTCCCAGCAACTCGTCCCGAAAAAAGACGGCACCGGACGCGAACTCGCCCTCGAACTGCTGGTCAACACCCCGGCCGTCTCCGCCCTCATCCGCGACGGCAAAACCTTCATGCTCCCCGGCGTCATGCAGACCGGCAAAAATGTCGGCATGATCATGATGGACGATGCCCTCGCGGATCTCTATCACGCGGGTGCCATTTCCAAGGAGGAGGCGCTCGGGCGCGCCATCGACCGCGGCAGTCTCAAGGCCGTGCTCGGCTGATCCGCCGCGACATTTTCCACCCTTCCACCCCTTTTTTCACCATGGCAGTCATTGATCAATATTTCCAACACCTCGTCGAGACCGGCGGATCGGACCTTCACCTCAGCGAAGGACAACCCCCCAAAATGCGGGCGCACGGCGCGATTTCCCCCATCTCCGACGGCATCCTCGAGCATTCCACCCTCGACTACATGCTGCGCGAGATCTGCGATGAGAACGCCTTCGAACGCTACCTGGAAAAGGGCGATCTCGACTTCGCCTACGAAATGGACGTCCAGTCGCGTTTCCGTTGCAACTACTTCAAGCAGAACAACGGACTCGGGGCGGTCTTCCGTCTCATCCCGACAAAAATCAAAACCATCGACGATCTCGGCGTGCCCAAAACGATAGAGAGCTTCGGCGACATGCGGAGCGGACTCGTCCTCGTGACCGGTCCGACCGGGTCGGGGAAATCGACCACCCTCGCGGCCATCATCGACTACATCAACCGCACCTACGCCCGCCACGTCATCACCGTGGAAGAGCCGATCGAATTCGTTCACAACAACAAGAAGAGCACCATCTCCCAGCGCGAGGTCCCGATCCACTGCCCCTCCTTCGCCGACGGTCTCCGCGCCTCGCTGCGGGAGGACGCCGACATCGTCCTCGTCGGGGAAATGCGCGACCTCGAGACCATCTCGCTCGCCCTCACCGCCGCCGAAACCGGACTGCTCGTATTCGGCACCCTGCACACCAACAACGCCCGCAAGACCGTCGACCGTCTCGTCGACGTCTTTCCCTCGGACCAACAATCGCAGGTGCGCACCATGCTGGCCGGCTCCCTCCGCGGGGTGGTCGCCCAGCTCCTCCTCAAGCGTGACGACCAGGAAGGCCGCGTCGCGGTCAACGAGATCCTCGTTTCCACCCCCGCCGTCACCTCCGTGATTCGCGAAGGTGCGACCCAGAAACTCTACGACATCATCACCGGCGGCAAGGAATACGGGATGCAGTTCATGGACGACGCCATCTGGCAGAAAATGTTGGCCGGTCAGGTTTCCGCCCTCGAAGCCTACATGAAGGCCATCGACAAATCCCGCTTCCGCCAAGCCCTCCCCGCCGAACTCCAGAACCTCGGCAATTCGGGAGGCTGAGGGTCGCGCTACGCTACGGGAAGTGCGATCCCGCGGCGGACTTCGATTACCACAGCTGGAGAGGATAAGTACGACGGGCTCCCAGGGCATACCGCATCGCGGAGTGGCTGGTGTAGACCACGAGACGCTCCATCGCCCGGGTCAGTCCGACGTAGATCTGTCGGGTGTTGTCACGGATCTTCTCGGCTCGCTCGTCCGCTCCGAACCGCGAGGTCCGCATACCGTATTCGCCACGCTTGGAGAGTTTCATTCTTTTACAAAGGGAGCAAAGGAAAAGGCACTAGAACCCCCAATCAAACCTATCAAACCTCTTTCAAGGTATTCCGGACGCATTGGTAGGCGGCCATTTTTGGAGCCTGTCCGTTTCGCGGAAAACGTCGGACACTTCCCCGGGTACGGAGAGCAGGGCATCGAGCCTCGCCCTCTTCCCTTCCGGAAAAACGCCTCCTCACAGACCCATCTCGACCCGCTCGCCTTCGAGCGATTTGCGCAGCGCCTCCATGCCGTAGCGGTAGCGCGAGGCGGCGGTATTGGGGGAGATTTCGAGCGTTTTCCCGATCTCGTCGAAGGTGAGATCGCCCC
>JAAYAT010000316.1 GCA_012719225.1 Verrucomicrobiaceae bacterium
GTCGTGGCGACGCAGGACTGGCATCCGCCCGATCACGGCAGCTTCGCGGCGAATCATCCGGGTCGGGACGTTTTCGAGACCATCGATCTGGACGGGCTCCCGCAGACGCTCTGGCCGGTCCACTGCGTGCAGAACACAGGCGGCGCGCTCTTCGCCCCGACACTGGAGACACGGCGGATCGCGAGAGTGTTTCCCAAGGGGACGAACCCGCGCATCGACAGCTACAGCGGCTTTCACGACAACGGCCACCGCAATTCCACCGGTCTGGGCGATTGGCTCAGGACGCAAGGAGTGAAAAGGCTGAGCGTGGCCGGGGTGGCGACGGACTACTGCGTGAAGTTCACCGTGCTCGACGCGCTGGCGGAGGGCTTCGCGGTCGACCTGCTCGCCCGGGCCTGCCGGGGCGTGGATCTGACGGCGGGCGATTCCGAGCGTGCTCTGGAGGAAATGAGGGCGGCCGGAGCGAAGGTCGTGACTTGATCCACTACGACAATTCCCCCCCGTGGCTGCGGGAAAAAGACGGATTGGGAACGCGCCCTCGTTCACACCAGATCCGTCTCGATGCGGGAGGGGTAGAGGCATTTCAGCAGTTCGTCGTGGATGGTGGCGAGACGCTGTTTGCCGGTGATTTTTTTCTCGGTGTTGGAGTCGATCAGGTAAAAGCGGTCGATCGCGGCACCGGCCTGGGTGCTGATGCGGGCGTTGAGGACCTCGGCTTCGAGGTTGCCGAGGACGGTGAAAATGTCGTAGAGCAGGCCGATGCGGTCCTGCGCCTGGATCTCGAGGACGGTGGAGGAATCGTTGTCTTCGTTGGAGAGGTAGACGCGCTGCGGGATGTCGAAGTTGGGGGGCTCTTCCTGGGTGATGGAGGGCTTGACGCGCTCTTCGATGAGGGAGCGGAAGTTGACCGCCTTTTCCTCGATCCCGAATTCGTCGTCCATGAGCTTCTGGATGCGCTCGATCTCGCGGGGCGAGGTGACGGGGTTGAAGGTGGCGGTGCAGACGCGGAAGATGTCGAGGACGAGGTCGTCGGCGCGGGTGTAGAGATCGGCGGAGAGGATGTTGAGGTTGCGCGCGGCGAGGGCTCCGGCCACCTTGGCGAGGAGGTGGTGACGGTTCCATCCGGCGACTTCGAGGACGCTGTAGCCCTCGTTGGGTCGGGCTTCCCAGCCGAGCACGGGGATGAGGCTTTCGTTGCCGGGCTTTTTGATGCGTTGGAAAAAGCGGCGGAACAGTTTCACGTGGCGGGTGATGCTGGTGGAGCCGCGGTGGCGGAAGTAGCGTCCCGGCATGGCCGCGAAATGGGCCTCGATTTCTTCGCGATAGTCTTCGGGCAGTTTGGCGAGGACCTTTTCCTTGGTCTCGGAAACGGGGCGGGTGAATTCCTTGCGGTATTTGGCGCGGTCCTCGAAATAGGCGGCGGTGCGGCGGTGCAACTGCGCCATCAGCGAGGCCTTCCAGTCGTTCCAGGCCTCGTCGTTGGTGCCGTTGGAATCGACGTAGGTGAAAAGGTGGAGGGCCTTCATCCAATGGACGTTTTTCATCGCGGCGGCGAATTCGGTGATCGTTTCGAGATCGCCGATGTCCTTGGTGGTGGAGGTCTTCCAGAAGGTGAGGTGGTGGTCGACGAGGAAGATGATGAGCCGGAGCCGGTCGCCGGTGTAGGCGAGCCGCTGGCAGACCTTCGCCGCGAGAATGGCGCTGGCGTCCTCGTGATGGCGCACGTTCTCCGCCCTTCCGGTGTCGTGGAGGAGGAGGGCGACGTAGAGCGCGACGGGGTCCTCCATGTCCTGGAAGATGCGGCGGAAGATTTGTTTTTTGGGTTCTTCGGAGTGAATGAGGTCGTCGAGCACCTCGATGCAGCGGAGGGTGTGTTCGTCGGCGGAATAGCGGTGGAAAAATTCGTGCTGGACGAGGTCGGTGAGCTGTCCGAACTCGGGGATGTAGCGCCCCAGGAATCCGACCCGGTGCATGCGGCGGAAAATGTGGGCGACCTGTCCGCGGTTTTGCAGGATTTCCTCGAAGGTGTTGCGGTTGGCTTTGCTGCGGCGGAAATCTTCGTCGATGAGGTCCCAGTGCGATTTGAAGAGCTTGCGGATCTCGGGACTGGTCTGCAGGTTGCGCCGTTGCGAGTGGAGGAAAAACCGCATCATGCGGGCGGGGTCTTCTTCGAAGATGTTTTCGTGTTCGGGATAGAGGAGTCCGAGCCGGGCGATGAACCCGTCGAAGGCGTCCTCGGTCGGTGCCTGGCGGGCGAGGAAGTGGAAAACGGGGATGCGTTTGGTGTCGTCCCCGACGATTTCAAGTTCGAAGACCTGCATCAGCGAGGTGCTGTGCTGGAAGAGGTTGCGGGTGTGCCGGTAGTAATCCCGCATGAAGGTCTCGCTGCGCCGCAGGATGTTTTCCCCGGGGAATCCGAGTTTGGTCGCGACGATTCCCTGGAGGCGCAGGGTGAGGATGTCGCCGGCCCGGCCCTGCTGGCTGTAGTGGAGTTCGCTGCGCACCCGGATGAGGAATTCGAAGGCTTCTTCGATCTCTTCGAAGGCCGGTTGGGTGAGTTTGCCTTCGCGCACGAGGGCTTTGAGGTCGCGCGATTTCCGCAGGACCCACAAGACCCAGATGAGGTTGTGGTGGTCCCGCAGCCCGCCGCAGCCCTCTTTCACGTTGGGCTCCTGCAGGTGCGGAGTGCGGCCGTATTTGTGGTGGCGGGCGCGGATGTCGCGGCTGCGCTCGGCGAGGTAGCTTTTTTCGTAGCCCCGGATGCAGTGTTCGAAAAAGGCTTCTTCGAACTCCGCGAAGAGTTCTTCGTCGCCGGTGACGAAGCGGGCGTCGAGCAAGGTGGTCTTGGTCTGGTGGTCTTTGTTGGCGAAGGCGCAGGCCTCTTTAATGGAGCGGACCGGATAGCTGACCCGGAGACCGAGGTCGAAGAGCATCAGGGAGACGTCGTTGACCAATTCGGTGACGGCGCGGTCGAGCGAGTGGGTGGAACCCGGGACGAGAAATTGCAGGTCGATGTCGCTCCCCGGATTGAGCTGGGCGCGTCCGTAGCCTCCGCTCGCGACGATGGTGACGGGGTGGACGAGACCGGTTTTTCGGACCGCGTCGGTCTCTTGGAGAAAATGCCGGAAGACGTCCTCCAGCAGCACATCGATGAGCCCGGAGCGCCAGGTGGCGATCTCGATGCCGCCTCCGCCCGCGGCGTGGGCGTCGCGGATCTCCTTGCGTTCGGTCTTGAGGAACTCCTTGTAGAGAGCGAGCATGGGCCGCTTTTCCCCGGAGGCCGCTTTGATCGCATCGAGGGTGTCTCCGGCCTTTTTCCGGGCGGCTTCAAGGAGTCGGGAATGGGGCATCGTGGCGCGAATTAAGGGGAAAACGGGAGGAATGCGAAAACAATTTGCGTGGATTTCACGCCGTCCTTCCGCAGGTTCCGTGCCGTTTCGCTGCGCCTTCCGTCGTTCAGTAGCGCTGCAGGGGCGCGACCTTCCTCGCCTGCGGCGCCGAACCGGGGGGGCGGGGCGCGGAGATGCGCTCGTCCGGGGCGGCGGGTGTCGGGACGAGGCTGGCGGGGGAAATGGGTTCGGCGATGAGCGGAGCGGGACGGCGTCGCGTTTCCCGTTGATCGGTCGGAGGCGGGTCGTGAACGCCGCGTCGGTCGACGGGGGATTCGTGGACCCGCAGATTGGGATGGTAGGCGATGGCGTCCTGGTAGTTCAGCCAGAGGGCGTTTTTCGCGGCGAGCAGGCCCAGCAGCATCGAGACCACGGCGAGGCCGAAACCGATGCGGTTGCGCTGGATGCCGATCATGATGGTCGCGCCGGTGCAGAGCACGAGGAGCCGGAACTGCCACGAGGTCGCGAGCCAGTCGCTGGTGTTTTGGGCGAAGCCGCTGACGCGTGCGGGGAACTCGGTTTTGTAGACCTGGGCCATGCGGGGCTGGGCGGCGAGGCGGGCGTCCCGGTAGGGGAAGTAGGAGAGGGCGGCGACGCCGAGGACGATGACCGCGATGGTCTGGAGCCGGGGCGCCTTCATGGCGAATCCGACCGCGAGCAGGATCACTCCCACGAAAAGGCCGTAGAAAATGAGGGGCTCGATCAGCAGGTAGCGATACTCGGCATCGCCCACCGCGGAGAACAGCTTTTCGATTTGGATGATAAATTCGCTCATGAGAAACAGGTTCCGATGAGAGGTTGGAATTTAGAAGAGGGGCAGTTGCTCCCCGCCGTCCGCGGCGGGAGGGGTGAGACCGAGTTTTCGGTAGGCCAGGGGCATCGCGGAGCGGCCCCGAGGGGTGCGTTTGAGGTAGCCTTTGAGGATGAGGTAGGGTTCGTAGACCTCGTTGATGGTCGCCTCGTCCTCGCCCACCGCCACGGCGATGGAGTTCAGGCCGACGGGACCGCCGTTGTATTTGAAAACGACCGCCTCGAGGATGCGCTTGTCCATTTCGTCGAGACCGTCCTCGTCGATGTCGAGCATGGCGAGCGCGGCGCGGGCGACCTCGTGGGTGATGACATTGTCGGCCCGGACCTGGGCGTAGTCGCGCACCCAGCGCAGCAGGCCGTTGGCGATGCGCGGAGTGCCCCGGCTGCGGGATCCAATCTCCAGTGCTCCGGGGTCTTCGATGGGGATGCCGAGGAGACCGGCGGATCGTTTGATGATGATGACCAGCTCTTCGGGGGAATAATAATCGAGGCGGTTGGTGATGCCGAAGCGGGA
>JAAYAT010000317.1 GCA_012719225.1 Verrucomicrobiaceae bacterium
CCCGGCCCGCGCCGCAGAGCCAAAGCGAGCGACTCCGTGCCGGAAGACCGCGTGCGCTGTTTCCGCTGCTACCACGTCCAGAGGGTTTCGCGGTTTGCCAGGTCCACCCAGTGCGAACGATGCAGCGCCTACATCAGCCTCGCGGACTACGAGATCAAAACGGTCCGGAGTCACACGCTGCGGACCCGTGGCGACATCACCATTTCTCGAAAGGGCGGGCTCGTCAACGACTCCGAGATCGCCTGTCACCACCTCACCGTGAGCGGTGCGATCGACGCGCTGGTGGACTGCTCCGGGAACGCCGTTTTCCGCCATTCCGGCGTGGTCCGCGGTCCCCTCTACTGCGAACGGCTCGTCATTGAAAAGAATTGTGAAGTCCGCTTCGCCGACGAGGTCATGACTGAAAGCGCCGAGATCAAGGGACATCTCACGGGCGACGTGGTCTGCTCAGGCAAGGTGCGGATCGGGCGCGGCGGCCTCCTCGAGGGCGACCTGAGGGCGGCGGACCTCGAGATCAAAGAGGGCGGTCGGGTCTCCGGGGAAACCGTCATCGATCCGGCCACCAGGACGGATCTCCCGCTCAAAAAGGGGTTCAATCCCACCGTGATCGGCTGAACCGCGGGACCGCACCGGCGCGACTGCCGATTGACGGGCCGGACTTCCTCCCTTTCATTCTTGTATCCTCCACGAGCAGTTTTATGACAACGACCCTCCCCTCCACCGATCTGCGCGCCGACATCCTCGCCTTGAAGGAAGAGCGCAACGCCGTGATCCTCGCGCACAACTACCAGAACGCCGAGATCCAGGAAATCGCGGACTACGTGGGGGATTCCCTCGGTCTCTCCTTCCGGGCGCAGGAGACGGACGCGGACGTGATCGCCTTTTGCGGGGTGCATTTCATGGCCGAAACCGCGAAGATCATCAATCCGGAAAAAACCGTCGTCCTCCCCGACGCGGACGCGGGTTGTTCGCTGGAGGAATCGTGCCCGGCCGACGAACTCGGGGCCTTTCTCCAGGAAAACGCGGAGAAAAACTACTACGTGATCACCTACATCAATTCCTCGGCGGCGGTAAAGGCCCTCTCCGACGTGATCTGCACCAGCGGCAACGCGGTCCGTATCGTCGAAGCGGCACCGGCGGACAGGCCCATTCTCTTCGTCCCCGACCAGAATCTGGGCGCGTGGGTTTCGCAGCAAACTGGACGGGAAATGGAGTTCTGGGATGGCAACTGTTACATCCACGTCGAGTTCACCCGCGAGAGCATCCAGCGGATCAAGGATGAATACCCCGACGCTGCCGTCGTCGCCCACCCCGAATGCACCACGGCGGTGCGGCTCCTCGCCGACGAGGTGTGTTCGACGGAAAAGATGATCGCCTTTTGCCGCGACTCCCCCGCGCAAAACATCATCGTGGTGACCGAGACCAACATGCTCCACCGGCTCCGCCGCGACGTCCCCGGGAAAAATCTCATCGCCGGTCCGACCGACCGCTGCGCCTGCGCCGAGTGCCGCTACATGAAGATGAACACTTTGGAAAAGCTCTACCGCTGCCTGCGCGATCTCAGCCCCGCGGTGGAACTCGAGGAGTCCCTGCGCGAGGCCGCCAAGGTTCCCATCATGCGGATGCTCGAACTGAGCAAGTGATTCCTCTTTTCCCCACACTCTCCCATTTTCAACCCGATCACCCCATGAGCCATTACCGCTGGGACACCACCTTCACCGATCTCTTCCGCCGCTGCGTCGAACGCTACCGCGGTGGCGACACGGAATACGAAGGCTATTACTCCGATGAGGATAGTGCCTTCCTCCGCTCCATCGGCTACAAACCGCGCGAGTTTTTCGATTTCGTCGAGGACTACGCCGACGAGGGCGACCCGAGTCCCTCGACCGCGGTGATGATCGCGAGCGTGCGGCGCGATTACCTCCGTCACGTCCTGTCGGGCGAACTCAGCGGCGCGGTGATCGATCCCGCCAGCCTCCCCGGAAAAACCGAGGAAATCGAGGGATTCGTCTGGCTCCCGCGCATCCTCGTGAAGGCCCGCGCCAAGCTGCGCGGCGAACTCGATCCGGACACCATGTTCTGCTGTGGCGGCGATCGCAAATTTCTCCACGAGCACGACATCGCCCCGGCGGATTTTCTGCGTGCGGTCTGGGCCGCCGGAGACGACGACGCCAAGGTGATCGAGTATGTGAAACAGTTCTCCGGTCGCTGAATGATTCTTTTCCCGCAGGCCGGACTTGCGCCCGCCGCACTCATTCTGGCGGGATTTCTCGCCATCGTCGCCGCGCCCGCCGGAGCCTCCGCCCAGGAAAGTCTCGCCGATCTCCCGGAATTCCGCGAGGGATGCCAGGCGCTCGCGGATGAACGCTTCGAGACCGCGGTGCGGCATTTCGAAGCCTGCTGGGGCATCATCGAGGCCGGCGAGAGCGGTGACGCCGAGGAAAATCTCGTCGCGGGCCGATTGCTCGAAGCTCTCGTGCGGGGCGGTTCCCCCCGGGCGGCGATCCAATGGGTCCGTGAACACCCGCTCCTGCAGCCCTCTCCGGGCACGAGCCGCTGGATCGCCCTCGCCTTCCAGAAAGAAGAGCGTTTCGACGAAGCCGCCGATTCCTACAATCTCTACCTTTCCGGCGTTCCCCGGGCCGACAACACAACGCATCTCAACCGGGCCATCTGCCTCGTCCGCAGCGGCAAGGCCGCCTCGGCATTCGAACTCGTGCGCGATTCCGTCACTCCGGCGACTCCGCTCGAAACCCTGCGGCTCGCCCAGATCGCGGCGGCGGCGGGGCATGACGAGGTGGCCGTCGAACACCTCGGGAACATCCCGGACGAAGCGACCGCGGCTCCGGCACTGCGCTTCCCCCTCGCCCGACTCCACGCCGCGATCCGGATGCGCGCGGGCAAACGAACCGCAGCCTTCGCCACCGTCTACGAACTGATCGAGACCTCGCCTGACCCGGCCGCCGCGCGACTTGCCTTCCTCTTGCTCGAACAACTCCTCGAAGACGGTTCCTCCCCCGATCTGGCGGATCGCCTCGCCGCCTGGGCCGCCGCCGCCGATTCCCCGGGACGCGAGGCCGCGTCGTTGTTCCGCATTCTCCTGCTCCACGGCGAAGAGGATCACAAGCGGGAAACATTGCGGGAATTCGCAAAAACGTCCGTCGATCCCGAGCTCCGGGAAGAATGTCGCCTGCGCCTCGCGGAACTCGCCGGTCCCGCCGACTCCGCCTCCTCTACCGGCCCGGTCCCCGCGGAGCCGGACCTCGCCCCCGACCTCCGCCGCCGCATCCGCTTCGCCGCGGTGAAGGCGGTCTATGACGCGGGTGATTTTGCCCTCGCGGCCCGGAAATGTATCGAGTCGGCCGATGCCCGGACCGGCGGAGAACGCGGACTCTACCTCTACAACGCGGCCCTCTGTGCCCTGCAATCCGACGACAGCACCGCCTTCGCCGCCTACGAAGAGGCCCTTGCCCGCAACAATCCGCGCTCGCCCTTCCTCGCCGATCTCAGCTACCTCGGCGGCCTCTATTTTGCGTCCAAAGGGGATTCGCGCGCCTTCGAGAGACTCAACGCCTTCACCCGCGAGCATCCCGATCACCCGGCCAATGTCGAAGCGCAGCTCGCCCTCGCCGAGATCCATCTCAACCAGGCGCCGGCACGTCCCCGGGCGGCCCGCGCGATCTTCGAAGGCCTCCGCACCCGCCCCCTTACTTTGATCCAGAGCGAACGGCTCGACTACACCTCGATCTGGGTGGAACAAACCGATGGCGACGCCCCCGCGCTGATTCGGCGCGCGGAGGATTTCATCCGGGACTGGCCGAGTTCCGCCTACCTGCCCGAGGTCGTCATGCTGCTCGCGGCGAAGCACCACCAGCTCAAAAACCACCGCGCCGCCGGAGAGTGTTTCGCCCTGGTGGCGACCCGGTTTCCCAACTCCTCCTACGCCGACACGGCCCGCTTTTTCGCGGCCGCCACCGCCCCGCCGGGGGAAGAGGCGATCGCCCGATGGCAACAGCTCATCGCCGACGGCGGGACCTTTGCGGCGGAAGCCCGCCACGAACTCGGTCTGCTCTATCTCTCGCTCGACCGTTTCGCGGAAGCCGCCGCTGAATTCAAGCAGCTCATCGAGTCACTCGCCGCCGGAGAGCCCCTGCGCCATGCGGCGATGGCCGATCTCGGCGAGGTCTCCTACCTGGAAGCCCTCGCCGATGACCAAAACCCCGCAAAACTCGAGGAGGCGGCCAACCTCTTCGCCGCGCTCTCGGGAAATGCCGCCGCCCCCGCTTTCTGGCGTTACAACGCGGCGGTGCGGCGCGGCAAATGCCTCGAAGCGCTCGACCGCGATTCCATCGCCCTCGAGATCTACCGCTCCATCGTCGAGGAACAAAAGACCGATCCCTCCGGCTCCGGCGAAGGTCCCCCGCCGCGCGAAACCGAGTGGGTCTTCCGTGCCGGTTTCGCGGCGATAGAAATCCTCGGGTCCGAAAAAAACTGGCCCGCCGCGATCGGCGTGGCCGACGCCCTTTCGGACAAAAGCGGCCCGCGCGCCATCGAAGCCGCCCGCCTCGCGGAACGTCTCCGATTGCAGCACTGGGTCTGGGAATAGGGAAGGCGCGAATCCCGAACTCCTACTGCTCGGCGAGCTTGTCGAGCGCCGGAAAGGGAAAGACGGTCGAGGGCACCCGCTCGGAAGTCATCAGCGCCCGGATCTTCGCCACCACCTCCGGATTTTCGCCGGAAACATCGTGTTCCTCCGACGGATCCTCGATGAGATCGTAGAGTTGGATGCTCAGGTCGGGTTCCTTCTTTCCTCGTTTCAACTCGGTGCGAATCCCCTTCCAACGCGAACCGAGCCAGACGGCCTGTTGTCCGCCGTAGCCGGGAAACTCGCGGTAAAGGAAATCGCGCTGCGGCACCTCCTCTCCCCGCAGCACGGCCGCGAGGCTTTGCCCATCGAGACCCGGCGGGATCGATTCGGTGGAACCGATCAGCTCCATCAGGGTCGGGAGCCAGTCCTCGAAACCGGTGACGTGATCACTGACACTGCCGGGGGCGATTTTTCCCGGCCACTTCACGATTTGGGGGATGCGGATACCGCCCTCATAGAGTTGGCCCTTGAGCCCCCGCAGCTCGCCGACACTGGCGAAGAACTCGTAATCGACCTCCGCATCGAGATGAGTGGTGCCGTTGTCCGAGGCGAAAACGACGATGGTTTTTTCCGTCAGGCCGAGTTCCTCCACCAAGTCGAGGACCCGACCCACGTAGGTGTCGAGCCGGGTGATCATCGCCGCGTAGGCCGCCCGGGGAGTGAAATGCGGGGTGTAGCCATACGACTTGCTGCGGGTGAAGGGAGGATCGTCCCAATTCTCCGCGTGATAGGGTGCGAGGTCTTCGTTTGGCACGTGAAGGGCGACGTGCGGGAGGATGCTCGGGTAGTAGAGGAAAAAAGGCTCGTCCCGATGCGAGCGGATGAACTCCAGGGCCGCCCCGTTGACGCGATCCGGGGCGTAGTCTTTGCCTTGGAACATCGCGTAGCTCGCCGGGTCGGCCGGATCCGCCCCCTTCGGCAGGCCCGCGTGGCCGGGCACCGGCGGGTCGTTTTCCAGCGGAAAAAGTTCCCCGTCGCTCCAAAGCGTGTCTGGATAATAGGTATGGGCTTTCCCCTGACAATTGTATCCGAAAAAGCGGTCGAAGCCGCTCCGCTTCGGGTTGCCCTCGGACCACTCGTTGCCGAGCCCCCATTTGCCGAAGGCCCCGCAGGCGTAGCCCGCCTTTTGGAAAAGATCGGCCAGAGTAACCTCGCTCGCCCGTATGGGATGCTGCCCCTCGGGTTCCATCGAACGATTGTTCCGCACCGTGGCGTGGCCGGGATGTTTTCCCGTCATGAGAACGCAGCGGGAAGGCGCGCAGACCGCGTTGCCCGAATAGGCGCGGGTGAAGCGCATCCCCGCTGCCGCGAGTTCGTCGAGGCGGGGCGTTTTGATTTTCTCCTGCCCGTAGCTTCCCGTTTCGCGGTAGCCGAGATCATCGGCGAGGATGAAAATCACATTTGGTTTGTCGGCTCCGCGGGCGGCGAAAGCGAACACGAGCGCGAGGGCGGCATGACAAAGAGCGTATTTCATGTCGGATATTGAAACCCGAAAAGACGGCGGGGGTAAAGACTCTTTCGCGGAAAATCCATTCTTTTCACCCGCCCGCCTTTCTGTCACATTTCCCCCATGCCACTGCACCTCGACTCCGTTTCCCGCCGCCGTTTCCTCCGGGGATCGGCCGTTCTCGCCCTCACCACCGCCGCGAACGGGATCTCCGCCCCCGCGACCGGAACCGAAACCTGGGCCCTGCTCTCCGATACCCACATCGATCTCGACCCGGCGAAAATTTCGCGTCAGGGGGTCAACATGGCCGAAAATCTCCGTCGGGTCGTCGCCGAAGTGCTCGCGGAAAAAGAGCCCCTCTCCGGGGTGATCCTCAACGGAGACTGCGCTTTCAACAACGGCCAGGCGGGCGACTATACCCTCTTGCTCGACTTGTTCGACCCTCTTGCCAAGGCGGGAATTCCCCTCCATTTCACTCTCGGCAATCACGATGATCGCGAGGTCTTCCGCGATTCGCTGGGAAAAACGGCGGGAAGCCCCGCTCTCGCGGCCAAACATTGCTCCCTCCTCGAAACTCCGCTGGCGAACCTGATCCTGCTCGATTCCCTGCGACACGTCAACAAGGTCGAGGGGGAGATCGGAGCCGAACAGCTCGCCTGGCTCGGCGAAATCCTCCGCGCCGCGCCTGACAAACCCGCCATCGTCATCGCCCACCACTATCCTCAGGCTCCGCCGTCGGAAACTGCGGTGGAGGGGAAAAAATCGCGCGTCACCGGCCTCGTCGATACCGAACCGTTTCTCGAATTGCTCCGCACCCACCGGTCCGTCAAAGCCTATCTCTACGGCCACAGCCACAACTGGCGGAGCAAGGACGGGGCCGACGGGCTACACGAAGTCAACCTGCCGCCCACCGCCTACGTTTTTGACGAAACCCGGCCCAACGGATGGGTCCGCGCCACTCTCTCCGCCGCCGGGATGGCCCTCGAACTCCGCGCCCTAGATCCCGCCCATCCCGAGCATGGCAAAGTGACGGAATTCAAGTGGCGGTGAGCTCCGAAAAAGCGGCTGAGGCGGCTTGCCGGGCACGGTCTTTCCTCACTCCACGGGTTCCACGGGTATGGCGACTGGTGGGGATGTGGCGGGCTGTGCGGGTTCGGTCGGAGGGGACACTTCCTCCCCGAGGAGGGTTTTGAACATCCCCATGACCTCGGGATGGATCGTGATCCCGGGTTGATCGAGTTGATCGGCGACAGCTTCGACCGCGGCCTCGACCCCGGGCACGGTCTGGAGTGTGCCGAGGGAGCCGGGCGAGGTGCCGAGAATGCTCCCGAGAGACACCGAGGCGAATTCGAGCGGAAAATGTTGTATGGTTATGTTCGCGTCTCGGACCGGCCCCCCTCCCTCGAAGGTGATCGCCTTGTCGGTGAGTCCGGTCGCCGCCGCGAGCGCGGGGACCAGTTCCGCTTTGGTTTTGAAGTTCGTCTCCAGCGAACCGAGGTTGAGACTGCCGCTGGTGACGATGCGGGCCGCGCTGTTGCCGACGGTGAGATCGCTGGCGACAAGCACTCCGGACTCAACGATGTAGGCCCCGGTGATGGTGCTCTCTCCCTTCGTGCCGAAGGCGGGCACCGCCCGTCCGACGTATTCCTGAATCTCTCCGAGGACGGGGAGATCGGGGAGGACCGCCTCCTCGATCCGGAGCACCCCGCCGCCGCGCATTTTCTCGATCTCGCGATAGCCGACTCCACGGAAGACAAACGAGAGCCGACCCGACATGCCGGTGTCTTCTCTCCCGAAGAAAGAGGCGGCCTTGTCGAGCGAGAGCCCGGTGATTTCGACGAGGCCGTTGAAAGGACGGGCTTCATCGGTGAGGCGCACCGCCCCGTTGACCCGCACCGCCCCCCCGAACAGCTCGAAACCAGCGTCGTTGGTTTCCACCGCGCCGCGGTTCACCGTGAAGGTGCCGCGGAGATCGCTCAGGGGCAGTTCGCCTTTTTCGAGCGCCACCACGAGGCCTTCGCGATGGTCGTAGCGCACCTGCAGATCGGCGGAGGCGAGGTCTTCCCAAGGCACCTCCCCGGTGATCCGCAGCGATGGCATGTCGGTGAGACGGATCGCTTTCCAGTTCTCCGCCCATTCCGGCTTGTATTGGGCGAGCAGCGCCAGCACATCGACGGAGGATCGGATTTGCTCCAGTCGGATCCGGCGCGAGTCGGGATCGACGGTGAAGCTGCCGTCGATGGATCCTTCTCCGTAGCCGATCTGGAAACCAGACACCTGCCACTCTCCGGTTTCCGAAACGAGGTGGAAAGCGGCCATCGCGGACGAGAATCCGATCCCTTCCCAGGTGATGTCCCGCCCGTAGAGACGCCCCTCGACCGAGGTGGAATCGGGGCGGGCGGCATCCATCGCAAAGCGGAGCTGGAGAACCGGGGCATCTTCGCCGTCGCTCCCCACTGCCAGCAGGGTTTTCAATTGTTTGAGGAGGGAGAAGTCCGGCGCGCTCAGGGTGGCGGTAGGTTGCACCGGAGTGCCCACGGCGAAGGACTCCCGCCCCCGCGCGGAGGACTGGGAGACAAGTCCGTCGAGATGGACCCGCCAGCCGCCCGACAGTGCCGAGATCCGGTTCACGTGAACGCCTTCGGAACTTATCAGGATCTCACCGTCGGCCTTTTCCAGGGTGGTGACGGACTCGCCATTTTCGAAGAAGGTGAGGGTGGAATCCCGCAAGGTGAATCCGCCCGACTGGAACTCGCCGCGATCCCGCACCCATCCTGCCAAATCCAGATTCACGCCGAGACCGGCCACCTTGACGAGGGGACGTTCTCTCGTCTCGTCGTCGAAAATCGTGACCTCGTCGAAGACCAGGCCACGCGGGAATTGATAGCTCCCGTTGCCGTACTCGAGATGAATCCCCTTTTCTTCGAGGTCGCTTCGGACCCGGGCCGCCACCTCGTCTTCCAGATCACCGATCCGACTCCAGGCATACCAGCCCACCGCTCCGAGCGCGGCGACGAGGAGGAGACTCGCAAAGAAAAAAAGCGTCGCGAAAACCGTCCAACAGCCCGCTTTTTTGCGGACCGGAGGCAGCTCGTCCGGCATGGGGGAAGCGGCGGCGGGTTCGGGCGGATGGGCAATTTCCGCTTCGGCGGGGGGAGCGGGCGCTTCGGCGAGATTGCTCTCTTCGTCGTCCGTCTCTTCCGGGGCCGGATCATTCGACGGTTCTTCGTCGGGTGCGAGGGGCGCTGCGGGGGCCTCTTCCGATGGGGATTTCTTGTGTTCGGTCGTTGTCTCCTCCGCGGCGTCCTCCCCAGTGTCTTCCGCGGCGGCTTCGTTCTCTTCCGTGGATTCGGGCTGTTCCGTCTCCGGTTCTCCGGCGGGTTCTGTTTCCGCGGCGGGTTCATCGTGCGGCTCCGCCACCGTCTCCGGGGCGGTTTCCTCTTCCGCGATGGGCTCGGGTTCTGCGGCGGGTTCGCTCGCGACTTGCGATTCCGTCGCGGTCGTCTTGGGAGACTCCTGTGCGGTCCCTTCCGTCACTTCTTCCCCTTCCGCAGGCGCGTCGGGAGGGGTCGTCTCCGCAACGACCGGAGTGGGCGGGAGGGATGGCTCTTCTTCGATGTCCTCCACCGGCGGAGCAAGGGGGGCCTCGTCCTCCTCGGGCGAGACCGCCTCTTCCTCGAAATCGGGCAGGTCGGTAAGCGTATCGGAGAAATCGACAGCCGGAGGAAAGAGTTTCTCCAAATCGAGCGGAGGATTTTCTTCAGCCTCTTCGGGCTGTTCGGGCTGTTCGGGCTGTTCGGGCTGTTCGGGCTGTTCGGGCTGTTCAGCGGAAACGGCACTTTCGTCGTCCGCGGTGGGAGGAATGTCAGGGAGGTCGGAAGCGGTCGGGGATACCGTTTCTTCCGCCGGGGGCGCGTCCGCTTCCTCCTCCTCTTCCCCGGCCTCTTCCGCGGACTCCGCCTGTTTGCGGCGGCGGACGAGGGCACGCTCTTTGGCGTCGAGGGGTTTCTCCGTTCCGCCTTCGGCTTCGAGTTCCTCCCAGCGGCGGTTGCGCGCTTTCTCCCGGTTCGTCTCCTCGGCCTCGTCCCACCATTTCCGGATCGGGTCGATCTCGTCCCCGCCCACCGGATCGATGATCAGCTCTTCCCCGGCGGGGAGGCCAGGAGTGTCGGGGTCCGTGCGGGGGATGCCGTCCTCTCCGCCTGTCTGGCTGTTTGCTTTTTCTTTCATCGATCTAACAACAATGATATAACCCGAATCACCCCCATATCTTCAACCTTTCCTAATGATGCGCAAATTGATCCTCTCACTTCCTTCGCTGGCACTTTTCGTTCTCGCCGGATCCTCTTTTACCACAACGGCGCAAGATTCGCCCCGCTTTCCGCATATCGGAGAAATCATTTCCCTCGATCCGGCCTTCGCGGCACTCGTCGATGAGAAGGCGACCATCGAAGTGCTCTCGTCTGGTTTCGCCTGGTCCGAGGGCCCGGTCTGGGTCGCGGAAAAAGAGCATCCTTTCGGCGGGTATCTTCTCTTCTCGGACATTCCGAACAACCGGGTGGTGCGCTGGGAGGAGGGGGCGGAGGCTGTCACCTGGCTGCACCCCTCGGGCTACACCGGGGTCGCCGACTATGGCGCGGAACCGGGCAGCAACGGACTCCTCCTCGATGAAAAGGGGCAGCTCGTCTCCTGCGAACACGGCGACCGTCGTCTCTCCCTCCTCACCGCTGGCGGGGGCAAGCGCACCCTCGTCGACGCCTACCAAGGCAAGCGCCTCAACAGCCCCAACGACGCCTGCTTCGGAGCCGACGGCAAGACGATCTATTTCACCGACCCGCCCTACGGCCTGCCCAAGCGCTGGGACGATCCGCAGCGCGAACTCGATTTTTGCGGCGTCTACCGGCTCGCTCCCGACGGCACCGTGACTCTGCTGACGAAGGAGATGACCCGGCCCAACGGACTCGCCTTTTCCCCCGATTTCAAAACCCTCTACGTCGCCCAGTCCGATCCCGAGGCGGCGCTGTGGAAGGCTTTCCCGGTGAAAGAGGACGGCACTCTCGCGGAGGGCCGCGTCTTTTACGACGCCACCGCCGCCGTGGAAGAGGGACTGCCCGGTCTGCCCGACGGCCTCAAGGTCGACGAAAAAGGCAAGCTCTGGGCGACCGGTCCCGGCGGCGTTTACGTGATCACTCCCGACGGCAAACTCCTCGGCCGGCTTTCCACCGGCGAACGCACCTCGAACTGCGCCTGGGGAAATGACGGCACCGTGCTCTATCTCACCGCCGACCGGTATCTCTGTCGCATCCAAACCAAAACCAAGGGAGCCGGCTGGTGACTCCCATTCACTTCGTCTCCAGCACCTGGATGGCGTCGATGTGGGCGTATCCGTCCGTTCCCAAACTGGTGATGGTGACGGAGTATTCCTCGCCTGCTTGGAATTCGTACACCCCCAGTCCGTAAAAGCCGTGTTGCAGCGGCGGACTGATTTGCTGGTTCACGTGGAGGGTTTTTTCCCCATCGGAGGACGAGACCGTAACCGGCGTTTTGGAGGAGCGGTTTTCGTGTCCCTGGAAATTCATCCGCACTTCGTAGCGACCGTCTTCGGGCACTTGGAAGGAATACACCGCCGTGGGAATGTCCTTGGCTCCCTGCTTGACCGGGGAGGCGAGACGGTAGCCGTCTTCCACGAGAGGCTTGAGTCCGGCACCGCTGCTCCATCTGCCGGTGAGCTTGGCGTCGGCATCATCCACGACGATGCCGGACAGGTCTTTCTTGAGGATCCAGGGCATCACGGCTTCGCCCATGTCGGGCAGGTTCGGATCGATCACCGCCTCGCTGTTGACGTCGGCTTTGCGGTAGTGCCCCGGCAGCTTGAGCAGTTCGACCAGCTCCGCCAGATGATTTTCGTAGACGCCCCGGGGAGTGGTTTTGTGTTTGGCCGCGACCGCCGCCGCCTTGCCGACGACGACGCCCATCATGCCTCCGGTTTTCATGACCCTGACAGTGCCCAGGGCCTCGTGGGTGACACTGATGTTCCGTCCGGCCATGAAAAGGTTGTCGATGTTGCGTGAATAAAAGCAGCGGTAGGGCACCGGATACCCGCGACGGCGATCAACGCCTTCGCCGAATTCGGCCCGGGAAATGAAGGGGTTGTCGGGAAACTTGTCCGCGTACTGCTCTCTCGGGTAGTGGAGGTCCACCCCCCAGGTCGTGAGGACAGCCCCGTCGGGAAAGGTTTTCTTGTCGAGAATGTCCTGCTCCGAGAGAACCACGTCGCCCAGCAGTTGCAGGGTTTCGCGGGGCCCGCCGATGTAGGCCATCCAGGTGAGCCGACCGTTGCGGTGCTCCAGTCCGGCGGGATCGTTCCGGCCATAGGCGCCTTTGTTCTTCAGGGCGTTCCAGGCACCGTAGTTGGCGACGAAGTTCCAGTCGCGGATCGCCTCGAGATCGTCGAGCGGATGTTTTTCAAAGCCACTTTCCCAGAACCACTCGGCGTGGAAGCGCCTCGGATAAGGAAAGCCGGATTCGTCCAGCGGGAGCGCCCAGGGCACGTTGGGGAATTCCTGTTCCTTGTCGGTGTTCTCCCAGGACCACATGTTCGACATGCCCATGCGCACGCCATCGAACATTTCGTAATCGGCCCCGGCCATGACGCCGATGGTGCCGTGGCCGGTGGAGTCGCAGTAGGTGTGGCCGGTGAAGCGACGGATCGCGCCGGTCCGCGTGTCGAAGGCGAGGACCGCTCCGATGGTGGTCTCGGAGGACTTTTCCACCTCGTAGGCGTGGTGGTGAAGGAAAAGGCTGATGTTTTTCTCCGCCGCGACGATGGCGAGCTTTTTCTCGTCCTCGAACTCCTCGTCGGTGCCGGGGGATTTCTTCGCGTCGTCCTCGAGTTGGCGCACGATGTCGCTGGTCGGGTAGAGACCGCCGGGAGTGAGTCCCTGGGCCCACACCTTCACTTCGGAGGAACCGTTGCCGCCCAGCACGCTGCGGTTTTGCACCAGAGCGACTTTCAGACCCATGCGGGCGGCGGCGATGGCCCCGCAAGTGCCGGCGTACCCGCCGCCGATGAAGACGACATCGTAGGGGCCTTCCGCGATGGGTTCGGCCGGGATGCCCAGCATTTCGCGTCGCCACGTGGGCAGGACTTCGCTGGAGTTGTCGGGGACGAAATCGGGATTGGTGGAAAACAGGATCGCGTCACAGCGTCCTTCGAACCCCGTGAGATCGCGCAGTGTCAGGGTGGTCTCGAGATTCTCGATTCGGATGGTGCCGCCCTTTTCCCAGTGCCACTCGCGTCCTTCGGTTCCGAATTCGTGGTCGAGCGGGGTGTCGCCCACCTGGATTTGGAAACGACCCGGAGCGGCCAGAGCGTTGACGTGGTCGGAGAATTTTTCGACCCAGTTCAGGGTGCGCACCCAGACGTGGTATTCGCCCTTCTCGGGAAAAGTGACTTGGGTCGTCGCGTTTTCCACCGCTTCGCCGAGGCCGTGGGCGAGCAGATAGGGAGACCCCATGATGTCGATGAACTGCGTGTCGAGGGACCAGCCGCCGTGTCGGGTGAAAGACTCCGCCTCCACCAGGACTTCCCGGGCCTGGGATACCAGGGGCAGACACAGGGCGGCCAACAGGGAAATTCTTCTCATACCGTTTCTCATACGCATACGGTGGCGATGAATCGGCCGTTCGCCACCGTTTATGGTGACGCGCTTACGCACAAAATAGGCTGTCCAATGGACTTTTCCCCGGGCGAATTCCGACACAAACCTTGCCGCGCCTCACGCGACTTTCGGCGTGCATCGGGAGGGAAAACCCCTCATCTTTGCCGTATGAAATCCCCCTCCGGTCTTCTCCCGCTGCTTTTCGCCGCGCTTTTCGCATGGTTTCCCGCACACGCGGAAGACGGGTTCGAGGACCTGTTCAACGGCAAGGACCTCAGCGGCTGGGACGGCAACCCCGAACTCTGGTCGGTCGAGGACGGCGTCATCGTCGGCCGGACGAAATCGCCCGAGGATCTCGCCTACAATCAATTCCTGATCTGGCGCGGGGGCACCCTGAAGAATTTCGAACTGCGGGTGAAAATCAAGGTCACCGGCGACAACAACAGCGGCGTCCAGTATCGCTCGAAGGAACTGCCCGACATCGGGAAGTGGTCCATCGGCGGCTACCAGTGCGACATTCATCCGGCCGCGCCGAACAACGCCATGGTCTACCACGAGCGCGGACGCGGTATCGTCGCGCGGAACGGCCAGACCGTCCTCGTCGATCCGCAGGCGAAAAAATGGCTCACCGGTGACCGCGATCCCGTCGCCGCGGACATCGCCGAATGGAACGAATACACCGTCATCGCGAAGGGCAACCACCTCGTTCACAAGATCAACGGGAAGCTCGCCGCCGAACTGTACGACTACGACGAAGCGGGACGCTCCCTCGAGGGGCTCCTCGCCTTTCAGATCCATCGCGGCCCCGCCATGACCGTGGCGATCAAGGAGGTGCGGCTGAAGGTGCTGCCCGAGGGCGGAGTCACCCCTTTCTCCAAAGCCGACCTTCCCAACGACGCCCAAGAGATCCTGCCGCCTGCGCCCCGGGGGAAGGCGAAAGCCAAGGCCAAGGCCAAAAGCGCCCCCAAACCGTCCCCGGCGAAGCGCAAAGCCCAGGTCGGTCCCGCCATCGGCGCCAACGTGGCCACGCCGGTCTCGCGGATCACCGCGCCCGAGGGATTCCAGGTCGAGTTGCTCTACTCCGTGCCCGGTGTCGAAGAGGGCTCGTGGGTCGCCCTCTGCGCCGATGACAAAGGCCGCATCTACGCGAGCGACCAGTATGGCGGACTCTATCGATTTCCCGCTCCGGCGGCGGGCGAGGCGCTCGCTGCGGCGGCGGTGGAAAAAGTCCCGGCGGAGATTCGCGCGGTCAACGGGATGCACTTCGCCGACGGCGCTCTCTACGTCGGGGTGAACGACTACGAGCAGAAAATCTCCAGCGGTTTTTACAAAATCACCGACAGCGACGGCGACGATCGACTCGATACCGTCGAGACCCTGCGCGCGATGAGTTCCCGGGGCGACCACGGGGTCCATGCCGTCGTGCCGGTGCCCGGCAGCGACGATTTTTATCTGATCTGCGGGAACAACACCCTTCCCGTCGAGGCCGACCCCGCCTCGCCCGCGCCCGCCGTCTGGGGCGAGGACCATCTCCTCCCGAGAATGCCCGACGGACGCGGCCACAACCGCCACGTTCTCGCGCCGGGCGGCATCATCTACCGCGTCTCCCGCGACGGCAAAACCTTCTCCCGCATCGCCACGGGCTTCCGCAATATCTACGACGCCTCGGTCAATCACGTCGGTGAGCTTTTCACCTACGACGCGGACATGGAATACGACTTCAACACGCCCTGGTACCGTCCCACCCGCGTCAACCACGTCGTCAGCGGCGCGGAGTTCGGCTGGCGCAACGGAGCCGGAAAATATCCCGAATTCTATCCTGACAATCTTCCTGCGACGGTCAACATCGGCCCCGGCTCACCCACCGGTACGACCTTCGGTTACGGGGCCAAGTTCCCCGCGAAATACCAGAACGCCTTTTACATCCTCGACTGGAGCTGGGGCAAAATCTACGCCGTCCACCTCGAGGCGGAAGGCGCGAGCTACACGGGCGTGAAGGAGGACTTCATCTCCGGCGCGCCACTGCCAGTGACCGACGCCTTCATCCATCCGCGGGATGGCGCGATGTATTTCGCGATCGGCGGACGCCGCGTCCAGTCCGGTCTCTACCGCGTCACCTACACCGGCGACGAGAGCACCGCTCCGGTGAAGCCCGACACCACCCTCACCGAGGCCGCGAAGCTCCGCCACCGGCTCGAGGCGTTCCACGGCAAAGAGGACCCCGCCGCCATCGAGGCCGTCTGGCCTCATCTCGACACCGCGGACCGCCACGTCCGCTGGGCCGCCCGCGTCGCGTTGGAGCACCAACCGCTCGGGACCTGGAAGGAAAAAGCCCTCGCCGAGAGCGATCCCGCGAAACAAGTCGAGGCTCTCCTCGCCCTCGCCCGGGTCGGCGGCATTTGCCCCTACCACCGTGTCCCCGCCAAGCCTCTCGGAGTTCCCGCCGGAGAACCGGAGATCAAGGCCGCGCCCCTGCCCGAGGGAGCGGTCCCGACTCCCCCGGTGGACACCGCCCTGCGCGACGAGATCCTCTCGGCCCTCGTCGCGATCGACTTCGCCGCCCTCCCGCCTGAGTCGCAGCTCACTCTCGTCCGCACCGTCGAGATCACCCTGAACCGCTTCGACGGGGCCGACGAAGAGATGCGGGAGAAACTCGTCGCCGCTCTCGATCCCGCTTTCCCCGCCGCCTCGTTTTCGCTCAACTGGCTCCTCTGCGAGACCCTCGCCTATCTCCAATCGCCTGACATTGCCGCCAAGGGCATCGCCCTGCTCGGCGACGCCGTTTCCCAGGAAGAACAGCTCGAATACGCCCGCAGTCTCCGCTTTGTCACCGTCGGATGGACCGTGGAACTGCGCACCGCCTACCTCGAATGGTTCCTCAAAGCGGCCAACTACCGCGGTGGGGCGAGCTTCGACAAGTTCATCGAATTCATCCGCAACGACGCCCTCGCCACCTTCACCGAAGCCGAAAAGACGGAACTCTCCGAACTGATCTCGAAAAAACCGGAGCGCATCTCCGCGATCGAGAACCTCGGGGCGATCTTCGCCGGTCGCACCCCGACCAACTGGACCCTCGAAGAGCTCAGCGCCGCCGCCGCGACCGGCATGAAGGAACGCGATTTTGAGACCGGACGCAAAATGTTCGCAGCCGCCGCCTGCTACGCCTGCCACCGCTTCGGCGACGGCGGGGGGATGAACGGTCCCGACCTCACCGGAGCGGGCGGACGCTACTCCCCGCACGATTTTCTCGACCAGATCATCCATCCGAGCAAGGAGATCAATGAGCAGTTCGCCCCCGTGGTCGTCACCCTCAACAACGGCGATGTCGTCAGCGGTGTCGTGGTCAATCTCAGCGGCGACAACGTCACCCTCAACACCGATCTGACCGACCCCAACCAGCGCACCAACGTGGATCGCAAGCAGGTCAAGAGCATGGAGGTCTCCAAAGTCTCCCCGATGCCCCCGATGCTGCTGGCGATGCTGACCAAGGAGGAAATCCTCGACCTCGTCGCCTATGTCCTGAGCGGGGGAAATCCCGAGGACGAGCGCTTCCAGAAGTGAGGGCGGGGGCGGCGCTCACTTGAGGATCGCGTCGAGGACCTTTCAGGCTTCCTTGCGCTTCAGTTGCGGGAAAAGGACGACATCGCGGATCGACTCGGCCCCGGTCAGCATCATGATGAGGCGATCGATCCCGATCCCGATCCCACCGGCCGGCGGCATCCCGTACTCAAGGGCGAGGAGAAAATCCTCGTCGATCTTCTGGATCTCTTCCCCGGCCTGTTCCTCGAGGCGACGGCGCTGCACGTCGGGGTCGTTCAATTCCGAGTAACCGGGCGAGATCTCCGCGCCGTTGATGATCAGTTCGTAGACATCGACGAGGGAATCATCCCCCGCATTCTGCTTGGCGAGGGGCACCAGTTCCTTGGACACGTGGGTGACGAAGACGGGGTTGATCGCTTTCTCCTCGACGAGCTTTTCAAAAACCTGCTGCGAGACCTCGTAGTCCTCCATATCGGCGGAGATCTCCACCCCCAGTTCCCCGCAGCGGTCGCGGCGCTGTGCGGGGGTGAGATCCCACCAGTCGGGACCGGCCGCCCCGGCGACGAGATCGCGGTAGGGTGCCCGCTTCCACGGGCGGGAGAGGTCTATTGTCTTGGTGACATTGCCTTCCGCGTCGCGATGTTCGATGAGGAGACCGCCGCAGTATTTTTCCGCGAGGTGGCAGATGAGATCCTCGACGAGATCGGCCATCTGTTCGAAATCGGCGTAGGCCCAGTAGGCCTCCAGCATGGTGAACTCGGGATTGTGGCGGCGGCTGATGCCCTCGTTGCGGAAGCTGCGGTTGAGTTCGAAGACCTTGTCGAATCCACCGACGAGGAGACGCTTCAGATACAGCTCCGGCGCGATGCGGAGGAACATGTCCATGCCGAGCGCGTTGTGACGCGTCTCGAAAGGCTGGGCGGCGGCTCCGCCGGGGACATCCTGCAGCATCGGGGTCTCCACTTCGAAGAAATCGCGCTCCTGCAGATACCGACGGATCTCGGCGACCATGAGACAGCGCTTTTTGAAAATCTCGCGCGACCGCTCGTTGGCGATGAGATCGAGGTAACGCTGGCGGTACTTGATCTGCGGATCGACGACGCCGTGCCACTTCGAGGGCATGGGGCGGAGCGATTTCGAGAGCACCGTGATCTCGTCCGCCTTCACCGACGGCTCGCCGACTTTGGTCAGAAACGTCTCGCCGGACACCCCGATCCAGTCGCCGATATCGAGCTGCTTGTAGGCGGCCCACTGCTCCTCGCCGATCTGCTTCTGATTGACGAAAATCTGGATGCGTCCGTTGATGTCCGAAATGTCGAGGAAATTGCTCTTCCCCATGTCGCGCAGCGCGGTGATGCGCCCGGCCAGACGCACCGCCTCACCCTCGGTGAAATGCGCCCGCAACGGGCCGGGCGAGTGGGTCGTGGGGTATCCTTTGCCGAAGGGATCGATGCCGAGTTCGCGGAGGGATTCCATCTTTTCGCGGCGGACCTTGAGCAGAGCTCCGAGGTCTTCGTCCGGTGGCATTTCTGTTTCGTCTGACATGAGATCGCGTTCTGGGAAAATGAAGAAAAGTGAAGGGAAGAATGATCGACCCCGAAGAAAAATCAACCGAAGTTCCCCGCCCGCGCGCCGCCCCGTCCCGCCGCCTACCCCGATCACGCCGGAGACAGTGCCCGGCCCGACAGGGTATGATCTCCCGCGCAACCCTCTTGCCTCTCCGTGCTGTCCATGAAATCCCTCTTCCTCGCCTTTGCTCTCGCCCTTTCCACCCTCCCGGCCATTGCGGGACCGACCGTCGTCTACGTCTCGGAGAGCGGGGACAACCGCATCGCCCTTTTCACCCTCGACGAGGAGAGCGGGGAACTGACCCGGACGGGTGCCTTCGATCTGCCGGGGTCGCCCGGAAGCCTCGCGATACGCCCGGATCACACCCGCCTCTACGCGTCGGTGCGGTCGACGAAGCAATTCGCCTCGATCCGGGTCGATCCCGCGACGGGCGCGCTCTCCGATGCGGTCCTGACGCCCGCCGGGAGCAACTCGACCTACGTTCACCTCGACAAGACGGGCGGCTGGTTGCTCTCGGCGTCCTACAGCGAGGGAGTCGTCAGCGCGAGCCGGATCACCGACGGCGTCGTCACCGGGGCGCCGGTCTCGTCCCTCGTCACCGGGAAAAAGGCCCATTCCATCCTAACCGATCCGGCGAACCGTTTCGCTTTCGTCCCGCACGTCGGGGGACTCAACAAGGTGGAGCAGTTGATCTTCGACGCGACCACGGGAGCGCTCGCTCCGAATGATCCGCCGCACCTCGGCGGAGAGGCGGGGGCGGGTCCGCGGCACATGGCCTTCCATCCCGGCGGGCGCTGGGTCTATCTCGTCAACGAACAGGGCCAGAGCGTGACCCGCTGCGATTACGATCCGGCCAC
>JAAYAT010000032.1 GCA_012719225.1 Verrucomicrobiaceae bacterium
ATCCGCCGAGGTCGCCGATTTCGCGGATGCCGTGGAACTGGAAGAGGATCCCCGCCGCGAGGAAGAGGCAGAGGGTCATAAGCGCATCGGCGAGGATGTGGTAGGCGGCTCCGGTGAGGCCCCAGAGATTCGGATCACCGAGCCAGGCTCCGCCCACCATGTAGCCGACTTCGGCGACGATGAGATAGCAGAGCATGCGCTTGATCTCCCGCTGCGCCAGCGCCATGACCGATCCGGCGAGGATCGCAATGACGGCGAGCCAGACCACGAGATCGCCCCAGCCGGGATGAGCGAAGACCCACTCCAGCCCGAAGAGGCTGAGCATGACCCGGATCATGACATAGACCGAGACCTTCGTCATGAGAGGGGCGAGCAGGCAGGCGCTCCCCGAAGGGCAATAGCTGTAGGCGTTCGGAAGCCAGCCGTGCAGGGGGAAAAAGGCCATCTTGATCCAGATCCCCACGAGGATGAGGAGAAAGGCGGTGAAGACCCCGGGAGAAGCGGACACCGCCGCGTTGGTCGCGAGGATCGTGTGGATGTCCTGCATGTTGAGCGACCCTGTCTTGAGGTAGAGGTAACCCACTCCGAGCAGATAAAAAGAAGCGCCCACCGTTCCCATGAGGAGGTAGTGCAGCGCCGCCACCTTGCAGCGCCGGGAACTCCCCATGGCGACGAGTCCGTAGCTGGTCAGGGCGGACACCTCGATGAGGACGAAGAGGTTGAAGGCGTCTCCCGTCGCCGTGATGCCGAAGAGACCGACACAGAGGAGGAGGAAGAGAATGTAAAAGTAGGCCGATTTTTCCGAGTCCCTCGCCTCCGCGGGACGGATCGTGAACACCAGCGCGAGGAGGGCGACCACCGCGATGGTGATGAGGAGCACCCCGTTGAGTCCGTCGATGCGGAGGACGATGCCGATGCCGAGAGGTTCTTCCCAGCCGCCGAGGAAATAGTTGTAGGCCCCTCCGGTGAAGGCCCGCGTCCCCGCGCCGATGGCCGATCCCAGCGAGATCAGGAGGGCGGTGCAGGCGACGGGGAAACAGGCGCGACGGTCCCGCGTCCCGACGAGGCCGATGAGGAGGGCGCCGAAGAGCGGTGCCAGGAGAATGAGGGCGGGGAGTTGCTCAGACATCGTCGGGGAGCGCTTTGATTTTGCGGAGCAGTTCGTCCTCCTCGAGAGTATCGAATTCCTTGAAGATCGTTTGGCACAGTGCGAGGGCGACGCCGAGCGTGGCGACGCCGACGACGATCGCGGTCAGCATGAGGACGTGCGGGACCGGATTGGCGAAGCCATCGGCAAAAGCGCCCGCAGTGGAGGCGGCAGCGACCGTTCCCGCGGCCTCGACGGGAACCTGTTCGAGCACCGGGATGGTGGCGCCGTCCTTCACCCCGAGGGAGACGTAAAACAAAATGATGGCGGTCTGGAAGATGGCCAGCCCCATGATCTTTTTGATGAGGTTGTTTTTCGCGATGAGCGACCAGAGCCCCACCATCATCAGGATCACGTAGACCCAGTAGTTGAAGTTCGGTTTGACCGTGTTGAGAAAAAATTCCACCATTCTGTTATTTGGTTAGAGACCACCCTTGAGGGTTCCCCGGCTGGAGAGGTTGGCGAAGATCGCGAAGAGGATGGACATCACGGTGAGGGCGACCCCGATCTCCACCCCGAGGATGCTGTGGTAGCGGGCCATCTCGGGACCATCGGTGAGGAAGAGCTTTTGCAGCACACCGTAGTCGAGGAAGTTTCTCCCGAGCACCTGCGGCAGCACCCCGAACCCCGCGTAGATGATGACCCCGAGCGAGGCGAGGGTCAGGTAGTTTTTTTCACTGAAACGGCTCAGGGCGTCCTCAAGATTCGAGCCGAGGGCGACGAGAATGAAACTCGCCGCCAGAATCACCCCGCCCTGGAATCCGCCTCCCGGACTGGGATGGCCGTGGGCGATGACGTAGAGGCCGAAAATTTGCACCACCGGAATGATGATCCGGCAGGTCATTCCGACGATGATGCGGTTGTGGTCGCCGTCGATGGAACTTTTCGCAGGGGGCGCGACGACGGCCTCCTCGTCTTTGCGCACGCAGCGCAGGATCGCGAAGATCGCCATGCCCGCCGCGAAAATGACCACGGTTTCGAACATCGTGTCGTAGCCCCGATAGTCCGCGAGGACGGCGGTGACGATGTTCGGCACTTTCGTATCGTGGTAGGCCTCGTTGATGTAGTGGAGGGAGGCGGAGGGCGAGCCTCCCTCGACCCCGGCGTTGGCGGGGGAACGCGGATCGCCGAAGCCGGGGAAATCCGAGACTCCGTAGAGGAGGACGAAACCCGTGATAACCACGGCGAGACTGGCAAAGAATTTCGGATTCATCAGTCGGACGATCTCCTTCGGGTGTTGAGGATGGTGGCGATAAATAGCACCGTACTGATGCCCGCGCCCACGGTGGCCTCGGTGAAGGCGACATCCACCGCGCCCATCTCCGCCCAGAGCAGGCAGATGAGGAACCCGTAGATCGCGAAGATCATCGCCGAACTGAGCAGGTCCTTCACGTTGAGCGCGATGACCGCGGCCACGATGAGGAAGACCAAAATGATGATGTCGAAGGGCAGGATCACGGGGCGGGCGGGTTACGGCTGGCGGCAGTCTTCCTCGAGGGCATTTCCGCGATTTTCGTCGAGGACGGGCTTCACCCCGTCCTCCCAACCGGCGTCCATCAGCGTGCTGGTGGCGGTGGGGCTGGTCAAAAAGATGAAGAGGACCACGGCGAGCAGTTTCAGGAGGAGAAACGCGAGGGTCCAATCCTCGGCGAAGGCCTCGAGGTCGCGCATCTGGTAGACCGCGAGACCGAGCACGATCAGCAGGCTCGAGAGCGTGTCACCCTTCCCCGCCGCGTGCATCCGCACGTAAAAATCGGGAAAACGCAACAGCCCCACCGCCGCGCCGAGGAAAAAAACGATCCCGGTGAGGATGAGGAGAACACTGAGGGAGGTGAGGATCGCGCTCATGGTTGATTCGCCGCTGATCGGCTCATGCCGGCGGCCGCTCCGCCGGTGTCTTTGGTCCGGTGGAGGAAACGCGCCGCCGCGAGGGAACCGGTGAAATTGAGCAGCGCGTAGGCGAGAGCGAAATCGACGAACATTCCGACACGCCCGAAGATGGTCCCGATGAGGAGCAGCATCACGGCGGTTTTCGTCCCGATGACATTGGCCGCGACGAGTCGGTCGAGGGTGGTCGGGCCGCTGGCGATGCGGTAGATCGCCGGCAGCATGAGGAGGAGGAGGGCCGCTCCGGCCCCCATGGCAAACTGCTCGAAGGTCATCATGCCGCCGCGACTCCTTTCCGCTTGCGGTCGCTTGTCGCGAAGATACGGGCGATGCGCCTTTCCATCTCCCCGTCGAGCCCGGCCGCCGCCTCGTCGTTGATCGCGTGGATGTAATAGGTGTCGCCGAGGATTTTGATCGTGACGGTGCCCGGCGTCAGGGTGATGGAATTGGCGAGGAGGTATTTTTCAAAATCCGTCTCCAGGCCGCATTCGTAGCGCACGATCTGCGGCTGCCACCCCCCGCGGGGGCCGAAGGCGAGCCGCAGCAGCATGATGTTGGCGAGAACGATCTGCCAGAGCAGCCAGGCGACGTAGCCCAGCAACCGGCTCGACTGGACCAAACGGGAGCGCAGCGGCGCGGTCCGGTCCGCGAAAAGAAGGTCCGACGACATCCACGTCACGAGAGCGCAGCAGAGGAGTCCGAGCGTGAGGTGGAAGACGTCGATATAGCCGGAAAAAACCACCCAGATCAGAAAAAGCAGCGCAAAAAACAGAGCGGTATGGAGACTGGGTTTCGTTCGGCGTTTTTCCATGGCACGGCACTAGCGGGAGAGGGTGGCAAACTGAGCGATGGAATACCCTCCTTGTCAATTTTCCTATCCAAATTTCAGAGCTTTGTTACCTTTCCTCCAGCATGATGTCCCGTCTCACCACCGTCCCGGTTCTCGTGATCCTGCTCGTGGGATCGGCGGGACCGTGGCGAACCGCCGCGCAGGAAAGCGGAGCCCCGTCCGGCGCTCCGGCGATTCTCCAGGCGAGACCGCTCGCCGTGCCGACGCCGACGGGGCAGGATGAATTCGCCCCCGGCCCCGCGGAGCCGGACAGTGGGACCGTCGCTTCCCCGCCGCTCCCGGCGAAAATCGAACCGGGCGAGATGATCCCGCCCCCGGCCAATCCCATCGTCACCAAACCCACCGGCCCGGCCGCGCCCGTCGGCGCGACGATCTCGGAGATGCAGAGCCAGTCGCGGGTCATCGAAGACGAGCGACCCGAGCGCGTCCAGGTCTATCCGGACGATCCCGAGAGCGCCTGGTGGGAGATCAACCCGCACTACGCCTTCGACCGCGCCCAGCGCGAGCAGCGCCCCCTGCTGCTCCTCTTCACCGGCGTCTGGAACGCCCAGGCGATGGCCCTCTCGCAGGAGGTATTCGCGACAAAGAGCTTCAACAATTTCGTGAAGGAAAATCTCGTCATCTGCTACCTCAACTACCCGCGCAACTACACCGACGCGCCCGACGCCCTCCGGAAAATCAAGGACAGGTACAAGGTCCGGGGATACCCCAACGTGCTCCTTTTCAATCCCAACGGAGAAGTGGAACAAAGCATCCGGGGATACCGCTCGGGGCGTCCGGTCGATTATTTCAACGAGCTGGTCGGGGCCTCCCGCCCGGTCATCGAGTCGATCAAAAAGCAAAAGGCCGAACTCGTCGCACGGGGCTTCCGGGACTGGTCCAATTACCTCGGGAAGGAAATTTTCGCCCGCTTCGTCCAGCACGACGGGGTCCGGGTCATCCTCCAAGACGCCTCGGGCCAGAAATGGAACATCCCCCTCAACGACCTCGCGCCCGAGGACCAAAAGATGGTGGAGTCTTTCCCGAAGGTGGATAATCTTGACACCCCGTAGGCTCCACGCCCCGCTTGCACCACTTTCCCGAAAAGGATAAACAGGATATGGCCCGTTTTTTTCTCCACCTCCTCGGGGTCGCCCTCATCGGCGGCTCTTCCGCCCTTTTGTACTTCGGCCTCATCGATGACACGGAGCGCTACAACCTCCTCGATTTGCTGAAGCGTCGCCCCATCACGGCGGCGATCGGGGTCGAAACGCCCGTCCTCGCGCAGAGCGACGGGAACGACGCGAGCCGGCTCCTCCGGGCGACTCCCCTCAATCTCAACAGCACCGCCATCCTCGAAGAAGTGAACCGCTCCCTCGCCGACCTCACCGACGCGGTGGTCTCGTCGGTCGTCAGCATCGACACCACCACCAGCGTGAATGTGACGCGGGTCGTTCCGACCGATCCCTTCGGATTTTTCGGCTACCGGCAGAGCGAGAGCTACCAGTCCCCCGGCCTCGGGTCGGGATTCATCGTGACCGAGCAGGGACACATCGTCACCAACCACCATGTCGTCGCCGGGGTTGACCGAATCCTCGTGACCCTGCACGGTGGCGGGCAGTTCGAAGCCGAGTGGGTCGGGAGCGATCCCAATGTCGACGTCGCCGTGCTCCAGTTGAAAGCGCCCGAGGGAGGGCAACTCCCGCCGCTGCGGCCCCTCGCCTTCGGAGATTCCGAGGCGGTCCGGGTGGGGGAAATGGTCCTCGCGGTGGGCAACCCCTTCGGCCTCAGCGAGACCGTCACCCGAGGGATCATCAGTGCGAAACAGCGCGAACTCAGCGACGGTGCCAACGAGTATTTCCAGGTCGATGCGGTCATCAACCCCGGCAACTCGGGCGGGCCACTCGTCAACGTGAGGGGCGAGGTCATCGGGGTCAACGTCGCGATTTTCACCGGACAACAGGACGTTCGCGTCTGGCAGGGCATCGGTCTCGCCATCCCCGCCAACGAGGTCAAAGAGGTCTTCGAAGCCATCGTCCTCGGCCGCCCGCTCATCCGAGGATACATCGGCATCGAAGTGGACAACATCTCGCGGAACTACGCCATCGCCCTCGGCCTCAACAGCACCCAGGGAGCGCTCATCACCGACGTGGTCAAAGATTCTCCCGCCGAAGGGGCCGGTCTCAAGCCCGGCGACGTCATCGTGAAATTCGACGGCAAGACGACCAAATCCGCCGAGGACACCCTCACCCGGATCCGCTCCAAAAAAGCGGGGGAAGTGACCCAACTCACCGTGATCCGGAAAGGCCAACCCATCGAAGCGGTGGTTCAGGCCATCGCCAAATCGGATACCAACACCCTGAAACTGCGCTCGGACATCGCGGCCAACGGCCAATCCATCGCCGAAGCTCTCGGGATCACCGTGGGCAATCTCTCCC
>JAAYAT010000318.1 GCA_012719225.1 Verrucomicrobiaceae bacterium
ATGCTCGTCGATCATTGTTCGGAGATCCTGGAACCGCTCCTCGGACTCTCCCTGACCGAGGTGCTTTACCCTGACGAAAACGCAGATCGCGAAGCGGCCTCCCGGCAATTGAAAGACACCGTGCTGGCCCAGCCGGCCATCTTTGTGATCGAATACGCCCTCGCCGATCTCTGGCGTCACTGGGGCGTGACCCCCTCGGTGATGATAGGACACAGCGTCGGCGAGTTTGTCGCGGCCTGTCACGCCGGGGTGTTCGACCTGGAAAGCGGTCTCCGCCTCCTCGCCGCCCGGGGACGTCTCATGGGGGACCTGCCCGGCGGAGGCATGCTCTCGGTGCGGCTCTCCGAGTCGGATCTCCTCGACCGCCTCCCCGAAACCCTCGATCTCGCGGCGGTAAACGGTCCCTCTCTCTGTGTCGTCGCGGGTCCGCATGACGAACTCGCCGCGTTCCACGAGGCCTTGGAATCCGATGGCGTCATCGCCCGGCCCCTCCACACCTCGCACGCCTTCCACTCGCGAATGATGAATCCGGTGATCGCGCGTTTCGCGGAGTCCTTCTCGGGAATGACGCTCTCCGCTCCGTCCCTCCCCATCCTCTCGACCGTGACCGGACAATGGCTCACCGAAAAAGAGGCGACCGACCCGTTCTATTGGGCGAAACACCTCCGCGAACCGGTGCGATTCCACCGCTCGCTGGTGACGCTCGGGGCGGAAAAACCCGCACAGCTTTTTGTCGAAGTCGGTCCCGGCCAGACCCTCACCGGGTTGGCCCGCCAGTCACTCGACCGAAAAGCCGGACACATCACCCTGTCGACCTGCCGCCACGTCAAAGAGACCGGCTGCGATCACGCCAACATGCTCGAATCTCTCGGCAAACTCTGGACCGCCGGAGTCGAGGTCGATTGGACTTCCTTTTACTCCGCGGAAACCCGCAAGCGAGTCATTCTCCCGACCTATCCCTTTGAAAGAAAACGTCACTGGGTCGAGGCGACCCCGATGAACGATCTCAACGGCGACCCTCTGGTCCGCCCGGAAATTTCCTCCCCTCCCCCCGCCATTCCCGCTCCCGTCCTTCCCCCACATCCCTTCCCCCAGCCCGTTTCCGCTTCTCCTGTCATGAGCACATCTGCCCCCACCCGCCGCCCCGACGCCTGCCGCCGGGGAACCATCGCCACGGCGATACGCGCCGTTCTCACCGATCTCTCGGGCATCCCCGAAGACGAACTCGCCGGTGAGTCCTCCTTCCTCGAACTCGGTTTCGACTCGCTCTTGCTGACCCAGGTGAGTAAGGCGCTGCAAGGGGAGTTCGCGGTGGAAATCAATCTGCGCGATCTCATGGGCGACCTCTCCAGCATCGACGCGATGGTCGGTCATCTCGACGCGGAACTCCCGGCGGACCGCTATCGCGAAGCAGTGGCGGAAGAAGCCGCTCCGGCACCCGTCCCGGCGGCCTTGCCTCAGCAGATCACAACGGCGTTCGCCTCGCCTCCGGCCGCCCTCGCGTTCCACCACGCGGCACCCGCCGCCGACGGCTCGATGGAAGCCGTCATCGCCCGACAGCTCGACCTGATGCAGCAGCAGATCGCCCTGCTCCGGGGCGGCTCCCTCCCGGTTCCGCTCCCGGAGGCCCCGGCAACGGTCGCCTCCCCTATCCCTAACAAGCCACTCGAACCCGCCCCGTCGGTGCGACCCGCCGCCGCCGAGTCGAGCGCTTCCGCCGGCGGCGTCTCGGCTCCGACCACTGCGATCAACCGCAAGCTCGACGACGCCCTCACCGACCGCCAGCGCCGCCACCTCGACGAGCTCATCGAATCGTATATCGCGAGGACCCATACCTCGAAGGAACTCACCACCACCTACCGCCAGTGGCACGCCGATCCTCGCACCGTCTCCGGCTTCAACCGTCGCTGGAAGGAAATGATTTACCAGATTTGTGTCAGGAAATCGAAAGGTTCGCGCCTCCTCGATGTCGATGGCAACGAATACATCGATCTGCTCAACGGCTTCGGGCCGAACTTTCTCGGTCATTCGCCCGATTTCGTCACCGAAGCCCTCAAGGAACAACTCGACCGCGGCGTTGAGGTCGGCCCCCAATGCGTCACCGCGATGGAGGCCGCCAAACTGTTCTGTGAAATCACCGGCAACGAACGAGCCAGTTTCGTCAACACCGGTTCCGAGGCCGTCCAGGCCGCGATGCGTCTCGCCCGCACCGTCACCGGCCGCGACAAGATCGTCGTGTTCACCAAGGACTACCACGGCAATTTCGACGAAGTGTTAGTAAAAGGAGTCGGCAGCGGTGACGCGATCCGTTCCCTCCCCATCGCCCCCGGCATTCCCCGGCAGGCGGTCGATCACATGATCGTGCTGCCCTACGGCACCGACGAGGCCCTCGAGATCATCCGCCGCCGCGCCAACGAACTCGCCGCCGTCATCATCGAACCGGTGCAGAGCCGCCGACCCGAATTCCAGCCGATCGAATTCGTCCGCGCCGTCCGCGAGATCACCCGCCGCTCGGGCACCGTTTTTGTCTTCGACGAAGTCATCACCGGGTTCCGCACCGGGCCGCGCGGTGCCCAGGAGTTCTACGGCGTCGACGCCGACATCGCCACCTACGGCAAGGTGGTCGGCGGCGGCATGCCCCTCGGGGTCGTCGCGGGCAAGGCGGAATACATGGACACCTTCGACGGCGGCATGTGGCAGTATGGCGATAATTCCTTCCCCGAAAAGGGAGTCACCTTCTTTGCCGGTACTTTTGTGAGGCATCCTCTCGCGATGGTGGCGGTGAAGCAGGTCCTCCTCCATCTCCAGGCCAAGGGGCCCGAATTCTGGCAGGGCGTCCGCGACAAGGCCGACCGCCTCGCCACGACCGTCGACAAAATGTTCGTCGAGAGCGGCGCTCCCCTCCGCATGCCCAACTTCGGGTCGCAGATGTTCCTGCGCGCGGACGAGAACCACAAATACGCGAACCTTTTCTTTTTCCACCTGCGGAGCAAAGGCGTATTTCTTCTCGAAGGCTTCCCGACCTACATGACCGCGGCGCACACCGACGAGGACATCGATTACCTCATCGCCGCGTTCCGCGAATCCCTCGCCGAGATGCAAGAGGGCGGTTTCTTCGAAACTCCCGCCGGCTACGAAGCCCCCCACCGCAACGGTTCCCGGCTCACCGGTCCTCCCCGGCTCCTCCCTCTCCCCGAGGACGTTTCTCTCGAAAGCGAAGCTCCGCTTTTGTCCCCGGAAACCCCGGCCGTGGAAGTGGAAAAAATCTCCGCCGCTCCGGCGACGCCCACGGTTTTCCCCATGACCGAATCGCTCGCCGAAGTCTGGCTGGCGTCGCAGATTGGGCGGAACGCCTCCCTCAGCTTCAACGAGATCAACCTCATCACCCTCCGCGGCGATCTCGATGCGGAGGCCTTGCGCGCCTCCCTCCAGGACGTGGTGGATCGCCACGACTCCCTGCGGTCCGTCTTCCCGGCGAGCGGCGACGGATTCACGGTGCATCCGAGGATGACCTTCGAGCTGCCTCTCCACGATCTTTCCACCTTGGCAGAGGAGGAAAAATCCCGCGCCGTCGAGGAAGCGCTCGACGAGGAGCGCCAGACGCCTTTCGACCTGGAAAACGGTCCGCTTTTCCGGGGCGGCCTGCTCCGTTTGGCCCCGGAAGAGCACCTCCTCATCCTCAACGCCAATCATCTCGCCTGCGACGGCTGGGCCTATCTCGTCGTTCTGCGCGAGCTGGGCGAAATCTACAACGCCCGTCTCGCCGGGACCGCGCCCGCGCTTTCCCCCGCCCCCTCCTTCGGCGCCTACTGCGCCGAGACCACCGGGAAAGAGACCGCCGCGGAAAGCGGGCCGGACGAAGCCTACTGGCTCGATGAATTCTCCACCCCGGTGCAGCCGCTCAATCTGCCCGCCGAGTACGAAAATTCCGGCGACCCGGACTACCGCTGCGACACTCTCGCCGAGCTCCTCTCCCCCTCCGAGATGCACGAGCTCCGAAAAGCGGCCGGCAAATCCGGAGCGACCCTCTTCGGAGTGCTCATGAGCGCCTACCAGGTCCTCCTCCACCGCATCAGCCACCAACAGCGTTTCGTGGTCGGTTTCCCCACCGCCGGTCAGAGCGGCACCGGCCATGAAAACCTCGTGGGTCACTGTGTCAATTTCCTGCCTTTTGTCGCGGAGATCGAAGAGGAGATCCCCTTCTCCGATTTTCTCAAGCGTACCCAGAGCCGCCTCCTCGACAGCCTCGATCATCAGAGCTTCACCTACGGTCGTCTCCTCAAGACATTCGGCGGCGAGGAGCGCCCCAAAGTGGAGGCGGTTTTCAATCTGGAACGCGTCGACGACAGCCTCGCCCTCACCGGACTGCGCACCGAAGTGAGCGAAATCGAACGAGGCTACACCACCAACGCCCTCTTCCTCAAGGCCCGTGAATACGAAGCAGGCCTCGAACTGCGCTTCGATTTCCAGACCGCGCTTTTCAGCCGGGAAACCGTTGCCCACTGGCTGACGACCTACCGCGCCATCCTCGACGCCATCGTCGCCGACGCCACCGCGCCGGTCTCTGCGATCGCTGCGGCGATAAGCCCCTCCCAACTCGCGCTCCTGCACCAGTGGAACGAGACGACCACCCCCTACCCGCGCGACAAAACCGTGTCGCAAGTGTTTGACGAAGTCGCCGCGCGACGAGGCGACGCCATCGCCCTGCGACACGCGGACGGCGAGATGAGCTACCGCGAACTCTCCGCCCTGACCGATCGCATCACCTCCGCCCTCCTCGCAGCCGGGGTCGGCCCGGGCGATCGCGTCGCGGTCTTTGTCGAGCGATCCCCCCGTCTCATCGCCTCGCTTTTCGCGGTCATGAAAACCGGCGCGACCTACCTGCCTCTCGATCACGAATACCCCGCGGACCGCCTCCATTTCATGCTCAAAGACAGCGCCGCCACCCTCGCGATCACGCAGGAGGACTGGCGCTCCCGCCTCCCCGGTGCGCTCGCCATCCTCGACGTGGACGCCGCAGCGCAGCACTCCGTCTCCCTTCCCGCAGACGAACCGCTCCGCGATCCCGCGAGCGGTGCCTGCATCCTCTACACCTCGGGATCAACCGGTCTGCCCAAGGGCACGATCACGACCCACCGCAGCATCGTGCGGCTGGCGATCCAGTCCGGCTTCTGCACGCTGGATGAAAAGGAAACCCTCCTGCACGCTTCGAGCCTCTGCTTCGACGCCTCCCTTTTCGAAATCTACGGTGCGTTGCTCAACGGAGGCACCCTCGCCCTTCCCGACGCCGGACGCCTCACCATCGCCGCGATCACCGACGCCCTGACGAAGCACCATGTCACGACCCTGTGGCTCACCGCGGGACTTTTCCAAATCATGCTGGACGAGACCCCCGAGGCTTTCACCGGGCTGCGCCAGTTGATCAGCGGCGGCGACATCATGATACCCGAGCACGCCGCCCGTTTCCTCGCGATGCATCCCGGGGTCCGTCTCATCAACGGCTACGGTCCCACCGAGAACACGACCTTCACCACCGCCCACACCGTCACTCCGGCGGACTTTCTCCTCAACCAGATCCCCATTGGAAAACCGCTCGCCAACACCACCGTCTGGATCCTCGACGACCACCGTCGGCCGGTGCCACCCGGAGTCGCCGGCGAGCTGTGGACCGGCGGGGACGGACTCGCCGCCGGTTACCTCGGGAATCCCGCCCTCACTGCGGAAAAATTCCTCCCCGATCCCTTCCGCGACGATCCCGCCGCGCGGCTCTACCGCACCGGCGACCTCTGCCGCTTCCGTCCCGATGGCAACATCCAGTTCCTCGGACGCATCGACCACCAGGTGAAAATCCGCGGCTTCCGCGTCGAACCCGGCGAGATCGAAGCCCAGCTCGGACGCCATCCCCGGATCGGCCAGTGCAAAGTCGTGGTCCGCGGCGACAGCGCCGCCGAGAAATCCCTCGCCGCCTACGTGGCCCCGCAGAACGGGGTGAAACCGACTTCGACGGAACTGCTCGGGTATCTCCGCGAGAGACTGCCCGAATACCTCGTTCCCTCGGCCGTCGTCGTCCTCGACGAACTGCCCCTCAACACCAACGGAAAAATCGACACCCGTTCCCTGCCCGAGCCTACCAAAGCCGCAAACGGAGTTCTTGCTCCCGACCGTCCCGACACCGACACGGAGCGAGCCCTCCTGGCGATCTGGAAGGATCTCCTCCGCACGGACGAGATCGGTCTCGACGACGATTTCTTCTCCCTCGGAGGCCACTCCCTCCTCGGCATGAAATTGTTCGTCCGTCTCCAGAAAACCTTCGACGTGGTTCTGCCGCTCGCCACCCTCTTCCGCGCCCCCAGCGTGCGCCAACTCGCCGCCCTCATCGACGAGAAACAGGCAGCGGAGCGGACACCGCTCCCGTCGTCCTCACTCCCCCAGACCGTGGAGTCGGCAGCACCCGATACCGCCGCCGTGTCCGTCCGAATGGAGGAGCCCATCGCCGAGACCACCGTCGCGATCCAACCCCACGGAGATCTCCCGCCGCTTTTCGCCGTCCACGGCGGAGACGGAGGCATCCTCTTCTACGGCAACCTCGCGGAGCGCCTCGGAACGGATCGCCCCTTTCACGCCTTTGAAGCGCCTGCCCTCACCGCCGCCGGAGCGCTCCGGGAAGAAACCGTCGAGGAAACCGCAGCGAAATACCTCGCCGAAATGCGCAAGGTGAGACCCCACGGCCCTTACCTTCTCTGCGGATACTCCTTCGGTGGCGTGGTCGCCTACGAGATGGCCTGCCAGATCCTGGCGGCCGGAGAAGAGGTCGAATTCCTCGGACTCGTCGATACCGAAAACCCCGCCGTCGAAGCGCGCAAGCTCAGTCTCTCCGAGCGGGTCGCAGTCAACTGGACCTCGCGCAACGAACGTTCCGCCAGCGCGCTGGAGAAATTCGGCAACCTCAGCAAACGGGTCGGGAGCGGACTGGCCTACCGGCTCTACTTCGAAGCCGAGGACGCCGTCGCCCGTCATCTCCCCGACGCCAAGAGCCCGGGGTGGCTGCGTCAGGTGCAGTTGCGCAAAGCCCACGAACGAGCCATGGAGGCCTACGTCCCCGGCAAATTTTCCGGCACCCTCACCCTCTTCCGCGCCAAGGTCGGCAACGACAAATTCGAGATCGGCGACGACTACGGCTGGGCCGGTCTGGTCGACGAACTCGACCTCATCGGCGTCCCCGGCAACCACATCAGCATTTTCCACAAGGACCACATCGAAGCTGTCTCCGCGGCCTTCCGCGAAGCTCTCGCGAAAGCGGGCGGCGGCGTCATCCTCTGAGAACG
Source organism: Verrucomicrobiaceae bacterium (assembly GCA_012719225.1). Lineage (GTDB taxonomy): Bacteria > Verrucomicrobiota > Verrucomicrobiia > Verrucomicrobiales > DEV007 > Arctic95D-9. The sequence continues at coordinate 7,326 of JAAYAT010000318.1, forward strand.
CCGTCCTCAGCCCCCTCCGGGCCACCCTTTTCCATTCCCGCGAAAGCGGGTGCGGAAATGCCCCGGGGTCATCCCGGTGAGACGCCGGAAATGGCGGGTGAAATGGCTCTGGTCGTGATACCCCGTCTCCAGGGCGATCTCACCGACGGCGCGGTCCGTGTGCGTCAGCAATTGCCTCGCTTTTTCGATCCGCAGAGAATGTAAGAAACGCGTCGGCGACATCCCGAAGAGGCGGCGAAATTGCCGGTTGAAATGCGTCGGAGAAATCCCCGCGAGCCGGATCATTTCACTCATCGGAACCGCGGAAGTGTAGTTCTCTTCGAGATGACGAATCACCGGGGCGAGCGCACGGAACTGCTTTTCGCGGTCCTCCGGCGTCTGGATCGCATAGCGCACTCCGGCGAGTCCGATGACCTCGCCCGACGCGTCGCGCAGCGGCACCTTGCTGGATTGGAACCAGCCCGGCCGACCCGAGCGATCCACCACAAACCAGATCTGATCGGTCAGGGAGAGACCGGTCTCCATCACCCGGCAATCCTCCGCGATGTAGGCGTCCGCCATCACCGCCGGATGAAAATCCCGGTCGGTGCGTCCCAGCAGCTCACCAGGGTCTTCGATTTCCTTCGCCACCAGCATCGCCTGGTTCGTCGCCATGTAGCGGCTCTCCCTGTCTTTCGCATAAAAAATCACCCCCGGCAGAGAGTCGAACAACTCCAGCAGCGACGCAGCCGCCGTCCGTTCCATAAAAAACCGGGTGAAATGCAGGGATGACATGGTCGAAACATACCAAAATTACGGCCACGCGCTACAAGCGTTCCCGAACCGGATGGGCTATCCTTGGCCCATGCGGATCGGATTGACATATCGGCTTCCCCTCGTCCAGGCGTCGGCTTTTGCCTTCGTTTCATGCCTACCCCTCGTCTCCGCCCGGGAAAAAATCAGCTTCAGCCGGGAGGTCCTCCCCATCCTCTCCGACCGCTGTTTCCACTGCCATGGCCCCGACCCCGGCCAGCGCAAGGCCGACCTGCGCCTCGATGTCGAGCAGGAAGCCAAGCGCGACCACGACGGGATCCGCATCATCGCCCCCGGCGACCTCGCGGCGAGCGAACTTTGGCAGCGCCTCGTCACCGGAGACGAGGAGGAAATCATGCCACCGCGCGATTCCCACCGCACCCCTCTCAGCGAATCCGAGCGGGACATCATCCGGCGCTGGATCGAAGAGGGTGCGCCCTGGGGCAAACACTGGGCTTTTGAAAAACCGCTTCGTCCCACCCTCTCGGATCCCGCACTGCACCCTGTTGACTTTTTCGTCCGCCGACGCCTCCAGAAAGAAGGGTTCGCCCCTTCCCCTCCCGCCCCGCCCAAGGTCCAACTGCGCCGCCTCAGCTTCGGTCTCACCGGTCTGCCTCCGACACCGGAGGAAGTGAGCGCCTTCGCCGCGAGTCCCAACCCCGCCGCTTGGGAAAAGGCGGTCGATCGTCTCCTCGCCTCCCCGCATCACGGCGAACGCCTCGCGATGTGGTGGCTCGACGCGGCGCGCTACGCCGACACCGACGGATTCCAGGGCGACACCGAGCGCACCAACTGGCCCTGGCGCGACTGGGTCGTCGATGCCTTCAACCGCAACATGCCCTTCGATCAATTCACCATCGAGCAGTTCGCGGGCGATCTCCTTCCCGACGCCACCCCCGAGCAAATTCTCGCGACCTGTTTTCACCGCAACCACATGACCAACGGGGAGGGCGGACGCGATCCCGAGGAATCCCGCATCAACTACGTCATCGACCGGGTCAACACCACCGGCACCGTCTGGCTCGGACTCACCCTCGGCTGCACCCAATGCCACACCCACAAATTTGATCCGGTCAGTCACGAGGACTACTACCGCCTCTTCGCCTTTTTCAACAGCATCAACGAAGACGGCCGGGCCGGTCGCAAAGCGGCCCCCTATCTCGACTACCCGTCCCCCCGCGCAGCCCGCGCCGTCGCCGAAATGAGCGCTCACGTCGCCTCGCTCGAACCCGTCGAGGCGGCCGCCCGCGCCGCGGCGGAAAAACGGTTCGACGCCACACTTCCGCAGACCTTGGCAAAGCTCGAACAGGACTACCGGGCCTGGCATCCCGCCCGTCCCCTCTCGGTGGAATCGGCCGAGGGAACCGAATTCCAGCGGGAGGAAAACGGCATCGTCCGCACCACCGGACCCAACCCGAATCAGGACGACTA
>JAAYAT010000319.1 GCA_012719225.1 Verrucomicrobiaceae bacterium
CCCTACATCGAGCGGCCCGACGAGATCGCGGACCGGGAGCGCTACCAGACCGTCTTCGCCCGCGAGGCCGGTGCCATCGCCGCTCCGACGGCCGGACTCCACTTTTCCGAGAAAATGCTGGCGACCCTGCCGCACGTGTTTGTCACCCTCCATGTCGGGATCTGGACCTTTCGTCCGGTCTCAAGTGAAACGCTCGCCGGTCATCACATGCACCGTGAACGCTATCACCTGGAGCCCCGCGTCGCCGACGCGATCCGCAAGAGTGGACGCAGCATCGCGGTCGGCACCACTGTGGTGCGCGTCCTTGAGACCTGCGCCCGCGACGGAGGAGGGGAACTCGCCCCCGGTGGCGGAGAGACGGATATTTTTCTCTTTCCGCCCTATACGTTCCGGGCCGTCGACGCCCTCCTGACGAACTTCCACCTGCCCAAGTCCACCCTGCTCATGCTCGTGAGCGCCTTCGCGGGCCGGGAGCTCGTTCTCCGGGCCTACCGGGAGGCGGTGAAGGAACGATATCGCTTCTTCAGCTACGGGGATTGCATGTTGATTGTTTGAACAGTTTCGGCTTGCGATTCTTGTTGTTTCTGACGCGAACTGTTGCAAGATAGAGTGCTTACAGAACCGTTCGCCACCAACCGGGAATTTCGTGGCGAAAAGAGAGGCTGACCGCTCATGTTCCACTTCCTATCGCAGAAGCGTCTTCAGAACCGCGGGTTTTCCAGCGGGCAGAAGCGACGTACCCTGAACGAGACCGCCATCTCCGAGATGTTGCGGTCGGGTTGGCAGATCAGCGGCCTGCTCTTCGCCTTGTTCGCCGCCCTCGTCTCGTTCTGGATCATTTTTTCCTCCAGCAGCGGCTCCATCTTCGAGGGGAATCATCTCCAGACCTTCGTGGTCGTCACCGTCATCTCGGCGACCCTGGTGGTGCATTGGCACGTCAGCCTACCCCACACGTTTCATCAAAATTCGCGCATTACCCTCATCCTCGTGGTCATCCTGGTGCAGCTCCTCCTGGTGAAACTGAGCGAGCACATCGCCGCGACCTTCGCCCCCGAGGGTGGCTTCCGTTTCCTCGTCGAGCCCTACATTTTCGCCCCCATCATCGTCTCGCTCCTGGTGGGACGGCGGCACGGGACCTTCGCGGTGGTCTACTCCAGTCTCTTCGGTGGCATGACCGTGCCGAAAGAAGAGGCCTTTCCCTTCATCATTTTTTCCATGATCTGCGGTTTCGTCGCGATCTACCTCACCAACAGCGTCCGGCGACGCAGCCGGCTCGTCATGGCGGGGGCCTACTCGGGTGTGGCCTGCGTCCTGCTCGCCTCCACGCTCGGGCTGATCCAGTGGCCGGTCTTCAGCGCCGAACTGAGCCAATGGGAGATGGTCGGCAAACAGGTGCTCTCCGCCATCCTCGTCTCCTCCCTCACCGCCGTCCTCGTGAGCGGGCTGCTCCCGCTCATCGAAGCGGCCTTCCGCATCACCACCGATGTCTCCTGGATCGAACTGGCCGATCTCAATCATCCGCTCCTCAAGCAAATGACGATAGAGGCGCCCGGCACCTACCACCACAGCCTCGTCGTCGCCACCCTCGCCGAGACCGCCGCCGAGGCCATCGGTGCCAGCGCGATCATGTGCCGGGTCTGCTCCTACTTCCACGACATCGGGAAGATGAAAAAACCCGCCTACTTCATCGAGAACATCGGCGACGGACACAATCCCCACGACGATCTCACCCCCAACATGAGCGCCCTCATCGTCATGGCCCATGTCAAGGACGGGGTCGACATGGCGATCAAACACAAGATGAACGCCGAGATCGTGAACGTCATCCTCGAACACCACGGCAACTCCCTGATCCGTTTCTTTTACCACCGCGCCCTGAAACAACGCGACGAGATCAAAAAGCAGTTCGAAGAAGGCAAGGCCCACGAAGAGGACATCCCCGAGGTCAAGGAGGAGAGCTTCCGCTACTCCGGTCCGCGCCCCCGCACCCGGGAGAGCGCCATCATCAGCCTCGCCGACACGGTTGAGAGCGCCTCGCGCAGCCTTCAAAAACCCACCCCGAAAAAGATCGACGAACTTATCGACGAGCTTTTCAAAGAGCGCCTCAACGACGGCCAACTCGACGACGCGGCCCTCACCCTCGCGGACCTCGCCACCATCAAAAAGAGCTTTTCCACCACCCTCCGCAGCATGATGCACAACCGCATCGAATATCCCAAACTGGAAGAGGGCGGCGACAAATCCAAACCCAAGCCCAAGACGAAAACCAGCGAGCTCGTCAGTTCCGCAGCGGGTGCCACCGCGGGCGCAGGGAACGGAACCGATTCCCCGCCCGATCAACCGCCGATCACCTGACGCGGGCCGCCCTCGCGACTGGAGAACGCTCCCTCCCTTTCATGTCCCCGTCCGCCCCGCCTAGCCCGCATTTCTCATGCTCTTTCGTCGCGAGACGCGGCGAGGTTCGGTCTGGCAAGGCGCGTGTTGGTTTTCCCGTCGGGCTGTATGATTCCATACTGTCCAAGGGGAAACCGAGCGGAACGCAGCCAGACCGAACCGTAGCAAGTCGCAGCAGAAAGGGTGTGAGAAATGCGGGCTAGAATCGAGATCTTCGTCCACACCGATTGCGGGGAGCTCGATCCCGAACGACTCGAGGAACGGGCGCGCCGCGCGCTGCCGCACTGTTTGCGCGCCCGAGGTCGGGAAGAGCCCGTTCTCGGCGATCTCGCCGAAATCGAGGTCAGTCTCGTCTCCGACGAAACCATCGCCGGAGTCCACCAGGAATTTCTCGACGACCCGACCCCGACCGACGTGATCACCTTTCCCCACGGCGAGATTCTCCTCAGCATCGACACCGCCCGCCGCGAAGCGCCCTCGCACGGGAACAGCGTGGAGGACGAGGCGCTCCTCTATCTCATTCACGGCCTCTTGCATTTGAACGGGCACACCGACCTGAAGGAGCCCGACCGCACCGAGATGCACCGGGTCCAGGAGGAGATTCTGAGGCGGGTCTTGCTTGCCTCGGCGGAGTGAAGCAACAGGACCCGTCGGGCTCCCGTGGGTCGCGAATAACGGCCGGGCGCAAAATATCTCTTTTCGGATGTCACATTTCGGGCTGGCCTTTGCCAATAAGAAACGAAATAGTCTCTTTGCGAACCACTGACTTTTTATTTGTATGACCATTCCGGAACTGACCACCACGCTCGCCGCCGATCCTGGCAACTGGGAGTTGCGGCTCTCGCTCGTCCAAGCTCTGGTCGCGGAAGACCGCCACGAGGAGGCTGTCGCGGTGGTGAACGAGGGGGAGGCGATTCCCCACGAACCGGGTCCGTGGCTCGCCGCCGCGAAAACCTACGCCGCGGTCGGGGCGGTGGAGCAGGCCAAGGGGCTCGTCGCCTCGGCCCTGGAGATCGATCCCGACTACGAACCGGCGAAGCAGTATCAGGAGGAGTTGCGCGCCGCCACCGTCGTGTCCCTCACCGTCGACGACATCGACGACGAGGTTCCGGTGGAGCAGGTCTGGGAGGAACCCACCATCGCCTTGGTGAAGGCCTCCGGCGACGGTTCGCCCATGACCTTGCCCAAGGTCGCCTTTTCCAACAGCGAAATCGAGGCGCTCCGGGAAGCCCGGGATGCCATCGAGCAACGTCGCGCCCAGGTCATGCGCCGCGACAAATTCAATTCAGTGGCGGTCACCGTGCTGATCCACGTCCTGATCTTCCTCGGCCTCACCCTCATCGTGAGCCAGACCCCTCCCCGCATTCCTCCGCAGATCGTCGCCTCGGCGTCCCCCCCCCAGCCCGACGAGACGATAGAGAACGTCACCCTCAACAAGCCGACGGTCGCTCCTACTTCAGCGGTGAACTCGGCCATCGCCGACATCATATCGGTCAACGCGACATCGACCTTCTCGGTCTCCCGGGCGGATATCGCCATCGCGGATGTCGCGGTGCAGACCGGGATGGAGTTCAACCCCTCGATGAGCCTCGGCATGCCGACCTCGACCGAGTCCAAGATGATGTTCGGGCAGAAGATGGAGATCGACGGCGAAGTGCTGGGGGTCATTCTCGATGTCTCCGGCTCGATGGCGGAGTTCCTCCCCGCCGTGGTGCGCGAGGTCGACAAGAGCTTCAAGGACTCGCCCGTGGTCTACGTGCGCAACATGCTCATCAACAAACAGAGCAGCGACAGCGAGGTGCGCTCCATCATCGCGGAGGAGGTGGTGCCTTTCGATCCCATTCACAAGACCCACACGCCCTATTGGTTCCTCTGGTATGATCTCCCGCGCAAGGCCCCCCAGCGCTACGTGGACCGCCTCATCGAGACGTTCAAAACCCGGCCCAACCAGTTTCTCACCGTCGGCAGTTGGAGCGGCACCGGCACTTCCACCGCGATCAACTTCCTCCTCGAGCAAAAGGTCGATGGCATTTATATTTTCTCCGATTTCGAAGACTTCGTGGACGAGGACGTGGCCGCCGAGCTCGGCCAGCTCCTCGGGCGTCGCAGGATCCGCACCTATCTGCAACCGGCGGAAAAGGGGACCGAGTTCCTCGATGTGATGACGAAAAAAATCTCGAACAAGACGCGGGGTCGGCAGTTGCCCTCTCTCGTCTCGCTGCTGCGCGGCAACGAAGAGACCGAGGTGACTTCGCTGATGGCCGACCAGAAAAAGGCGGACATGGAGGAACTCGCCAAGATGAACATTCAGCTCGCGACGCCGCGGGCCGAACTCACCAACGACATGCCTCATTCTTTTAAAGTGTCCTCCTCGTGGAAAGAGATCCACCGGCTCTCCGAACCGGAATACGACGCCATCTTCTACGGTCCGGAGGCCCGTGTCTTGATTTTCCTGAAGGACGCCGAGGGCCAGTACATCCAGAGACCAATCTCCTTCCACTACCACAGTTGGAAGGAAATCCCCGATCACCCCGATCCGCGGGCCCGCCTCCGCCACCGGAAATTCCTCCGGCTCGAAGAGGAACCTAGCTTCGACGGCAAGGAGATCATTTGGAAAATGGTCCTCGAGGACGAGTTGAAATTCCGCGTCCATCTCTATCTCGGGCGCAAGGGGATGAACGCCACCTATGTGGCCGAACCCCCCACCGACGGCACCTACGACTCGGCCCATATTTATTTCCGTCTCCCCGCCCTCGCGACGGAGTACAAGGACCGTTACTACGGCTATGACTTCCCTCGCGAGGGCGTCAAGCTCGACCAGGTGCGCGAAGCGGTGAAGGCGAACGAAGTCATCTTCAACCTCCCTCGCTCGGAGCGCGATGAATACACCCGGAGATGGGCCGAGAGCGGGTTTGAGATGGGCTACAATACCCGGAAATACAACGATTTGATCCGTCGCCTCCCCAACGGGATCCGCGATCTCGTCGTGCAGGGGCCGTCCTTTGGTCCGAGGAAATTCCGCGCTCGCACCACCAGCAGCAAGATCCTCCTCACCGGTGGTTCCGGTCGCCCCGACATTGAACCCTGGGAGAGCTTCTGGGCCTCGCTGGTGCGCTCGCGCGATTCCCGCGAGAAATTCACCAAGACCGAAGCGATCGAGATCGAGATCGAATAGAGAACGCGCAGGTCGGGCAGGTCGCGCGAAACGACTGGGCCGCGGCCGCCGGGGGGATTTCAGCGCCCCCCGTGGCGGATCTCGGAGCCTTCGAAATAAATGCGGATGCGGTAGGTGGTGTTGGGGCGGAACTGGATCTCGCCCGTTTGCACATTGACCCGCTCCGGGATTTTGGTGAGCTGCTTGTCGACCACGGCGTGGTAGCCCCGGTCGGAGAACACGTCGATCAACATGGCAAGGGCGAGGGGATCGGAGAGCACCTCGTCCTCGTTGTTGATGACCGCCCGACCCGAGATGGCATGGCGCTCGATGATGGGGATGAACTTCGTGTGGATCAGCTCCGCGACCCTCTTGAAGAGATCGCGATGCTCCCGGGCGTAGCCATCGAGACGCCGCACCAGTTCCTGCCGGGCGTGGACGATGATTTCGTGGGCGAGGGGAATGCCCCGGACGATTTCAAAGGTGGCCGGTTCCAGTTCGAGGGAACTCTGGTATTTCAGCTCCTTGATGATGTTCTGCTCCACCTCATCGATGGGGCCCTGGGCATTGACGAGGTGATAAAAGAAGACCTCGCGGAGAGATTGCAGGGCTTCCCAGGTGTTTTCCTTGAAAATGCGGTAGCGATGTTTCGCCGCCTCGATGTCGAGATCGGTCGAGCGCAGTTCCTGCAGTTCGCCGAGGCCTGTCGCTTTGACCTCCTCGTTGTGTTTCGCGATCTGACGTCCGCGGAAGAGTTGGCGCTCCACGCTGGTCTTCTCATCGACGAAGAGGGCCATGACGTGAATCGTGGGGCGGCGGAAATGGCTCGCGAGAGGGGTGTCGGCGTACTTGCGGTGGAGTCCGCCGATTTTTTTCACGAGGAGCTTCATGCACTCGACCTGCACCTTCGTGCGGGGGAACCCGTCGAGAATCGCGCCGTCGCGGAATTCCGGCTCCAGCATCTTGCGCAGCAGGATGCCCATGACCTCGCGGTCGCCCACGAGCATGCCCTTGTCCTTCAGCGCCCGCGCTTCGGGGCTGTCGAGGAGCGAACTCACAATGATGGGTGGGCAGGTGAAGCCGCGCGCTTTCATGATGAAGGCGGTGTTGGTCCCTTTCCCTGCGCCGGGCGCACCGCCGAGCAGGATGATTTCTTTCGGAAAACGGAGATTCTCCAAGCCGAACTCATCGACGAGGGATTTCCACACCGCGGTGAAAATCACCTGCGCGTCCTTGATCTCCACCTCGGTGAGATGCGCCACCTCGGTCGGCTCTTCATTGGGGTCGTTCATCCACTTGTCCTTCCTCCATTTTGCGGATCGTGCAAGCGTATTCCATGCTATCTTTTTCTCAACGACCATGCCCGCAAAACGAAAAGTCGGTGACGATGATCTCAACGGTCCCGCCCTGGTGAAAGAAACCGCGCGTCGCATCCGCCTCGCTCGCACCCACTGGGACGCTCACCGCAACGGTGCCTGCCGACTGGAACGCACCCGTGCCCTCGCCCTCTATGAGCGGCTCAGCTCGGCGGAGAAGGAACAAATCCCGCAAGTGCTGCGGGTCTGGCTGCGCTACCGCAGTGAAAAATATTTCGGGGACGACCGCACTCCTCCCGG
>JAAYAT010000320.1 GCA_012719225.1 Verrucomicrobiaceae bacterium
CGGCTACTACGACAGCTACCGCAGCGCCCGTCTCCCCGCCAACCTGCTCCAGGCCCAGCGGGATTTCTTTGGCGCTCACACCTACGAACGCCTCGACAAACCCGCCGGTGAGTTCTTCCACACCGAGTGGCCCGAGGTGGTCGAAGACTGAGAAGCGCACCGATCCAGAACGCATTCTAGAACGCATTCTACAGAGAAAAAGGGAGGCCGCGAGGTCTCCCTTTTTTGATGCGCCCCTCCGAGCGTCTCGGAAAAAAAGAGGCTCGTCAGAACCCACTTGCACCACAGGCATATTTATGCAAATATGCATTCATGAGAACGACCATCGATCTCCCCGAACCGCTCGTCGAGCGCATCAAGATCGCCGCCGCGAAACGCCGGACCACGATGCGTGAGCTCGTCATCCGCGGGCTTGAGGAAATCCTCCACGACGACACCGCGGGGGACGGGACCTCGCGCGGATCCGCCCTCGCCCGACTCGAGCAGGGCTACGCCCTCGGCAATCAACCTCTCACCCGGGATGAGATCCATGCCCGTTGAACGGTTCTTCGACACCAACATCCTCCTCTACGCCTACGACAGCGACGCCGGGGAAAAGCGTGCTGTCGCCTCGCGTCTGGTGGCCTCGGCGCTGCGCGAGCCGACCCGCACCGCCATCAGTGTTCAAGTCTTGCAGGAATTTTTCGTCAACTTCACCCGCTCCGGTCAGAGCGACGCAATAGCCGCCACCCTCATCGACGACTTCTCCGCGTGGAAGATCGTGGCGAACACTCACGAGCTATTTCTCGAGGGGCTTCAAGCCAAAGCCCGCTGGCAGCTTTCGCTTTGGGACGCCATGATCGTCGCCGCCGCCGCACAAGTCGACGCACCCGTCCTCTACACCGAAGACCTGAACCACGGCCAGCACTACGGTCCCGTACGGGTCATCAACCCCTTTCTCGATCCTCCTCCGACGGAGTGACTTTGTCGCCCGCAGTGGAACTGGAAACCGTCTACCAGAAAGCCATAGGTCGCCATTGCGACGCCGCCGCCGACCCTCGGCGCGAAGAGCACGAGGCCGACGACTTTGCGACAGACCTCGGTGAGAGAGTGAGAAGGGCGGTTTGAGGACTCCGCCGGTCGGCTGACTTCCAGCCGGAGCGTTACGAGAGGGCGGCTTGCAACAGAAGGTGTGTCCTCTCCGGCTTGCTGAAGCTCTCGCCGAAGTCCTCCCGTTTTCGCCACGGGGTAAAGAAGTTCGTGAGAACTCCTTTCTCTCTCCGCCCGAAACTTTCCCATCATGCCTACAGAAAAAACACCAAAATTCTTGACGCGGCGGGCAAAACGAATGAGATGGAGGGCAGCACAGCCCCGGAACTCACGTATGAGATTGATCGCGAAGTGGGCTGCTCACACTATTCGCTCCAGAAAATGAAGCTTTCCACAGTTAGTCTCGGTTGTCTGGTTTGCCTGATCGGATCGTTCTCTTCTGCAGACGAACTCAAGGCAGAAGTCATAATGATTGAGTGGGATCACTGGCTATGGATGAAGAGAATTGCCGTCCAGGATCCTGACTGGACACCGAGAGACTTTGATCCCACCAATCGTAAGATTCGGATGTTCGAACGCAAATCAGCAACGCAGATTTACGAGGCGTGCGGTATCGAACTGCTTCATGGAGAGTCCTTCATTTACGGGGCGACAACCGCTCAACTGATTGTTCGACTGGGGCGGGAAAGTTTCCGGCGGGTGCGCGAGATCCATAGAACAATTCGTGATTGGAAGTCTGGCAGGACTGACCGGTGGCATCTTGATTGGATCACTCTTCCAAAAGCCGCCGCTCGCTCCAGATTCAGCGTGTCACCCGATGAACGCTCGATTGCCGACACCCTCAGCGGTTCCGAGAGAACCCGATTCACTATCAGGAAGCGTGGTGCTCCCGGCAGCGGGTGTCGGCGCCCAACGGTCTCTAAGGAGAATGAACTTCATCTCTTCCACGATTTTTAGCTTCTCCCCACGCTCAGAGCGGCCAGGTCATCGGCGGCGAGTCCACCTCCGCCACTCCGAACCCCGCCGCGACCGAATAGGGTTGCCTCTCTCTGATCGTGCCGTTCTGTTCTTGACAAGATCCGCCGAAACCTTTCCCATTTCGGAATGATGCCGAATGTCAGACTTCTCCTGTGTGTTGCTCTCGTCCTGCTTTCGCCTTTCGTCTCCTCGGAGGAACAGGAGGTTCCCGCCGAACTTCAAAAACTGCGCGTCCTCTTCGAGGCAGAGATTCAGCGGGTGACCGAAGTTCCGAAGCGGCGGTATGCGGAAGCACTGGAGAGACTGCAAACCACCTATACCCGGAACGGTGAGCTGGCCAAGGCGCTGAAGGTGAAGGAGGAGATCCAGAGTCTCAACGAAGCGGAGGCCGCCGAATCGAAGCGGACGGGAAATGACCGGGTTCTCTACGGGAGCGAGTGGCTGTGGGGTTCCGGAGGGACTTTGACTCTTGAGCGAAACGGCGATGCCCTCCACACCGCGTGGTCCGTTCCGGGATCGTGGAAGAAAATGAGAGACGGAACCGTTACGATCCAGCGTCCCGGAAGTGATCCGCCCATGGTCCTGGAATTTTCCGATGAAACCCTCACCAATGGGACCGTGACCTCCCACGTCGGTGCCAAGACATCGCTCCGGCGGGTCATCAAGTAGCGGACTCCATGGCGAGTCTTTATGTGGTATGCTTCTTCCAAGAGCCGCCGCTCGCTTTGGAGTCAGTGTGTCACCCGATGAACGAAAGCAGCCATGACTCAGCCGCCGAAGTCTCGCTCCCGACCAAGCAAGATTTTGACCCGTTCGGCGGCGATCTCGACGCTCAGTGCGCATGGCGCAATTTTGGCGGGCTCTCGATTGCCGACGCGCTCACGCGTTTTCGAGAAAACCCGATTCATTATCAGGAAGATTTCATGTTTATGGGAGGTCGTGCCTTCGTATTTTACTTCCCGGTCCTTGATACGTTTCTGAGGGAGTTTCGCCTGACCGGGCACGAGGACGATTCACATGCTGCAATTATTGGTTCGGGCATTACTGCACAGTTCGGGTGGCCCACCGCGTCGCATCTGATTGCAATTCACCCGGCTATTCGATCACTCGCTGATTACGTGTGTTCTCAGACACATATGTTGGCCGCAGAGCCAGCGGAGCAGAGAAAGATTGCCAGAGATTGGCGGTCTGTGTACGTTTCTCTTGATTCAGTCGACGGGGATGCCCCAAATACAATTGGGGACACTTGTTCGCGCAGACTCATTCGTAAATCCTTGACCTGACGAGCTGAAACGAGTTTGATGAGAGGTGTCCACTTCGGATTTTGCGAATGAGATCGGGAGTAAAGTGAAAATACCGTTAGCCAGAACATCCATATGGCTTTTCTTGCCAAGATCGTGGGATTCGTGCTCATCATTTATGGAACTGTTTCCGTTCTGTTCGCGATTCTGTCATACCGAACATTGAGAACTGGGGAAACCAGCTTCTATTTGGTTTCAATAACCTCGAGTTTCCCGGATGATGCCGGAGAGAATGAATTTGGGGGTGATTCGGCTCCGATCAGTCAAGAGAAGTTCATCCGTGTTTTTATGCTGCCGGCCATCTTCATCTTAATTGTCGGACTCGTTACTGTGATACTCGCATACAGGCATGGGCCCCGAGGGAACTCTCCCAAGTATCAGACACAAGCAAGTCGCGACAGTGAAGCTTGCGGCCTATCCTTACGCGCGGCGTCAGCACCGTCCGGGTTTCGCTTTTGTCCGCAACTCTTTGGGACCGAAGGAGGAAAGATCGTTGTGGATTGATCGTCGGCTCACCGGGGACGGTTCGCCCTACCTTCGCCAAACCCGCTTCTTCGCCAAACCAGCCTCGGTCTCCATCCCCCCGCCGCGAGCGAATAGGGTTGCCTCATTGGCCCGACCCTGTTCTGTTTTTCTATTTCGTCCAATGTCTCTGCCCCGATACCTCACCGATTTGTCCCGCTAATGTCGTTAGAACCCTACTGAAGTGGTCCCCTCAGAGAATACCGCTCTCGGGTGCGTCATCCGGCTCTTCCTCGGGAGAAGTGGGTTTCTCTTCGGATTCTTTTTTCGGAGACTCGGGGAGGCGGATTTCGAAATTGCCGAGTTTCATGGTTTCCAGGTGATCGCGGGCTTCGCGCGGGAGCCCGGCGACTCCGGTGCCGGGATCGAAGGGACCGTCGTAGACGATCTCGCCTTCGGCGTTCTTCAGCTGGAGAGTGTGCTTTTCATCCTCGCGGGTGAGGGTCAGCTCGCCTTGTTCGTTGTCGATTTTGAGGACGCCTTCGGTGCCGAAGACGCGCAGGGGGAATCCCGGGTTGACCGAAACCGCCGGGGGACGACCTTCGCGAGGACGAGCGGAATCGGATTCCTTGGCGTCTTCTCCGCGGCTTTCGCGATCCCTCTCTTCGCGTGAGGAGGGGCCGCGCCACTCGGGGCGGTTCCGGTACATCCAATCCCGCCAATGCTCTTGCCGACGGCGCAGATCTTCGTGGTGACCGGGATAGGGCGGTCTCGGACCGAAGCCGGGGCGGTGCGGGAAGCGCGCCGCGTCGGTCTCGCCGAGGGTGAGTTCGACGCTTTCGGCCTGCCCTTTTCGAATGAGGGAAAGGGTCGCTTTTTCGCCGCTTTTCTCCGCCCGCACGAGCAGGGAGAGATGCTCGGGCGAGATGATGCGCTGGTCCTCGAAGCGGAGAATGATGTCATTGCTCCTCAGACCGGCGGCGCTGGCGGGGGAATCGGGCATCACTTCGATGACCTGGATGCCGAATCCCTCGGCGATCTCAAGATGTTCGCGCAGGGCGTAGTCCATCGGCGCGGTCGAAATGCCGATCCAGGTGCGTTTTTCAGCGGAGCGGGGAGAGGGGTTCCGCTCGGTGCGTCGGGTCGGTTTGTCGGGAGCGGAACGGGGCGGTTTTTCTTTTTTCGCGGTGTCGCGGTCGCTCCGGTTTTCCGTGCGGGGAGTGTCGGCGGGCGTCTCTTTTTCCTCTCCCCGTGCCGGAGCGCAGGCAAGGAAAAGGGAGGCACCCACGGCGAGCAAGAGGAGGGGGGAGGTTTTCATTTCAGGGTGGGGTGCGGGGTGGAGGGAAATCGGGATGGCCGCCGCAAACGCCGACGGAGGACTCAGTCGGTCTGGAGCGGGATGATCACTTCCTCCCGGCGGGGCTGGAAGAAGCGGATGTTGGTCCCGCTGGCGGGGTCGTGCCAGTGGTAGGCGTCTTCGTATTCGAGATGAAGCCGCTGCCGCGGGCCTTCTTCGGTCTGGATGACGCCGCCGGAGGAGGCGTTGAGGAGATAACCGCGGGCGGACACGGGGAGGAAGCGCGGGGCGGGTTCTCCTGTCGAGGTCCCGGTCGTCGGGGTCCCGGTCTCCGGAGTGGCGGGTGTCGGAGTGAGCTCGGGGGACGCCGGGGTCGCCGCGACCATCGCGTGGTCTGTCGCCGCGACCATCGCGTGGTCTGTCGCCGGGGCGGTCGTTCCGGCGAGTTGTTTGCCGAATTGGAGATAGCCGAAGCCCGCCATGAGCAGGGCGCTCGCGAGGGAGAGAGGGAGAAGGCGTCGCCACTGGATGCGGGAGGGTCGCAGTTCCCGGTCCCATGCGATGCGCTCCTGGTCGCGGCGCAGTTCGCTCAGCAGGTCGATGTGGAGAGGACTGGGCACGAGCTTTTTCAGCAGGGCCTCCAGTTCCTCGTCCTTTGCGTCCTCGTGCTTGTCGGCGTCTTCGCTCATCCTTCAAGGAATAGAGCGATGGGTCCGGCGGTTTCTGTCTCTTTTCGAAAGAAAATTTTTTCAGAGAGAGTCCGCCGCGTGCAGGCGCTTCTGCCAGCGGCTGATCTGGCGACCGACGTTGGCCGGGGAGGGTGCCCCGACAGCCTTGCGCGCTTTGAGCGCGGTTTTGAGGTCGAGGACCTTGAAGAGATCGGGGGCGAAGGCGGGGGAAAAGCGCCGGTATTCGTCCAGAGCGAGGTCGGGAAAATCGCGTTTTTCGGCGAGGCTGTAGGCGGTGAGTTTGCCCATGATCTCGTGGGCTTCGCGGAAGGGGACGCCTTTGAGGACGAGGTAGTCGGCGAGGTCGGTGGCGAGGAGAAAGGGGTCGCTCGTGGCTTGCAGGGTCTTGTCTTCGCGGACTTTGGCGGCAGCCATCATCTCGGCGAAGACTTCGAGGGCGAGCTTGATCTGGTCGATGGAGTCGAAGAGCGGCTCCTTGTCCTCCTGCAAGTCGCGGTTGTAGGTCATGGGGAGACCTTTGATCGTGGTGAGCAGGGAGACGAGATTGCCGAGGAGACGACCGGTTTTGCCCCGGGTCAGCTCGGCCACGTCGGGATTTTTCTTTTGCGGCATCAGGCTCGACCCGGTGGTGTGGGCGTCGCTCAGTTCGAGGAATCCGAATTCGGCGGTGGCCCAGAGGATGACGTCTTCGCTGAGGCGGGAGAGATGCACGCCCGTCATGGCGATGACAAAGAGTATCTCGGCGACAAAGTCGCGGTCGCTCACGGCGTCCATGCTGTTCTGGGTGAGGGTGGGGAAACCAAGTTTTTCCGCCACCAGTTGGCGGTTCAGGACGATGGTGGAGCCGGCCAGGGCACCCGAACCGAGCGGCATCACGTTGACGCGGCGGTAGGCGTCGCGGAGGCGCTGCTTGTCGCGCTCCAACATCTCGATATAGGCGAGGAGGTGGTGGGCGAAGAGGACGGGCTGGCCGCGCTGCAGGTGGGTGTAGCCCGGCACGACGGCCTCGGGATGGTTCACCGCGAGGGAGAGGAGGGCGTTCTGCAGGGTGATGAGGCGCTGGAAAATGGCCTGGCTCTCGGCGCGGCAGTAGAGGCGGATGTCGAGCGCGACCTGATCGTTGCGGCTGCGAGCGGTGTGCAGCTTCGCCCCGGCCGCTCCGATTTTCTCGGTGAGGGCCCGCTCGATATTCATGTGGACGTCTTCGAGACTGGTCCGGAAGCGGAACTCGCCCGCCTCGATCTCACGTTTGATCTCGCGGAGGCCGCGCCCGATCGCTTTTTCCTCAGTTTTCGTCAGGATCCCCGCCTCGACGAGGGCGGCGGCGTGGGCGAGGGAGCCCTCGATGTCATGGGCGTAGAGCCGCCAGTCGTAGCTGATCGACTCGCCATATCGCTGCACCAGATTGGATGTTTCGGTTTGAAATCTACCTTTCCACATGGGTCTGATTCGCGTCGCGGGGGAGGGTTGGCAAGGGGGAATTTGGGAATTTCGCCGGTCGGGGGTTTCTTTCCGGTTCAGCGTTTCCCCAGGCGCATCTGGATGAGATTCTCACAGAACCCGTCGGAGCGGAGCCGGTCGCAACAGGCCTCGATGCGCATGGATTTGGAGGAGGGGCGGAAACCGAGCCGCCGGGTGATGCAGTCGATGAGAACGGCGGTGTTGTCGTCCTCGAACTCGACCACCTTGCCGCAGTCGATGCAGATGAGGTGGTTGTGATCGGGGGAGTCGAGGAAGTTCGGATCGTAGACGCGCTCGTCGCGTCCGAGGTCGATCTCGCGCAACAGCTTGCACTCGACGAGGAGGGCGATGGTGCGGTAGAGCGTCGCCCGCGAGGTTTTCGGGTCGATCCGCTTGGCCTTGACGAGCAACTCCTCGGCCGTGAAATGGTCGTCGCTGGAGAAGGCCGCTTCCACGATGACATCGCGTTGTGCGGTGCGACGCATGCCCTTTTGACTGATGTAGTCGTCAAACCGTTTTTTGATCTCGGGGTTCATCGTGGGTCGCCGTGCTGAAATGAAAGTTGGAATTGGTTCGCCGCCAATCTACCTTGTCGGGAAACGGAATGCCATGTCTACTTCACCGAATTCCTTTATTCGATTCGCGCCCATTTATCAAACCCGAGTTTGGGGCGGGAGAAGCCTCGAAGAGCGATGGGGCCGGATTCTCCCTGACGAAACCTCTCCCTACGGCGAATCCTGGGAGATCTCGGCGCGGGAGGAAGCCGACTCCGTCGTGGTGGGCGGCCCTCACGAGGGGAAGACCCTGACCGGCCTGTGGCGCGATGCGGCGCTGCGTCCGACGATTTTCGGAGAAAAGGCCCCTCACGGGGAAACCTTTCCCCTCCTCTGCAAAATCCTCGACGCGCGGGACAAGCTCTCCCTCCAGGTCCATCCGCCCGCGGGGATCGCCGCGGAACTCGGGGGCGAGCCGAAGAGCGAGGTCTGGTACATCGCCGACGCCGCGCCCGGAGCAACCCTCTATGCCGGTCTGCGCGAGGGGGTCGACCGGGAATCGTTCCGCGAAGCGCTCGCGGCGGGCCGGGCCGAACCCTGTGTCCATGCCATCCCGGTGCGAAAAGGGGAGTATATTTTCATCCCGAGCGGCCGCCTCCACGCCATCGGGGCGGGCCTGCTCATTTATGAAATCCAGCAGAACTCCGACACCACCTATCGGGTCTACGACTGGAACCGACCCGGCATCGACGGGAAACCGAGGCAACTGCATTTGGAGGAATCGATGAAATGCATAGACTTCGACGACATCGAACCCTCCATGGACGGGGGGGACGGGGCCGACGCGTCCGGAGACGATCTCCTCGTCGAGTGCGAGCATTTCCGGCTCGAAAGACATGCGCTGGCGTCGGGGGAATCACTCCTCGACCGCACCGATGGGCGTTTCGCGATCCTGACCGTGGTCGACGGGCGGATTCGCGAAGGCGAAACGGTCTTCACCGAGGGTGATTTTTTTCTCGTTCCGGCGGGGACCGTCGGCGACGGGCTGCGGGCGGAGGGCGGGGCGACGGTTCTCCTGACCACGTGGCCCGCCTGAGACGCGGGCTCTGAGCTGGTCCGCTCCCTCAGACGATCTGCAGGCGGGTGAGATCCTGGGTGTCGATCATGCCGAGGGGAACGCGGTTCTCGTCGAGGACGACGAGATCGTCGATGTGGTTTTCCTCGAGCAGTCGCAGGACCTCGCCGACGAGTTTGTCCTCGCGAATGGTGACGGGATTGCGGGTCATGTGATCGCCGACCGGCCGCGACCCGATGTCCGGTTCACCCGATTGAAAGGCTCTCGCGAAATCGCCCTGGGTGAAAATCCCCGAGAGGACACCGGAGGTCTCGACGACGATGACCGCTCCGGCGCGGGCCGCGGTCATTTTGGAAATCACCTCTCGCACCGGGAGATCGGGGGTCACGGTGACGAACCGGTCACCCGTGCGCATGATGTCGCCGGCGCGCATCAGCAGCGCCCGTCCCAGCGATCCGCCGGGGTGGAGTTCGGCGAAATGTTCCTTGGTGAAGCCGCGCGCCTCGAGCAGGACCATGGCGAGGGCGTCGCCGATCACGAGGGTGTTGGTGGTCGAGGCGGTGGGGGCGAGATTGAGCGGACAGGCCTCGCGGTTCACGTGGATGTCGAGAATGCAATCGGCCGCCCGCCCCAGGGTGGAGCCCGGTTTTCCGGTGATCGCGATGAGATGAATCTGACGGCGTTTCAGATGCGGGAGGAGGGTGAGCAGTTCGGCGGTCTCGCCCGAGTAGCTCAGGGCGATGACACTGTCTCCGGCGTTGACCAGTCCGAGGTCGCCGTGGATCGCATCCTGACAATTCAGCACGGTGGCGGGAGCACCGGTCGAATTCAGGGTGGCGGCGAGTTTGCTGCCGATGTTCCCCGATTTGCCGACGCCGACGATGAGGATTTTGGCCCCCTTGCCGACCGTGGCCTTCAGCATTTCCACGGCTGTGACAAAGGACCCGTCGATCCGGTCGAGGAGACGCCCCAGCTCTTCGATTTCGAGGGAGATGACACGTCGGGCTTTTTCGAGAGGATCCATCTGGTCGGGCGGGTGGCGGAAAAGTCGGGGAAAGCGGGAGGGAAGAGGATACGGTGAATCGGGCGGGGTTCAAGGCGGGTTTGGCCTCTCAAAACATCAGCATCTGTCCGTCTTCCTTTTTCTTCCGCGGCCGGAAACGCACTCCCGCTCCGATGAGGCGCACCGATTTCCCCTGACCGCGCTCCCAGGCTTCGGCGAGGAGTTCGCGCATCACCTCCGGCTCGACCCGGTCGGCGGCGCGCTGGGCGGAGGTGGTTTGGAAATCACCGAACTTCACTTTGACGACACATTCCCGGATCTCGCGTTCGTCGTAGCGGCCCTCGAGGTCGTCGCGCAGCTCGGCGAGGATCTCCTCGAGTTTTTCCAGCCCTTCGTCGACCGAGTGCAGGTTTTCGCGAAAGGTGCGCTCGTTGCTGACGGATTTGCGTTCGCGGTTGGGATTCACGGTGCGTTCGTCGATCCCGCGGCAGAGTCGGTAGAGAGTGCTGCCGAACTTTCCAAAGCGCCGCACCAATTCCAGCTCCGAGCGTTCCCGCATGGCCCCGCAGGTGGGGATGCCGGCTTCGTGGAGACGCGTCGCGGTGGCCTTGCCCACCCCCCAGATTTTTTCGACGGGCAGGTCGGCGAGAAAATCGGCGACCTCGTCGGGAGCGACTTCGAACTGGCCGTCGGGCTTTCTCCAGTCGCTCGCGATTTTGGCGATGAACTTGTTCGGGGCGATCCCGGCCGAGGCGGTGAGGTGGCGTTGCGAGCGGATCCGCTCCCGGATTTCCCAGGCGATGGAGGCAGCCTCGGACCGGAGATGCGAGACATCGAGATAGGCTTCGTCGAGGGAGAGCGGTTCGATCTGTTCGGTGAAATCGGCGAAGATCGCCCGGATTTTCGCCGACTCGGCCCGATAGAGGTCAAACCGCACCGGCAACAGGACGAGATCGGGACAGAGGTCGCGCGCTTTGAAGGCCGGCATGGCGGAGCGGCAGCCGTAGGTGCGGGCGAGGTAGTTGCAGGTCGTGAGGACCCCGCGTCCGCTGTCGCCGCCCACCGCGAGGGGGCGGCCCGCGAGTTCGGGTCTCTCCCGCATCTCGATCGCCGCGTAAAAACAATCCATGTCGACATGGAGGATCTTGCGGGGTGTTTCGGAAGCGGGCATGGAGAGCGGCGGAATCTCCTACGGGAACGCCGCCGGGGCAACGCCGGGCTTCCCTTTCGTCGGCAAAGGAGTACATTCTAGAGCGATGTCCGACTACGCCGTCATCATTCCCGCCTACAACGAAGAGGCCTACCTCGCCGCCACGATCGCCGCCACGCGCGAGGCGATGCGCGGGCTCGCCGGGGAATTCGGCGTCGGGGAACTCATCGTGGTGGACAACAATTCGACCGACCGCACCGCTGCCATCGCTGCGGAAAGCGGGGCGGACCGCGTCGTCTTCGAACCGCACAACCAGATCGCGCGGGCGCGCAACGCGGGGGCGGAAAGCACCCGTGCCGACCGCCTCGTCTTCATCGACGCCGACACCCGGGTCGAGAGCGCCACCCTGCGCGAGGCGCTCGCCCTGCTGGCTTCGGGAGAAGTGGCCGCAGGCGGGGCGCGCCTCGTCATGGACCAGGCGGTCAGCCCGATGGTGGATTGGCTGGTGCGGACCTGGAACCGGGTCGCCGCCGGATTCGGATACGCCGCGGGGAGTTTCTTTTTCGCCCGGCGCGACGCATTCGAAGCGGGAGGACGCTTCGACGAGGCGGTCTACGCGGGGGAGGAAGTCTGGCTCGCCCGGCGCATCAAGGCGTGGGCAAAACCACGGGGCCTGGCATTTTCCGTCATCTCCGACCCGCCCGTGTTGACCTCGGGGAGAAAGTCCGACTGGTTTTCGACGAGAGCTTTCCTCGGGCAGCTCGCGATCCTGTTCCTGATCCCGCGGGCCACCCGGAGCCGTCGCCTCTGCGCGATGTGGTACCGGCGACCGGCGGAATCGACAGAGTGAGGTGCCTTTCCTTGCTCCGCCCGTTTTCCCATTGTGCCGTTTCCCGGCGGACGACATCGCCGCGCCGACCTCTTACTTCAAGCTCGGGCTGGGCATCTCGACGCGGAAGAGGGCGCAGCCGAGCGAATCGTCGTCGACGGCGGTGAAGGGAAAGGTCTGGTGCAAATGTTCGGCGGTGCCGGCGGAGACGGTGAGGCGGTTGCCGCGTTCCCGACCTATCGTGCGGATCCGGCCGGCGGTTTCGATGACGGCCTGGACCGAATCAAAGTCGAGTTGGTCTCCCGCGGTGCTGGTGCGCACTCTCGCCGAATCGGTGTGGATTCCGATCTCCAGATAGATGGGGATGTTCGTCTCCACTCTCCATTCGCTGAGCAGTTTCGCGAGGGCGTGCTGCATCGCGAGGGCGGCCTGGATCGCGAGCCGCTCCTGGTGCGGGTCGTCGCCGCGCGAGCCGAAGATGGCGATGACATTCTCGTCGGCCGATTTTTCCAGCGACCCCTGATGGCGCAGCACGATGTCTATCATCGTGGAGAAATATTCGTTGAGCAGGGCGAAGACCCGTTCTCCGCCGAGCTTCGAGGCGAGCTGGCCGAATCCGTTGAGGTCGGCCACGAGGACGGTGATGCGGCGGGAAATCTCCTCGCAGCCCATCGTGCCGCTCAGCTTCGCATCGGCCGCCTGGGAGCGCACGTAGTGGACCAGCGCGCCCTTGAGCGACTCGCGTTCTTCGAGTCCCTCGGCCATCTGGTTGATGGCCTCGGCGAGTTCGCCGAACTCGTCGTTGCTTTTCATCCGGATGCGCGAGGCGAAGTCGCCCCGACCGATCCCACGGACAAAATTTTGCAATTCGGTGAGGGGGCGGGTCACCTTGCCCGAGAGCCACGCGGCGAGGGCGGCGGCGAGGCTGAGCGAGATCACCATCGCGACGAGGTCGCCGATGAGAAGCTGGCGCAGGAGGTGCTGGATGCGCTGGGCGGCGATGTCGGCCCCCAGCATCGCGACGGGTTCCCCGGCGGCGTTCCGGATCGGGGCGAAGGCGGTCAACCAGATGCCGTAGGAGTCTTTGGTGTAGATCTCGTTGACCTTCGCGACCGTGCCCACGGGCATTTCGGCGGGAACGCCGAATTCCACGACATCGCCGAGGAGGGATTTGTCCTCGCCGTTTTCTTCGGCGTCCGCGACGTACTCCCAACTGCCGTCGGAGAGTTGCCGGATGATGTAGACGAAGCGGATCGGGAGGGCGCCGGTGCTGTTGGCGTCGCGGACTTCGCGCAGTTTGGCGGCGACTTCCTCGTAGAGGGGCGAGCCGTCCTGCTCGGGCCGGAGCAGTTGGGCGACCTTGTCCCCGTCGAGCCGGGGCGCCGCGCTCACCGCGACGCTGAAGACCTTTTCCTGGATCAACTCGAAGGCCAGCAAATTCGCCCGGCGCAGACTCATCCACAACAACAGGCCGCAACTCACTCCGACGAGGAGAATCAGCAAGGTTTGGAGTTTTCGGCGAAACGTCACGGAGAACGGTGAGGGGAAAGGGAGATCGCTGGGATTTTACGTCAAGATCATCGCCTTGAAACCTCTATTTGTCTTCTCCGGGGGGAAACGAATTGAGCCAAAATAAATGACACCCGGGCCAGAGAGCTGAGAGAGAGCTTGAGGATACGTTGCGCCAGAATAGATGACACCGGATGGCCCCCCCATCCGAAATGAGTCAGCAGAGCAAGAACGA
>JAAYAT010000321.1 GCA_012719225.1 Verrucomicrobiaceae bacterium
CCGCGAAAGGCTGCGGCAACTGAGGCTCCGTCCCGGTCTCCCCGCTTCCTCTCACGAAGGCGACTTCCCTTCGCCTTCGTGAGTCCGGGGATGCGGGCCGGTTGGATCGAGGAACGGCGCAATCCCCCGCCGGGCGAAGCGGGGCGGCCCTTGCTTTGCCGCCCCACTTCGCCTACATTGTCGGCCCCTTTCTTTCTCCCGGTCGCTCCGTCCCGCGGCCACCGCCACGATCACGTGACGAGCGTTTTCCGCCGGGAATTGTCAAAGCAGCAAGGGTACTCCGCCCGACGCGAACCAAAACGAACCCTCCGCAACCATTTTCCCCCGTCATGCCCAAGCTCCTCCCCCACTTCCCTCGCCGCCCCCGCCGCGATGAAGGATGGGGGGCTGTCGGCGGCACTCCGGGTTGGCGGATTTTCTGTCTGTTCGGTCTCGGCGTCCTCGCCGCACCGCTGTCCGCGCAACAGGAAAATCAGGAGAAACACTGGTCCCTGCGGGCGCTGACCCGCCCGGCGGTGAACGAGGGGACCGATGCGGTCGATTTTTTCATTCAGAAAAAGCTCGCGGCAAAAAGTCTGCGGCAAAACGAAGCGGCCGACCGCCACACCCTGCTGCGACGCGCCTCTCTCGACCTCACCGGCCTGCCTCCGACGCGAGAGGAGATCGCGGCCTTTCTCGACGACACCTCTCCCGACGCCTGGGAAACGCTGGTCGACCGCCTCCTCGCCTCGCCGCACTACGGGGAGAGATGGGGACGCCATTGGCTCGACGTGGCCCGCTATGTCCAGGGCACCGTGAAGGTCCCCGGCATCGACGAGATCGACCTCGCCGAGCCCTATCGGGACTACGTCGTGCGGAGTTTCAACGAGGACAAGCCCTACGACCGCTTTCTCACCGAGCAGCTCGCGGGCGACCTGTTGCGGTCCTCCGACGAAACCGAGGCGGCGCGACAGGCCCGGATCACCGCCCCCGCCTTTCTCTCGATCGGGCAGTGGTTCGACGAATGCACCGACCCGAACAAGCTCCGCCTCGACATCGTCGATGAGCAGATTTCCACAGCGACGAGGGCCTTTCTCGCGATGGATTTTTCCTGCGCCCGCTGCCACGACCACAAATTCGATCCGGTCTCGATCCGCGACTACTACGCCCTCGCCGGCATTTTCCGCAGCACTGAGATCACCGAATATTTTTCCGAGGAATGGAAGGACGGACGCCCCCGCGCGGTCCGCGCCCTCGCCCCGGAGGATGAGCTGAAGAAAGCGGCGGCGCTCGACGAAAAGAGAAACGCCCTCCTCGAAGCCCGCTTCGCCCGGCTCGCCGCGGCACGGGAGCGCGTTCTCGCGGAGGGAGAGGGACGCTTCGGCAACGGCACCCCGCCCCACACCGTGCTCTCCTTCGAAGCGGAGGATTTCGACGGCCACAAGGATCTCAAGACCATCCCCCTCGGCGACGGAGCGGCGGTCGCCTCCCGCCGCCGCCTCGACCAGTGGGTACGCTACCGCCTCACCATCCCCGAACCGGGCAACTACACCCTGCTGGTGCGCTACGCCTCGACCGAACCCGCGCCGGTGGAACTGCGACTGAACGAGGAAGCCGCCCCCGCCCGCATCCTCGCGCAAACCACCTTCGGCGAATCGCCCGAACATTTCCGCTGGGGTCCCGTTTCGCTCCGTGATCTCAAAGCGGGGACACTTTTTCTGCGCTTGAAAGTGGACCGGCACGAGCCCTTCCCGGTGCTGGACCGTTTTCTCCTCGTCAAAGGTCCCCTCGGTCCGGTCGAGCACGAATGGCGCGCCACCCTCGGGCGGCCCACCGTGGCCGAGGTCCGGTCCTACCTCAACGCGAAGGAAAATGCGGAAATCCAGTCCCTCGAAAAAGACATCGCCGCGCTCGAACGCGACCGACCCGACTTCCCCCTGACCCTCGCGGTCCACGACGGCGAGCACGTCGATCTCGCGATCCATCCCGGGGGCGACCCCTACTCGTCGCAGGGCGAACCCGTCCCGCGGGGAAACCCGACCCTCGCCGATCACCTCATCGACGAGCCCTTTCCCATCCCCGCCCACGAGAGCGGCCGGGTCCAGTTCGCCCGGTGGCTCGCCCATCCCGATCATCCCCTCACCGCCCGGGTCATCGCCAACCGCATCTGGCACTGGCATTTCGGGACCGGACTCGTGCGCACCACCGATGACTTCGGCAAGCAAGGCAGCCCGCCGAGCCATCCCGAACTGCTCGACTGGCTCGCAGTCGAGCTGATCGAAAGCGGCTGGTCGATCAAGCATCTCCAGCGTGTCATCCTGCTCTCGGAGACCTACCGAGCCTCTTCGGCGAAAACGCCCGACAACCTCGCCGGCGACGCCGACGGCTTGCTCCTCTCGCGTTTTCCGGCGCGCCGCCTCGAGGTCGAAGCCATCTACGACAGCCTCCTCACCAGCATCGGCAAAGTGCCCCGCCAGCCCTCCGGAACACCCCTCGACACCAGTCTCTCCAAGGACCGCGCCCTTTACATTCTGACCTCCTCGCGGGCACCTCTCGGACTGGGAGTGGAGATACGGAAAATGTTCCCCCTCTTCGGTTTCGACGACTCGGGCCGTCCCATGCACGATCGCGACGACAGCGCCAGCCCGGCCCAATCGCTCTGGTGGCTCAACAATCCCCTCCCCCGCCACTACGCCGACACACTCGCCACCCGGCTCATCGAGGCCCATCCCGAGGCCACCGAGCGGGCCGAGGTCCTCCACGAGATCGTCCTCGGACGTCCCCCTTCTCGCGAAGCCGGGGACGCGATGTTGCGCTACGCCGCGGACCTGACCACGGAATCCGGACTCAGCGAAAGCGAGGCCTGGACCCGCGTCGCCCTCGGACTCTTCTCCTCCCACTCCTTCCGCAGCCTTGAATAACCCATCCTCCATTCTCTGTCCGGGCCATTGCCAGCCCCACTCCCGACGCGACTGGCTGAAAAAAAGCTTTCTCGGCCTCGGTGCCGTCGCGGCGGCCGATTTGTTTTCCCGTCAGGGTTGGCTCGAGGCGGCGACCGGAGCGCCTCCGAGGCTGCACCACCGTCCCGCCGCCAAACGCATCATCTACATTTTCCTCGAAGGCGGACTCTCCCAGCTCGATTCCTACGACCACAAACCGGCCCTCGCGAAGTATGCCGGCAAGTCCCTCCCCGATTCGATCCGCCCTCCCGATTTCACCTTTGCCAAGCAGGGCACCGTCATCCCCTCGCCTTTCGGTTGGCAGCACTGGGGGGACAGCGGCACCTACGCGAGCGACCTTTTCCCCGAGATCAACGGACGCTTTATCGACGATCTTTGCTTCGTCCACTCGCTCCACCACCAGAGCAACGACCACGTCACCGCCAAGCGCGTCCTCCACACCGGAGTGCCCATCGAGATTCGCCCCACCCTCGGGAGCTGGCTCGTCTACGGGCTCGGGGCGATGAACGAGAACCTGCCCGCCTACATCGACATCACCCCGTCCGATCCGAACCGGCCCACCGCCTTTCTCCCCGGAAAATTCGTCGGCACGGCGGTGGATCGGCCCGATAAAAAATCGTCGCGGCTCGCCTGGGAAAACCTCGAACCCGCCTTTTCCGAGCAAAAACGGCATCTCGATTTCATCCGCGAAATCGAGCGCACTCAGGGAGTCGATCCCCAGCTCGACGAGATGGAACTCGCCTTTCGCATGCAGACCGAGGCCCCCGATCTCCTCCATCTCGACAACGCATCCGAGGCGACCAAGAAACTCTACGGCATCGACGAGGACCACACCGACGAGTTCGGACGCGCCCTCCTCCTGGCGCGGCGCTTTTCCGAGGCGGGGGTACGCTACATCACCGTGAACCACGCCACGGCCCGCTACGGCAACCTCTGGGACCAGCACTCCGAACTGGAAAAAGGCCATCACGGCAATGCCAAGGCCGTCGACAAACCCATCGCCGGTCTGCTCCACGACCTCAAGGTGCGCGGGATGCTAGACGACACCCTCGTCATTTGCGGCAGCGAATTCGGGCGCACCCCCACCTTTGAATTTTTCGACGGCATCACCGGACGCCATCAAAACGGGCGCGACCACAATCCGCACGGATTCACCACCTGGTTCGCCGGGGCCGGCGTCAAGGCCGGATACCACCACGGCGCCACCGACGATTTCGGCTACTACGCGGTCAAAGACAAAGTCGGCATCCACGACTTCCACGCCACCCTGCTGCACCTCATGGGAGTCGATCACGAAGCGCTGACCTACTTCCAGGGCGGCCGCGATTTTCGCCTGACCGATGTCTACGGGCGCGTCGTCGACGACATCCTCGCCTGAACACAATCCGATACCGCCCGCTCCCGATGAAAATCCTCGTCGCCAGCGACAAATTCAAAGGCTCCCTCACCGCCGCCGAAGCCTGCGCCGCCATCGCCGCCGGTTTGCTGGAAGGTTCCCCGGACGCCGCGCACGAGATCCGCTGTCTCCCCATCGCCGACGGCGGCGACGGCATCGCCGACACCCTGACACGCGCGAAAAACGGAACCTGGATTCGCCGCGAAGTCCACGGTCCTCTCGGGAAAAAAGTCACCGCCGCTTATGGCCTGCTCGACGGCGGGAAAACGGCCGTGATTGAAATGGCGGCCGCCTCGGGTCTCGCCCTTCCCGGGGAAACCCGGCGCGACCCGCTCCGCGCCTCGACCTACGGCACCGGCGAACTCCTCCGCGACGCGATCGCCCGAGGCGTCGGCGAGGTGTTGCTCGGCATCGGCGGCAGCGCCACCAACGACGGCGGCTCGGGCATGGCTCTCGCCCTCGGCTACCGCTTTTACGACTCCGCCGGGAACGCGCTCACCGGACCGCCTGCGGATCTGGACCGTCTCGCCCGCATCGAACCGCCCGACACATCCTCCTTTCCCGAAGTCATCGTGGCCTGTGATGTCAGCAATCCCCTGCTCGGTCCGCGAGGCTGCACCGCGATCTACGGCCCGCAAAAAGGCATCACCCCCGAGACCTTTTCCCTCCACGAAAACCGCCTCGCCCGACTCGTTGCCGCGACGGGCGAGAGGGGGAAAGCGGCCGCGGACACTCCCGGCGCGGGGGCCGCCGGAGGCCTCGGATTCGGCGCGATGGTCTTTCTCGGGGCGACCCTCGTTCCCGGTTTCGATCTCGTCGCCACACGGATCGGCCTCGCCGACGCGGTGTCCTGGGCCGATCTCGTCGTCACCGGCGAAGGTCGTCTCGATCACCAATCGCTCGAAGGAAAAGGCCCCGGCGGTGTCGTCGCCCTCGCCCGGGCCGCGGGAAAGTCCACCGCCGCCTTTTGCGGGAGCCTTGAAAATCGCGCTCTCGAAGCGAACTTCGGTCCCGTCGTCGAAATCGGCGTTCCGCAACTGCCTCTCACCGCCAACCTGGCGCGCGGGGGCGAACATCTCCGCGCCGCGGCCCGCGCCTTTGCCCCGACGCTCTCCCCACCCGACCGCCATGCCTGACCCCGATTTTCTCCCCGGATTCGAACAAGAGACGCGAACGTTTTCCACGAACTTCGATCTGCGTCACGGCGACTGCGTCGAGGGCATGCGTTCGCTCGCGGACGAGTCGGTCGATCTGGTCGTGACCTCCCCGCCCTACAACCTCGGGATCCAATACAAGGGCTACAAAGACAACCTCACCTCACAGGCCTACCTCGATTGGTCGCGGGTCTGGACCAGCGAGGTCCGGCGCGTTCTCAAACCGGAAGGCGCCTTTTTCCTCAACATCGGATCGGCCCCCGCCAACCCCTGGGTGCCGCACGAACTGGCCCTGCTGCTGCGCGACCTCTTCGTCCTGCAAAATACGATTCACTGGATCAAATCCATCACCGTGGAACCGCGCGACGGCGAACCCGTCTCGGTGGGACACTTCAAGCCGATCAATTCCAAGCGTTTCATCAACGACTGCCACGAGTATGTCTTTCACTTCACCAAAACCGGCCGCGTTCCCGTCGATCGCCTCGCCGTGGGGGTTCCCTACGCCGACAAAAGCAACATCAGCCGCTGGGGACATACCGAGGGACACGACAAACGCTGCCGCGGCAACAATTGGTTCGTCCCCTACGAAACGATCCTGTCCCGCGCCAAGGACCGCCCCCATCCCGCGACTTTCCCCGTCGGACTGGCCCAGAAGTGCATCGCCCTGCACGGAGGCGA
Organism: Verrucomicrobiaceae bacterium; assembly: GCA_012719225.1. GTDB lineage: Bacteria > Verrucomicrobiota > Verrucomicrobiia > Verrucomicrobiales > DEV007 > Arctic95D-9. The sequence continues at coordinate 6,168 of JAAYAT010000321.1, forward strand.
TCCCGCCGGCATGACCATGCTGGAGCCCTTTCTCGGGATCGGTCACGCCGCCACCGCCGCCGGAGAGGCGGGCATCGGGACCTTCGTCGGATTTGAATTGGACGAGGGATATTTCGCCGAGGCGAAGGCCCGGCTCGGGTTGGGGTAGCGCCGTGCTACTTTTCCACCACGGCCCCCTTGATGAGGCGGCAGAATTCTTTTTTGGAGACCTGATGATGAGTCCCGCCGTCGGGATGCTGGGGATCGATCTTCTTGTAGTCCACCGAGAGGCGCTCCAGATGAACGATGCGGTAGAGATCGGTCCCCCGACGCCAGAGTTGGTTTTGGTGCAATTTCATAAGAGACCTCGGATCAGTACCAGCGCTTTTTCGGTTTGCGGCCCGCTTTCCCGGCCGCTCTCGCCGGTGCTCCCGACTTGGCTGGTTTGGCGGATTTGGCTGGCTGGACCGGCGCGGCCACGTCCGTTCCGCCATCGCCCGTGTGAACGGGGCGGGTCCCGGTGTAAATCCGGTGGATGGGCTTTTTGGCCCGCTCGTGCGCCTTGATCGCGTGGTTCTCGGTGAGGAAACCATCGCGACGGAGCCGTCTTTCGAAGCCTCCTTCGACCGTCGCCGCCCAGAAGGCCACCGTGCCGCCGGGAGAAAGAGAATTCCATATCATGGCAAATCCGCCGCGCCCATAGATGCGGCGGTTCTGCGGCTGCACCAGCGAGGTCGGGCCGTTGTCCGTGTCGAGGAGTATGGCGTCCCACTTTTTCTCCGTGCCGTCGGCAGCGCGGCGGATGCAGTCGTAGACATCCCCTTCGTAGACAATCGTGCGCGGATCGTCGAGCAGAGGTCCGTTGAGACCGGCGAGGATCTCGCGATTCCAACGGACCACTTCGGGGAGCAATTCCGCCACGACGACCTCGGCATCGTCGCCGACGAGTTCGAGGACGCGCTTCAGACTGAAGCCGAGGCCGAGGCCGCCGATGAGGACGCGCTTCACCGCGATCGGAGCCCTCTCCGGACAGGCGTGATCGGCGAGGAGACGCTCGGACAAGGTCCAGGTCGAACTCATCAACTGGGTGCCGTTGAGCCGCAGGAAATAGTCCCCGTCGTGCTGATGGAGGGTGAACTTCGATCCGTCGGGCGTCGTCGTCTCCCCCACGGTGAGGATGGGTTTCATGGGGCGGAGCCTACGCGCCGCGACGACATCGGGCAACGGGAATGATCGCTCCCGGCGGCAGCGGGGCGACAGGCGTCCAGAGCGAAATGTTGCATAGGTCGGAGCGGTGGATCGTCATACCCGGATGAAAATGAAATCCTCCTTTTTCACCATCCTCAGCATCCTTGCCGTCAGCTTCGGGCTCTCCGCGACAGTGGAAGCCAGACCGCATTCGAGTCACGGACACCATCACAGCCGTTACCACGGTCACCACCGTCATCACAGCCATTACCACCACCGTCACCACGGCCACCACCATCGCGCCCATCATCACCGCGCCCGGGCGCACTACCACCACCGTTACGTCCGGCCCCGTTACGTTGCGCCTCGTCACTACCACCACCGTGTGATCAGCCATCGCTACTACCCGACCTCGTTCCGTCACTACGGACACCGCAGCTCGTTCCGCGTGTGCTGGTAAACGATCCCTCTCCTCCCTCCGGGACCCGGGCGATTGGTGCGGACCCCTCCTCCCCGCGCCGGTCGTCGGTCCCACAGGGAATCCAGGGGAACCTCGAACGTCCCGGCAGCCCTTGCGGCTCGCCGGGACGATTCGTTTTCCCCCGGACGACTCCTCTCACTCCAATCCCAGCAGCGCCAGACTGTCGCGGTGGATCAACTTCTCGATCTCATCCACATCCAGCCTCGGCAAGGCGGTCCCGTCGAGCATGTCGTTCAGCTTTCGCAACCCCTCGATCGACGCGTTCACCGTGGTGAAGGGATAGTCCGACCCGAAGAGCAGCTTGTCCCAGACGCCGTATTCCTGCACCAGCATGAGGCTTTGATAGAGTTGGAAAGGCCGGTAGTGCAGGGCGCTGATGTCGGCGAAAACATTGGGGTGTTTGCGGATCGTCACGACACACTCCCCCTCCCAGGGATGCCCGAGATGGGCGAGGATGAATTTCACCTCGGGATACTTCAGCGCGACCGGTTCGATGAGCCGGGGAAAGGTACAGGCCAGCGGTGCCTGTCGGACAAAGGTCGTGCCCGTGTGCAGGAGCACCGGGAGCCCCTTTTCCCTACAGTATTGCCAGAGCGGTTCCAGCGAGACATCATCGACCGAAAATCCCGCGTACATCGGCAGCAGCTTCACCCCGCGCAAACCGAGGCCTTCGTGCCCGTGGCGCAGTTCCTCCTCCCAGCCCGCCTGCGTCGGATCGACCGAGAGGAATCCGATGAGCGACTCGGGATGTTTTCCGACATAATCCGCGACATAGGCGTCATCCACCCAGATGCCCGCGAGTTTCGCCTTTCCCCCGAACACGATGGTTCTGGTCCCCGGTGGGGCCGTCGCCGCGTAGTCCTCGTATCGCACCGAGATGTCGATGGTGGCGTTCGCCTTCGCGCCCGAAGCCTGACGGATGAAATCCTCGCTGAAGGCGTCGGGAAACGGCCAGGCGTGGCTGTGTACGTCGATGATCATGCGTCGGAGGCGGCTTCGGTGAGACGGTCGAAAAGGCGGTCCACCTCGTGGCGGGTCTCTTCGTCGAGGACAAATCCGCGCGGCCCGCGCACGATTTCGTTCCGGAAAATCCCCTGCCGGATGAGGAGATGTTTTTCCACCGCGAGGAATCCGTCGAGGCTGCCCTGCAGCGAGACCAAGGCGCAAAGCGGTTCGTGGATGCGGGCGGCGCGATCGAGATCGCCCGCCTCCAGCGCCTCCCACAGCGGCACGATCGCGGTGATGAGATCCGCCCCCGGCATCGTCCCGCAGATCCCGCGTTGGTGCGAGTCCATCAGGGCGAGTCCGCCGGTCCCCTCGAAAATCCGCGCCCTGCCTCCGGTGGCGTCCCGCAGGGCGGAAAGGCGCGGCCCGATCGGAGAAGCCTCGGGTTTGAACAGAACCCTGTCAGGACCAAACTCATCGAGCAGCCGGGCCTGAAAGGCGATGGCCATCGCTTGGCCCACGTAGCCCGAGGCGTCCTGCACGATCACCGGGATCTCGATCACTTCGAGGAGGCGGCGGTAGTACTCGAGCAACTCCCTTTCCTCCACCCGGATCGAGACCGGCGGGATCGCCATCACCGCGGCCGCTCCGTGTTCCTCGGCGTGACGCGCGTGCCCCTCGGCGGTGTGGCTGCTCTCGGCTCCCACGCTGATGATGGCGGGGCCCTTTCCCGACGCCGACCGACAGGCCTGCTCCGCGAGTTGTTCGCGCTCGCGATCCGAGAGCCGCAGGATCTCGGACACCATCGCCATCACGATGCCGTCGGACCCCTGATGAAAAAGCCAGTCGATCTCGTGGGCGAGCGTTTCGAAATCGATCGACTCGTCGGCGAGATAGGGAGTCTGGAAAACGGGGAGGACTCCCGAGAGAGCGGCGGCGGATTCAGTCATGACGGCCCTCTGTTACGCGAAAAAGCCCGTCACCGGCAAGCCCGGAATCCCGCGGGTTCACGCCAAGCGCGGGAGAAAATGTCCCCCCCTCCGCCATCGCGCCGCCGGGCTTTCGTCTTTCCTCCATTGCCAAACCCGGTTCCATACGCTTGGATCGACGGGGCGACCCGGTCGGGTCGGACCCTCGACCCTATCCATGAAACTCCTCATCATCGGCACCGGCTCCATCGGCGAGCGCCACCTGCGCTGCTTCCAGCAACTCGGACGCAGCGAAGAGATCGCCTTTTGTGAAACCCACGCGCCGCGCCGCGCCGAGATCGCCGAGCGCTACGAGATCCCGGCGGCCCTCGCGTTTTCCGACCTCGACACCGCCCTCGCGAGCGGTCCCTTCGACGCCGCCGTCATCGCCACCCCGGCCCCCACCCACATTCCCATCGCCACCCGGCTCGCCGCACTCGGGGTCCACCTCCTCATCGAAAAACCGCTCAGTCTCACCACCGACGGCATCGAGGGACTCGTCGAGATCCTCGCGGAAAAAAAACTCACCGTCGCCGTCGGATACGTCCACCGCGCCCACCCCGCCGTCGAGGCGATGAAAGAAGCGCTCGACACCGGCCGCTTCGGCCGCCCCCTCCAGATCCGCACCGCTTCGGGCCAGGCCTTCGCCACCCTGCGCCCCGCCTACCGCGACGTCTATTTCGCCAAGCCCGAACTCGGCGGCGGGGCGATCAACGACATGATCACCCACTTTTACAACCTCGGCGACTGGCTCGCCGGCCCGATCCGACGGGTCATGACCGACGCCGACCACCAGATCCTGGAGGGCGTTTCCGTCGAGGACACCGTCCACTCGCTGGTGCGTCAGGGCGACGACGGCGGAGTCATGGGGAGTTACGTTCTCAACCTCTACCAACACCCCAACGAAGTTCTCATCACGGTCGTTTGTGAGAATGGCACCGTCCGGGCCGAATATGCGAAAAAGCGCTGGTCCTGGATGACCGATCCCAACGGAGCCTGGCATCACGAAGCCGTCGAGATGCCCGATGTCGACGTGATGTACCGGCGGCAGAACGGAGCCTTCCTCGATGCGATCGAGGGAAAAGGCGAAGTCCTCTGCACCCTCTCCGAAGCGATCCGCACTCTCCAGGTCAACCTCGCCTCCCACCGTAGCCTGCGCGAGGGCAGTTGGCAGACCATAGACGCGTAGCCCCCGACGCCACACCGACACATGACCCCCGAAGCGACCATCCCCGACTTGTTCGACCTCACCAGCAAAACCGCCCTCATCAGCGGTGCCAGCGGCTGGCTCGGCGGTGCCATGTCTCGCGCCCTCGCCGAGGCCGGTGCCCATGTCATCACCACCAGCCGCGACCGGGACCGCGCCCGCGACACCGCCGCCGCCCTGCCCCTCACCGGAAAAAACACCCATCACGGCGTGGCCATGGACCACCTCGACGAGGACTCCATCGAGCGGGGATTCGCCGAGGCCCTCGCCCACACCGGCCGGATCGACATCCTCGTCAACAACGGACACGCCGCCAACGGCTCCGACCTCCACTCCGTCACCGCCGACGAGTTCCATCGCACCCTGGGAAATGCGACCGGCTATTTTCTCCTCGCCCGACGGCTCCGCGACCACGCCGTGGCCCGTGGAGGCGGGGCCAGCATCGTCCTGATCGGCTCGATGTATGGCGTCGTCGGCTCCTACCCCGACGCCTACGACGGGATCGTCCCCGCCAGCCCCGTCGCCTATCATGCGCTCAAAGGAGGCATCGTTCACATGGCCCGCCACCTCGCGGTCTACTGGGCCAAAGACGGCGTGCGGGTCAATTGCCTCTCGCCCGGTCCCTTCCCCGGACCCGCCGCCCCTCCCGAGATGGTGGAACGCCTCGTCGCCAAATCCCCGATGGGACGCATGGGCCGCCCCGAAGAATTGAAAGGTGCCCTCGTCTTCCTCTCCAGCGACGCGAGCAGCTACGTCACCGGGCAGAACCTGCTCGTCGACGGCGGGTGGACGGCGTGGTGAAAGACTCCGCGCTTTCGCGTCCTTGCCGCGCGGCCCCCCTTCCGTTACAAGGGGTGGCATGACACCGACCCGACGTTCCTTCCTCGCCTCGGCCACCGCGCCCGCCCTGGCCTTTTCGGCGACCCACTCCCCCGCCGCAGATGCAAAACCCAACCTGATTCGCGAGGAAAACGCCAAACCCGGCACGACCGACTGGCAGCTCACCCGGGTCCGCATCAACCAGGGAAAATACCGCACATCCCTGATCGAAGGCTACGTCTCGCACCAGTCCGTCCGCGCCGGGGAGACGCTCGACTTTTTCATTTCGACCGAGCCGACCCGACGCTTTACCATCGACGTCTACCGCCTCGGCTACTACGGCGGCACCGGCGGACGGCACATGACCCGCCTCGGTCCCTTCGACGGCACCGTCCAGCCGACCCCCGAGATGAAACCGGAGAACCGATTGCGCGAATGCCAGTGGGACAGCTCCGCCCGCCTCACCATCCCCGACGACTGGCCCAGCGGAGTCTACCTCGGCAAACTCTCGACCCTGCCCGAGTCCGAATCCGAACCCTACTGGCAGAGCTACACCATCTTTGTCGTCCGCGACGACCGCCGCGCCGACCTCGTCTTCCAGACCAGCGACAACACCGCCCAAGCCTACAACCGCTGGCCCGAAAATGAATCGCTCTACACCGATCCGCGCGGCGCCCACGCCCCCGGCGTCGCCGTCAGCTTCGACCGCCCCTACGGCCTCTACCCGCAGATCGTCCAGAACCCGCTCTCGATCGGATCGGGCGAATTTCTCCTCTGGGAATTCCCCCTCGCCTTCTGGCTGGAAAAAGAAGGCTACGACGTCACCTATCTCTGCAACGTCGATGTCCTCGCACCAGGATCGCTGGAGCGCGGCAAAGCCTTCCTCTCCGTCGCCCACGACGAATACTGGGACGCCCGTCAGTTCGACAGGGTCAAGTCGGCGATCCAAGAGGGTGTCAACGTGCTCTGGCTCTGCGGCAATTCCGTCTTCATCGACTCGCCCTTTTCCCCGGCGAGCGACGGCCGCGCCAACCGCGTCATCACCCGGCGGGGCTGTTTCGGAGAACTCCGTCAGGACGAAGTGGACTCCTACGCCGCTCTCTTCGACGAACTGAAAAGCACCGCGCCCGACGAACGCGAGATCATGGGAGTCCGCTCCGTCGTGCCTTTCAACGGAGGCGGCGACTGGACCTGCCGCAACTCGAGCCATTGGGTCTTCGCAGGCACGGGGATGAAAGACGGCGATTTCATCCCCGGTCTCGTCGGATGGGAACACCACGGCGAACCCGACCCCGATCGCGAGGGCCTCGAAGTCCTCGCCGAGGGCAAGGTCTGGGCGGGCGGCACCCGCGAGGGACACTACGCCGCCGTGATCTTTCCCGGGCCCAAAGACAATTTCGTCTTCAACGCCTCCACCGTCTTCTGGAATCAAGGCCTCGACTCGCCGCCCGGACACATGCCCCCTTGGTCGCATTTCTCCCGCCCGCACGGCCCCGACGCACGGGTCCAGCGCATCACCAAAAATCTCCTCGACCGAGCCATCGACGCATGAACGAAAAACAACCCCCCGCCCGAGAACTCGCGCCCCCCGTCGGCGGCGGACGTCTCCACTCCCTCGACACCTACCGCGGCCTCGTCATGTTCTTTCTCATGGCCGGAGGCTTCGGGATCGCGGCGGCGGCCCGGAAAATGGGCGACGACGCGCCCGGCTGGCTGGAGACCTTGTCCTTTCACGTCACCCACCCCGAATGGATCAGCCATTTCTACGGAGCCGGCTTCTCCTTCTGGGACATGATCCAGCCCTCTTTCATGTTCATCGTCGGCGTCTCCATGCCGTGGTCCTACGGCAAGCGAACCGAACTCGGCCACTCCTTCGCCAAACGAGCCCGACACGCCTGGACACGGGCCTTGATCCTCGTGCTGCTCGGAGTCTTCCTCCAGTCCCTCTCCCGCCCGGAGACCCACTGGACCTTCGTCAACGTCCTCAGCCAGATCGGGCTGGGCTACGGCTTCCTCTTCTTCCTCGTCGGCAAATCCTTCCGCCTCCAGACCCTCGTGGCACTGGTGGTCTTGGCGGGCTATTGGCTGCTCTTCGCCCTCCACCCCGCCCCCGACGGCACCACCGGATGGACCGCCCATTTCCAAAAAGGGACCAATTTCGCGGAACATTTCGACCGCTGGTTCCTCAACCTCTTCCCCCGCTCGGAGCCCTTCGAGAGCAGCTCCGGCGGCTACTCCACGCTCAACTTCGTGCCCTCCTTCGTGACCATGCTCTTCGGCCTGATGTGCGGCGAATGGCTGAGGCAGGGCGACCCGACCGGCCCGGCCAAATGCCGCCGACTGCTCCTCGCCGGTGCCGTCTGCCTCGCTCTCGGACTCCTCGTCGGCTACACCCTCTGCCCCATCGTCAAGCGGATCTGGACACCCTCCTGGACCCTCTTCAGCGGAGCCTGGTGCATCTGGTTGCTGGCCTTCCTCTATTGGTTCGTCGATCTCGCCGGCTTCCGCCGCTGGACCCTCCCCTTCGTAATCGTCGGCCTCAACCCCATCACCGCCTACTTCCTCAGCATCGCAACGAAAAGCTGGATGGGGAAACAAATCCAGACCCACCTGCCCGGCGCCTGGTTCGCCGGTGCCGCGGGTCCCGTCGTCACCGCCTCCCTCGTCACCCTCGCCTTCTGGCTGATCCTCTGGTGGATGTACCGGAACCGCGTTTTTATACGGATTTGAGGGTTTGCGAGGTGGGGCGTAGCGAAAAGGGTGTGTACATCCTTGACTGGGCGCAGGTGAAACTGTTTTTCAGCGATTGAGGTAGGGACGCCCGTTACCGGGCACCCCCCTCGCAGATCCCGGCGTGCGGAACTACCGCACCGGGCTCCTCGGATGGACGCGCAGCCAGTGAGACGTCGGTCGTTGATTTGGGTCTTTGGTTTTCGATCATACAGATTTGACGGCGGCTTGCAATGCTGAAGCGCTCCGTGTTTCCACTACGCGTGGCGGCGGCAGTTTCCATCCGGGCTGGCGGGCGGTGAACTGCCTCCAGGTCATCGAACGCCGCTGGCTGCGGCGGTTGAGCCATTTGTAGAGCAGTCGCATCGCCTCCCGCTGATACCTTGCGGTCATCATCGAGTTGCCGATCACCCCGTAATAGTTCCAGTAGCCTTGCAGTTTCCTGCGCAGCACCGCCAGCAGGTCTTCCAACTTGCCGCAACGCACCTTTCGGAGCCATTCCTTGAGCGCCCGAAGGCTCGCTCGGAACTTTTCCTTGTTGGTGCGCCGCTTGACGAACGCCCAGCCGCCCTTCCCCCGGGCTCGCGCCCAGTAGAAGTCGAAGCCGAGGAAGGTGAACTTCCCGCTTTGCTCCGGTGCCCTCCGATCAAAGCGCACCAAGGCGCTCTTCTCGACGGCCAGCGACAGGCCGAACTTCTCCAGCCTCTTGGGGAGGACACGCAGGTAGGCCCGCGCATCGCCTCCCGTTCGAAGCACACCACACTGTCATCCGCATAGCGCCTCAGGAGCACACGCCCCTTGCAATGCCTTGCTACCACCTTCTTGATCCATTGGTCCAAAACGAAGTGCAGGTAGATGTTGGCGAGGATCGGGGAGATGACCCCTCCTTGCGGCGTACCCGTTGTCGGATGCGTCACTTGGTTTTCCTCCATCACGCCGGCCTTGAGCCATTTCACAATCAGGCGGATCAGCGGACGATCCGCGATGCGCTCTTCCAGCATCTTCACCAGCCAACCGTGGTCAACATGATCAAAGAAGCTCCGGATGTCGGCCTCCACTACCCAGCGATAACTTCCTCCCTGAAGGGCTTCGCGCAGCTCATACGAGCCTTGGCGCGCTCCCCTCCCCGGTCGGTAGCCGATGCTTTCGTCGTGGAAGTCTTCCTCCCAGATCGCCTCCAATATCCGTCTCACGGCGTGCTGTACGATCTTGTCTTCCAACACGGGGATGCCCAACGGACGGAGTTTTCCACCGCTCTTTGGGATCCACCGCCGCTTGACCGGAGCGGCGCGGTAACGCCCTTCCTTCAAGCTCTTCTCCAGCTCCGCGAGGTTGCTTTCGAGATCCTCCGCATACATCGCATGGGTCACGCCGTCGATTCCCGGCGCGGCTTTGCGTTTGAGCGCATGAAAGGATTCCCGCAGCATCCCGCGGTCCAACAGACGCGAGAGCGACCGGAAGCGATGCTTCGGATCCCTTCGCGCCTTCCCACTCAGTGCGGACAGGGAGCGTGACACGCTTGAACCGGGAGGATTCCTTTCCCGCGCGTGGGTGCTTTGTCCGCATTGTCCATCCGCCCGCCCCGTCGCCATGTGATCGGTGTTACCGTCTCTGACTACCATGGGCGGGTCTGACTCCCGGCCTCTCCCCTCGACTCCTTCGTTTCGTTGGAAGTCGTTGGCCCGCAGGAGCCGAATCGGTTCCTGCGGGACGGAGGCCGGGCCTCCCGAGTTCAAGGTGCCGCCCTCCTCAGGACGGTCATCTATTCGCTTCTCTGTCTGCGTGCCACGGTCTAGGGTCGACCCCGGTGGAATTCCGCCGGCCTCGCCTTCACGGCCGTCGGAATGCTGGATTCCCTCTACTGTTACCAGGTCTCCTTCCACGTCTCTATATTTACGGGGCTATGTCAACCTTCAGGCGGGTGCGTTCCGCCCTGTGGCCCGCAGACTTCCCTGTGTACGCTTCGTCAAAGCTGTTTCGCCATCCCTTCGCCATGGCGGCATCGGGCTGTACGTTGGTATTGCGGTGGCTTCCGCATCTTTTCATGACTTAGCTAACTTTAACGCAACACTCGGTAGCCGCTGCTGGCTATGCTTTACGGCGCGGTGACTTTCACACCACAAGAAGCGCCTCGCTTTGCTCGGCGCACAACAGTATTTATTCGTATGATCTCCCGGAGTGATATCCGCACGGAGACTTTTTCCGAGAATGGGGGAAAACGGTTGATCTGGCAAGGGTTTTCCCCCGAAACGGGCGACTACGAATTGAGCCAAAATAAATGACACCCGGGCCAGAGAGCTGAGAGAGAGCTTGAGGATACGTTGCGCCAGAATAGATGACACCGGATGGCCCCCCCATCCGAAATGAGTCAGCAGAGCAAGAACGA
>JAAYAT010000322.1 GCA_012719225.1 Verrucomicrobiaceae bacterium
CTCCTGCGCGAACGGCCCGGCTCCATCCGGATGCTCGAAGACACCGATGGAGACGGTGTCTTCGACAAGTCGACCCTCTTCGCCGACAAGCTCACCTTCCCCCAGGGAGCGCTCTGGGTCTATGATTCGCTCTACGTGATGTCGCCGCCGAGCCTGTGGCGGTTCGCCGACGAAGACGGCGACGGCCACGCCGAGGTGCAAGAGGAACTCGCGACCGGCTTTGACTTCACCGGCAACGCCGCCGATGTCCACGGACCGTTTCTGCATCCCAACGGACGGCTCTACTGGGCGCACGGACGCAAGGGGTTCGCGGTTCCTGACAATGACACCGGGGAGATTGTCGCCACGGGGAAAAGCGCCCGGATCTGGTCCTCCCAACTCAGCGGCGGCGAGGTGGAAGCCTTCGCCGGCGGCGGCATGGACAACCCCGTCGAGATCGACTTCACCGACGAGGGGGAGATCATCGGTACGGTGAACCTCTTTTACGGACGCCCCCGAGGTGATACCCTGACCCACTGGGTCCATGGCGGCGCCTATCCGCGCTTCGATCAGGGCCTGGTCCTCGAAGAATTCCAAAAAACCGGGGAATTGCTCGGGGCGGTACACAACTTCGGTCATGTCGCCGTATCGGGCATGGCCCGCTACCGCAGTGGAGCCCTTTCCAAAGATTGGACGGACGGGTGGCTCGTGACTCATTTCAACACCGGTGAAATCACCCTGACGAAAACCCAGCAAAAAGGAGCGAGCTACGAATCCACGGAAACCCGCACCGTCTTCAAAGCCCTCAAGCCCGACACCCACCTCACCGATCTGGTCGAAGACCGCAACGGCGATCTCCTCGTGCTCGACACGGGAGGCTGGTTCCGCAACGGATGCCCCACCTCACAGATCGCCAAACCGGATGTCGGGGGCACGATATACCGGATTTCCCGCACGGACGCCGGTCCCTACACCGCTCCTGACTATCCCGAATGGGGACGGCTCACCGCCGAAGAGGTGGCCGACCGTCTCGGGGCGGAGGAAGATTGGCTGCGGGATCGGGCGATCACCGAACTCGCCGTGCGCGGCGCTCCCGCCCTGCCCGAGTTGAAACGCATCCTGACCTCGGAGACCTCCAGCGCGATCGCACGAACCAATGCCATCTGGACGCTCTCGAGGATGAAATTTTCCGAATCGGCCGACCTCATTTACGACGCCCTGACCGACCCCGACGCGACCGTGCGCCACGCCGCCTGCAATGCCATCAGCGTGACCCGGAGCTGGCAGATCATCGCCGAGAACCAACCGGCCGAGCGCGAAATCGAGCTGGAGCGCAATCGCACCATCAGCGGTGCCCTCGCCGGGATCGTGCGGTCCGACGAGGCTCCGGTTGCCCGCGCCGCCACCGCTGCCCTCGGACGCATGGGGGAACGCCGCGCCATCGGCGCTCTCACCGGGAGACTGGGCCGGGCCGGGGAGGACCGCTTCTTGGAGCATTCGCTGATCTACGCCCTGATCGAGATGGATGACTTCGAGAGGACCCGCGAGGGGCTGGAATCGACCGATCCGAAAATCCTCAGCGGAACCCTGCGCGCCCTCGACGAGATGCCTTCGTCGAAACTGGAAGTGATCAGCGTGCTGCCCTTCCTGGAAGCGGAAGACGCCGACCTGCGCGCCACCGCCCTCGCCGTGGCGGGTCGCCACCACGAATGGGACGCTGCTTTCGCCAACGCCTTTTTCAATTGGCCCGAAGAACTCGGTGCGGTGCGCAAAGGCATCCTCGAAACCCTCGTCCCGCGCTTCGCCGATGCGCCCCCCATGCTCGATTACCTCACGAATCTGGTCACCTCGGACAGTCCCGCCCGCGTCCGGCTCGGCCTCGAACTGATCGCCCTCTCCCCCGGCATTCCCTTTCAGAAAGAATGGGTCCCGGCCTTCGAGCGCGCCCTCGCCACCCCATCCGTCTCCGACACCGGGCCGAAAACGGATGCCAAAGCCGACGCCAAGCCCAAACCCGACAATGATCTCCTCGCCATCGCGGTAGCCGCGCTGGAAGCGAGCGAAACCGACCGCTTCACCGCCGCCCTCGAAGCGATCGCGGGCGACGAAGCGCTCGATACCGCCCTCCGTTTCGGTGCGGCCAAGGCGCTCCTCGTCCCCAAACGTCCCGTCGCTCCCGCCGCTTTCGCACTTTGTGAGGCCACCTTGCAACCCGGCGGAGAAAGCGCGTTCCGGGCGCAGGCGGTCGCGCTCCTCGTCGGGGCCACCCTCGGCGCGGCCGAACGGGATCGCCTCGCCCCGCTCTTGGCGCAATTCGGGCCGGTCGAATGGAGTTCGTTCCCGAATCTCTTCCGCAAGATCGACTCGGCCGAGCAGGCCGCCATCGTGATCGAAGCACTCGTCGCCTCCCCCGCTGCCGCCAGTCTGGAGGCCGCGACGCTCCGGGCTCGATTCGCCGCGTATCCGGACGCCCTGGCGAAGCTGGAAAGCAAGCTGGCCGAAGTGGAGGCGGAAAAAGCCCAACGCAGCGACAAGATCGAGGCGCTCGTCGCGGCGATGGACTCGGCCAACGCGGAGGAGGGTGCCAAGGTTTTCGCCGCCGGCAAGGGCGCCTGCCTCGTCTGTCACCGCATCGGAGATCTCGGCGGCCGGATCGGACCCGACCTCAGCACGATAGGGCGGATCCGGGAGGCGAGGGATCTCTACGAGTCCATCCTCTACCCGAGCGAATCTATCGCACGCGATTTCGACACCTTCGAGGTCAGCGTGAAAACGAAGGACGCGCCGGTGCGGGTGGGACTGATCGACGCCCAGACCACCGCCGGAATCGAGCTGATCGCCCTCAGCGGCGAGAAACAAATCATCCCGCACGAGGAGATCCGATCGATCAAACCGCTTCGCCTTTCCCTCATGCCGATGGGCCTGGATCAGACTCTCACGCCGGAGGACCTGCGCGATCTCGTCGCCTACCTGATGCAACTGCGATGAGATCCGCCACACTCCCTCCCGTGACCGCCGCCAGCACTACCGTAGCCCCCGAAACCGCCCGCCAGATCGACCGGCGTCGCACTTTCGCGATCATTTCCCACCCCGATGCGGGGAAAACCACCCTCACGGAGAAGCTCCTCCTCTACGGCGGCGCGATCCACCTCGCCGGGAGCGTCACCGCGAGGAAAAACCAGAACGCCACCGCGAGCGATTGGATGGCGATGGAAAAAGAGCGCGGCATCTCGGTCTCTTCGACGGTGCTGCAGTTCGACTACGAGGGCTATTGCGTGAACCTGCTCGACACTCCCGGCCACCACGATTTCTCCGAGGACACCTATCGCGTGCTCTCGGCGGTCGACTCGGCCGTGATGGTGATCGACGCGGGGAAGGGGATCGAGGCCCAGACCCTGAAGCTCTTCGAGGTCTGTCGCAAACGCGGCGTCCCCATCTTCGTTTTCATCAACAAGCTCGACCGCCCCGCGCGTCCGCCGCTGGAATTGCTCGACGAATTGGAAAACGTCCTCGGGCTGCCCCCCGTCCCGATCAACTGGCCGCTCGGCGACGGCCCCCGCTTCCGCGGCGTCTTCAATCGCGAAACCAACGAGGTGAATCTCTTCGAGCGAACTCCCCACGGCTCGTTCAAAGCCCCTCTCTCGGTCGCGGGGATCGACGATGATCTGGTGAAAAACTCGCTCGAGCCGGAGATCCACGAGCAAGCCCGGCAGGAACTCGAACTGCTCGACGGGGTCACCGAAGCCCTCGACATCGAAAAAACTCTCGCCGGTGGCCAGATGCCGATCTTTTTCGGGAGCGCGATGAACAACTTCGGCGTGCAGATGATGCTGGAGCGCTTTCTCCAGCTCGCCCCCGGTCCGGCCCCGCGGCGTTCGTCCGGGGGACCGGTCGATCCGCACCGCGACAGCTTTTCGGGATTCGTTTTCAAAATCCAGGCGAACATGAACCCGCGGCACCGCGACCGCGCCGTCTTCATTCGCATCGTCTCCGGCGTCTTCGAACGCGATATGCAGGTCATCGACATCAAGTCCGGCCGCAAGGTCCGTCTCGGCAACGCCCAGAAACTCTTCGGACAGGACCGGGAAACCCTCGACGAGGCCTACGCCGGTGACATCCTCGCGCTCGTGGGGAACTACGATTTCCTCATCGGCGACACCCTCACCAGCGAACCGGGCATCGTCTACAACGAGATGCCGCGGTTCAAGCCCGAGTGCTTTTCCTACCTTTTCAACAACGACACCGCGAACATCAAACGCTACCGCGCCGGGATGGAGCAGCTCCTCAAGGAGGGCGTCGCCCAGGCCTACGACGTCCACGGCAGCGCCCAGCGCGTCCCTCTCTTGGGAGCGGTTGGTCCCCTCCAGTTCGAGGTCATGAAAGCCCGCCTCGAAGGCGAATACAACGTCACCTGCCGACTCGAAGGCTCCCCCTGGAGCGTCGCCCGATGGGTCCGGGAAAAAGATCCCGCCCCCGGCACCAACCACCGCGACGCCCCCCGCGTCCAGTTGCCCTCGGGCGGTTCCCTCGCCATGGACCAAGATGAAAATTGGCTCGTCCTCCTCCCCGCCGCCTACCTCGTCAGCATCCTGCACGACAGGAACAGCGGATTCGAGTTCAGTGAGAGCCCTTTCCTGAAACAGGAAAATTGAAGCGGGAAACATGAGTGTCGGCGGATGGATCGTAGGGCTGGAGATCGGAGCGTTCCTCGTTCTCCTCGGCGCGATCGGGATTCTCGCGGCGAAAAGAGCGCGCCGGCGACGGCGCCGCCGCGAACGCCTCGCGCGGTCCTTCAGCGAGGAGGAAAAGGCGACCCTCGACCGCGATTTTCCGCGATGGCGGGACATTCCCGCCGCGCTGCTGCCGCGTTTCGCCGGAGACACCCGCGTCCTCATGGAGGAAAAAAACTTCGAGCCCTGCGGTTCCCTTTCCACCGTGAGCGACGAGATGCGGCTTCTCATCTCGGCCCAGGCCGCCCTCGTCACGCTCGGCCTCCGCAATCATCGTTATTTCCCCAAACTGCAATCCATCCTGATTTATCCCGGGGCCTTCCGCGACCACGGGAGGCGGCGTTTCGACCTCCATCAGGACGACGATCGCGGCGTTCTCTACGGCGAATCGTGGGACACCGGTTCCGTCATTCTCTCGTGGGACAACGTCGTCGCGGGCGGGCGCAGCGCCGATGACGGGATGAACGTCGTCATCCACGAGTTCGCCCATCAGCTCGACCAGTACAACGGCATCGCCGACGGCGTCCCCCAACTCGCCTCTCGCGATGACTACGCCCGCTGGGCCGCGGTGATGGGTCCCCACTACGAAGCGCTCGTCGACGCCTGCGCCGACCGCTCCGGACCCGAGCCCTTTCTCGATCCCTACGGCGCGACCCATCCGGCCGAGTTTTTCGCGGTCGCGTCGGAAACCTTTTTCGAAGACCCCTCCGATCTCGTCGAAGAACACCCCGAACTCTACGAAGAACTCCGCCGCTACTACGGCCTCGACCCCGCCTCGTGGACACGTCGGTGAGAGTTGCTCAGGGCTCGGGGGAGGGGCATCCCCGCAGCCAGGCGTAGATCGCATCGCCGATCTGCCGGTAGCCCGCTGGTGCGGGATGGACGCCGTTGCTCTGCCGGACCACCTCGGCCTCCGTATGGGCGTGCGCCGCGACGGTTGTCGAGGGGAAACCATGGACCGGATCGAGATTGAGATGGGCGGCGACGAGATCGATCCCGGCGTCCCCGCGTCCCGCGAAGATCTCCGTCATCCGCTCGACGAGGCGGTGGCGGTTACGGAGGTATTGCCAGCGGGTCTGGCCGCTGCCGTAGCTCGCCCCGAAGGCGTCCTGGCTCGCGGCGGGCGGCATGGGCAGGAGGAGCCCGACGCGAGTCGCGGGGCCGGCCCGCCGGATCTCGGCGAGCAGCGTCTCGGTGTGCTGGACGAAGCGGTCGATGCGCTCCTCGATGGTCTCGTCGGTGGCGCTGAAGGTGTCGTTGCAGCCGAGGAGCAGGGTCACGAAGTCGGGCGCGGCACCGTCGTTGCACTCTTCGTAGTAGCGGGCGAGATCGAGCTTGGGCTCGTCGGCCTCGCCGTCCCGGTAGAGAAAGGGGCTGCCGCATTCCTTGGCCGGTCCGCCGCGGGCCTTGCCGGTGAAGTGGGTGGCGAAGCGCTCCGCCGTCCAGCCGCCGTAGCCTTCGTGGCGGACCTCGCCGAGGGGCTTGCCCTCCTCTGCGCCCGGTCCGCGCGTGCCGACGAGCGTCAATGGCAGGCCGTCCGCCTTCGCCAGCTCCAGAATTCGCGTGGGATAGACCGAGGCGGCAGTGAGACTGTCGCCGATGATGAGGAGGCTGGGCGGCGTCTTCCCGTCGGCGTTCCCGGAATCCCTCGGATGCACGCGCACGACGCTCGACGCGCTGGCGACCACCGCGTTGCGTTCGTCGCGCAGTTCCATGCGAAAGGCGTGGTCGCCGACATCCTCCGGCTTCGGCGTCCACGTCCAGCGCTCGCCCTGCTGCGATCCTTTCGCGCAGACGACGTCGGGGACGACGCTGCGGGAGTCGAGCAGGAGAAAGGCGTTGTCGAAATAGACGTTCGCCTCCAGCCCCGCCAGCGCGTGGACGACCGGAGGCAGAATCAGCCGCGCCTCGCCGGGAGAGTCCGCATCCTCGCCGCGAAGGGAAAGGGCGGCGAGCAGGAGGAGCAGGGCGGGAAGAGCGCGGGTCATGGCGGGATTTTGGCAAGAGGACGGAGGATGTGCAAGGGGCGGGAATCGGTCTGTGCCATTTGGAGTGCGGCGCTCTGCGTCGCTTTGGATCGAGTCCAGCAAGGAGGCTCGAACCGTCCCGCCCCTTCCGTCGAAACGACCCACGCTCCGCACCGCCATCGCATCACCGGCGTCATGAAGCGGGCAAAAAGTAGCACGGGCATCCTGCCCATAGGCGTCAACCTAAGGCATAGGCATGATGAAGATTGAGAGCACGCCCGATCAGCGCGGGAAGGGATTTTCTCTCCCTTTTCTCGTAGCGGTCGTGGTATTCAATTTGGGCCATCGTTCGCC
>JAAYAT010000323.1 GCA_012719225.1 Verrucomicrobiaceae bacterium
CCTGCGCTTCCGCGATGCGCGGATCGACCGATTGAGCCCTCGCGGTGCCGCACACCGCAAGGGTCGCCAGGGCCAGTATCCGGAGAAGATCAAAATGGGATCGTTTCATGATTCTTTCTTATTCCGTCCGATGAGACTGACGGTCCGCATCCGGCATGTCAACGCCTTTCCGGTGTCACTCGACTCCCGCTCATTTTCTTGCCATTTTCTGACTTCGCCTTGGGGGCTCATCCGTTTAAGATGAACCATGCGCCCTCTCCGCCTCGTCCCCGCCTGCCTCGTCCTGATTGTCCTGATGTTCCCCCTTCTCCCGATGTCTTCTCCGGCCGCCCCGCGAGATGCCGAATGGAAACAAGTCGAGGAACACCTGGCGGGAGCGCTCCCCCAATCGGCCATCGAGGTCCTCACCTCCATCGAAGCCGCCGCTCGGGAGGAAAAGGCCTGGCCCGAACTCGCCAAGGCCGTCGCCTACCGCATCGTCGCGGAAACCCGGATCCAGGGGAAGCAACCTGAGGAAAAAATCCAGCTCATTGAGGAGGCCCTGACAGACGCACCGGAGGAGATCGCCCCCATTTTGAAAACCCTCCTCGCCAGCGCCTATTGGGATTATTTTCAGGACAACCGCTGGCGTCTGCTCCAGCGCACCCGCACGAGCGAAACGCCGGGCGAGGATTTCGAAACCTGGGATCTGCCCCGTCTCTTGCGGGAGATCGACACGCGCTACCGATCGGCGCTGGAAAAGGCCGACGCCCTGCAGGAAATTCCCTTGGTCGATTTTGACACCTTGCTGGTGACAGGCAACGTGCCCGCTCCGTTTCGTCCGACTCTCTACGATTTCCTCGCCCACGAGGCGCTGGCCTTTTACACCGCCGCCGAGCAGGTCGGCGCCGCGCCGCAGGATTCCTTCGGCTTCGACGCGGCTTCGCCCGCCCTCGGCACCATGGCGGAGTTCCTCGACTGGAAACCCGAATCGACCGACTCGGATTCTCCGACACTCCGGGCGGTGTTGTTGTATCAGGATCTGCTGCGCTTCCATGCCTCCGACGCCGATCCTTCCGCGCGTGTTCTCATCGACCTCGAGCGCCTCGAATGGGCCGCGAGCGAAGCGGTCGGTGACACCGCCGAGACCCGCGCCCGCGAGCAATTGCGCGCCTTGTGGGAAAATCACGCGGACACGGAGGCCGGTGTCGCCGTGGCCGCCGCGCTCGCGGAACGTTTGGCGGAAGCGGAGGAATTTGTCGAGGCGCGCCGCATCGCCGGCACCGCGACGGAACCGTTTCCCGATTCCGTCTTCGCCATCGCCTGCCGCAATCTGGTGAAGCGGATCGAGGCGCGTGAACTCCGCATCGGCACCGAAGAGGTTTGGAACGCGGCCGGGGCCGAGATCGAGATCACCTACCGCAACATCACGGAAACCCATTTCCGCCTCGTCCCGCGCGAGTGGACGCTGTCCGGGGATCGCTGGGAAACGCCCGACAATGTGGATCGCGACGACATCCTCGCGGCCCTGCGGGAGGATGCGGTCGCCTCGTGGTCCGTCACCCTCGAAAAGACGGAGGACTACCGGTCGCGCACCATCCGTGTCCCCGCTCCGGCGGAGCAAAAGCCGGGATTTTATCTGCTCATCGCCAGCGCCAGCGACGACTTCGGGAGCGAAGACAACCAACTCTCGGCCACGACCCTGTGGGTCTCACCGCTCGCCCTGATCACCCGCCGCTCCCCCGACGGAGCCGAGGGATTTGTCCTCGACGCCCTCAGTGGCGAGCCGATCGCCGGAGCCGTCGTCGAAGTGTGGCGCGTCGACAAAAACGGACGTTGGTCGCGCGACCCGATCCGAAAAAAGACCGATGCGATGGGCTTTTTCAAGGAAAAGGCGAAGGTCCGCCCCGTTCTGTTTCTCGCGACACACGACGGCGCGGCGGTGACGAGCGGCCAGATGCATCTGTGGAGCGGCGGAGGAAAACCCGACCCGCTCCGAACCTGGCTCTTCACCGATCGCTCGATCTACCG
>JAAYAT010000324.1 GCA_012719225.1 Verrucomicrobiaceae bacterium
CCTCGTCACTGCCCTGCTCTGCGAGATCTCAAACGAATGGGCAACATCAAAAGTTTACCTCAACATGAACCTCACCGATCCTCCCCAAACCTAATCGCCGAATTTACAGAATAAAAATTGCGCAACCCGAACGTCTATCGCCGGTTGTCGGTGCACGTGAATCGGGTGCCTATGCCTGCGGTGATATCACGGATACAAAGGACAAAATGACAATGCCGCAGCCTTTTTTTCACCGTGAGGCTGCGGAAAACCGTGGCGCGTGTCCCGGCATAGAGGGGGTACACCCTCATACACTGCGCTGGATGACGGTATCGCTTCAGTCGCTCTACCCTGTGCTGCCGTCGATGGCGCGCACACTTAAAAACGGTAGGGAGCACCGGTGGCGGGACGCTGGCCGTGGTTGGCCCCGTCGCTCTCGGCGGCCCCTACAAAAAACAACTCGCTGGGCGGGAGATCGGGCCCGCTCGCATCTGGCGCGACTCCGGCGCGTCCCTTGCTCGACCTCTTGCCGGAAAACGCTACGATGCCGCTGATTAATCCCAGATTTTTTGACTTCACGAAACCTCTTCTCCTCGCAGTGGTGCTCGGCATCTCCGCCGACGAACCCGTCCCGCGCTCGATGAGCGCGGTTACAGGCCTCCGCTCCTTGATCTGGCGCGGTTTCTACATTTCATTTCAGGGCGCGTTTCAGCGCCCTCTGCTCACGGCAAATCCCAGGGGGCTTTGCCGAGGGTGGGGCGGGGGAGGGAAAGGGGCGGATTCGATCCCGCGGACGCCTTTTCCGATGCCCGCAGGACCTGATCGGCGAGGTCCGGGGCAAGGGCGAATTTTGTCGGCCAGGCGACGAGGACATTGCCGATGCGTTCGCAAAACGCACCGGGAGGACGATCGCCGGTGCTGGTGAGGGGTTCAGCGCGGTTGCCCCGCCAGGTGAACCATTCGGCGTCGGAGAGGTCGATCCAAGGCATTACTTTCTCGAAAAGAGCCTGGCCCGCCGCGATTTGATCCGCTTCGTCGCGGGCGACACCCTCTTGCTCGGCAATGTTCCCACCGATGTACCAGACGGTGCGGCCCTCCCTGTCCACATGGGTCGTCGAGACGAGGGGTGGTTTGGGGCCTGTCCCCACGCAGACGGAGAAAAAATCGGGCAGGCCGCGTTTCCGGAGGATGAGTTGGTGGAGGGGGCGCAATTGCATCGCCGGATGGGAGAGTCCGATCTCGGTGAGGAGGGTGCTGTTGTCGGCTCCGGCGGAGAGGAGATAGCGGGCTGCGATGACCGGGACGACCGCGCCGGAGTCTTCGCGCAGGGTGAGGGAGGTGATTTGGCCCTCGGCAGACTGGATCGTGGCGTTTTTTCCCCATTCGATGAGCTGGGTTTCTTCCGCGACGCCCTGGCCGAGTTCGCGCAGGACGGAGACGGGATCCACCACGGGCTCGTCGATGCGAAAGAGCTTGCCCTTGTATGCCGCCGTGTCGAACACCGCTGGATACTCTTCTCGTGCGATCGCGGCGGAGCGGCCCCGCAGCGCTTTGCTTCCGAAAAAACTTACGGTCCGGCTGACCACGCCGGGCAGGCTCCACATCACCTGGTGATCGCTGAGGAGACGGGCGCCGCTGAGATCGACGGGACCTTCCCCCCGCAGTGCGGCGAGCCAGCGGGCGGGCATCGCGGCGAGGGCCTCGGAGGAGTCGGTCAGCTTGCCACCGACGGCGTACTTGAGTCCGCCGTGGATGACGCCCTGGGCGGCGAGGGACTGGCCCTGGCCGAGGGGGCTGTTCGTCAGGACGAGAATGGAGTGCCCGGCGTTTTTCAGAACGTTCGCGGTCCACAACGCGGCGATCCCGCCGCCGAGGATGACGGTGTCGTAGACGCGGGGCGCGGAACGGGGGGCCTCGGAGGACATGGGAACTGGGCGGGGGTTTCCGGCACCTGCCGAAGAGATTTCGCTCACGAGGTTTCCAGGCCGAAGAACTCGGCGGCATTTTGGAAACAAATGCGCCGCACCATGCCGCCGACCAACTCCATGTCGCGCGGTATTTCCCCGTTTTCCATGTCGGTTCCTATCATGTTGCAGAGGATGCGGCGGAAGTACTCGTGACGGGTGAAGGAGAGGAAGCTCCGCGAGTCGGTCAGCATCCCGTTGAAGCGGGAGAGCAGACTGGTGTTGGAGAAGCAGTTGATCTGCCACTCCATGCCCTCCTTGGTGTCCATGAACCACCAGGCGGTGCCGAGCTGGAGACGGCAGGGCGGATCGCCGGGTTTGGCTTCGAGGAAATTCCCCAGCATGGTGGAGAGGGCGTAGTTGTCCTTGGGATTGAGATTGTAGAGCATCACCTTGGGCAGGTGACCGCGCTGGTCGAGGGTGTTGAGATAGCGCCGCACGGCGGAGGCATGATGCACGTCCGCCATGGAGTCGCAGCCGATGTCGCGGCCGATGGTTTCGAAGAGGCGCTGGCTGTTGTTGCGCTCGGCTCCGATGTGGAGCTGCATGGTCCAGCCGCGGGCGGCGTTGAGTTCGCCGAAGAAAAGCATGAGGTAGGCACCGAAGGCCTCGCTCTCGACGGTGTCGGCGGAGGTCCCGCTGCGGACCCGGTCAAAGATCGCGGCGGCTTTTTCCTTCGAGCAATCCGTGTCGAAGAGGTGGTGCAGGCCGTGGTCGGAAAGGCGACCGCCGAGGGAGTGGAAAAAATCGTGGCGCGAGCGGAGCGCGTCGCAGAATCCGTCGAGGGTGGCGCAGTCGATCCCGCTGACTTCGGAGAGGGTGTCGGCGTAGGCGTTGAAGGACTCCGCCTCGTGAACCCAGAGGGCCGGATCGGGGCGGAAAGTCGGGTAGACCCGGCAGCGGATCGCGGGATCGGCGGCGATGGTCTGGTGATGTTCGAGCGAGTGGGTGGGATCGTCGGTGGTGCAGAGGGCGCGGACCTTGCTTTGTTCGAGGAGTCCGCGACAGGAGTGGGTCGGACGCGCCAACATTTCGTTGCCGCGTTCCCAGACCTCGTCCGCCGTGTCCGGGGAGAAAAGACCGTCGAATCCGAAGTAGCGGCTCAGTTCGAGATGGGTCCAGTGGTAGAGCGCGTTGCGGAGACAGTGGGGCACCGTCTCGGCCCAGGCGTCGAATTTGTCTCGCGGCGAGGCGCTGCCGGTGATGCGTTCTTCCGGAATGCCGTTGGCCCGCATCCCGCGCCATTTGTAGTGATCGCCCGCGAGCCAGATGTCGTAGAGCGTTTCAAACTTCCGGTCCGCGGCAATCTCGTGGGGCGGTAGGTGGTTGTGGAAGTCGAGGATGGGTTCGTCTTTAGCGAACTGGTGGTAAAGCTCTCTCGCCGCGGGGGATTGCAGCATGAAATCGTCGTGAATGAAAACGGTGGACATGTCGACCGAATTGTCGCGAAGAATGGGGGGAGCGCAAAGGGAAATGGGAACTCACCACCACAGCATCGCACAGCCCAGCACCACCAGTCCGTAGACGGCCCCGGCGACGGCCCCGGTGCGGTAGCGGTTTTCCTTGGCGAGAATCCAGTGGATCTGGTCGCGCAGGAGATAGGGCATGCCCACCCAGAACATGCCCTTGAGGGCGAGGGCGTAGGCAAAGGCGACAAGGAGCAGTCTCGTCTGCGGCTCTTGGAGAAAGGCCGAATCGAGAATGGGCGCGGCCGCGAGGATCATGAGAAACCCCAGCGAGCGGACCGCGAGAAACTCCTTCACATGGACGATGACGCCGATACAGCCGGCCACGAGAACGATTTGCACGTGTTTTTCGATTTTGAAAAACTCCCCCAGGTCCATGCACGACCAGATCACGAAGGTCCACGCGAAGGCGATGACGACGAGCACCGTCCCGAGCTTTTCATTGCGGGGAAAGGCTCTCAGCCAGGGTTTCACGAGACCGGGTTTGGCGAGGGCGAAAATGTGACTGCCGACGAGCCAGAGGCCGATGAGGAGCCCCATCCATTTCAGTGGAATGGGGGGCTCGTAGAGCAAATTGTAAATGGCCTGCATGGAAAATGTCGCTCAGACTCGGATGATTTTCGCTCGATGCAAGGCGCTTAATGCATGACTGGTTCCGTCGCCGGTTCCACCACCGACGAACCGACCGGCGTACCGTAAAGGGTGAAGCCCGAACATTCCTCGATCCGCACGTCGAAGAGCCGACCCGCGAGACGGTCGGCGTCACCGTCAAAGATCACGATGCGGTTGGTGCGGGTGCGCCCGGTGAGCCGCTCCTTGTTGTAGCGGCTTGGACCTTCGCATAGAACTTCATGAGTTTGACCGATATGCGCATGATTTTTACGCTCGACGATGGAGTCGACGAGGGCGAGGAGGTCCTGGTTTCGCCCCTCCTTGATCCGCTCGGGAAGCTGATCCTCCATCTCCGCTGCCGGGGTGTCGCGGCGCTGTGAATAGCGGAAAACAAAGGCTTGGTCGAACTGCAGTCGCTCGACCGCTTTTTTGGTTTCGAGGTAGTCCTCCTCCGTCTCGCCGGGAAAACCGACGATGATATCCGTCGAGATCGCGATGCCGGGCCGGGCCTCTTTCATTTTCTCACAAATTTCGATGAAACGCGCCGCCTTGTAGGGCCGGTGCATGCGCTTGAGGATGCGATCCGATCCCGACTGCATCGGGAAATGGACGTGATCGACGAGCTTCGGGAGGTAGGTGAAGGCGTCGATGACGTCCTCCTTGTAGCCGATCGGGTGGGGCGAGGTGAAGCGGATCCGCCGGATGCCCTCGATCTCGTGGACGGCTTCGAGGAGTTGCACGAAGGGGCTTTTTCCGTCCACTTTGGGGAACTCGTGGCGACCGTAGAGATTCACGATCTGGCCGAGCAGGGTCACTTCGCGGACGCCCCGGTCGGCCAGGCGTCGGCATTCCTCGACCACGTCCGCGATGGGGCGGGCCCGCTCGGGACCGCGGGTGAAGGGCACGATGCAGAAGGTGCATTTCATGTTGCAGCCCTGCATGATGCTGACGAACTCGCTCACCCCGTGCTCTTTGGAGACATGATCACGAATCGTGTTTTGGGACGATTCCTCCTCCCCGGTATCGACGATGGGAAACCGGAGATCGTCCATCTGCGCCTCTTCCTTTTTCCGCATCAGTTCGACGCAGTGTTCGACGACGCGGTGGTATTTCTGCGTTCCCGCGACGAGATCGAGATGGGGGACTTCCTCGAGAAGTTGCTCGCTGCGGCTCTGGGCCATGCAGCCCATCATCCCGAAGACCATGTTCGGATTGTTGCGGCGGTGTTTGCCGAGGTGGCGCATGTTCCCCAACGCCTTTTGCTCGGCCTGGTCGCGGACCGAGCAGGTGTTCATGAGCACGACATCCGCGTCGTCGGCCCGGGGAGTGACGGTAAATCCGCGCTCGATGAACATCTGGGCGACCTGTTCGGAGTCGCGCTCGTTCATCTGGCATCCATAGGTTCTGAGAAAAACTTTCGGCATCGCGGGAATCGTCGGAGGGGAATCAATTGTCGGAGAGAATGGAAAAGGGCCGAATTTAGCCGCCTTTTCCTCTGGAAACAAGCGGGCTTCCGGGGAATTCGTCATTCTCTCCGAGGCGGGTGCCGGGCAAATCTCCGCAAAGAAGGCTTTCGAGGCTACAGATCGAGCGAATCGGATGCGTGCGCGCGCCGTCGCCGTGCGACAGGCTGACTGTCGGTTGCCTTGATCATGATCGCTGTGTCAATCCCATCCAGCGAAGAGGGGGGAAAGACCGATGCGACGGAATAGGACTGAGCGATTGAGAAGGATCGTAGATGTGACTCGCCAAGGCGTGTCGCGTCGGGGATCAGGGGTCGTCGCCGGAGGGGAAACCGTCGAGGTGGAAGGTGCTCAGCCCGATCTGGTTGTACTGTTCGAAGTTTTCGTAGAGGATGCGGAAGGTGCCGGATCGGGAGAATTCTTTTTCCCTGTCCCTCAGCCAGTCGTCGAAGGTGCGGTCGTCGGGGAGGAGACCAAGCCACCGGAGGAGGGGATTGGTGTCGACGGGGAGGACGATGAATGGGGGCGAGGCGGTGTCCCCGCCGTCCGGTGTTTCCGTTTCGGGGGGAAGACCCGCACCCGCCACGAGGGTGATGGTGTCGTAGTAAAAGGCGTAGCCCGCCGCGTTCCCGGGAGAGGGACCTGTTCCGAAGAGGTTGTCGTGCTCGTTGGGGGTCTGCGGGACGTCGCCGAGGATGTTTCGCGTATATTCGTCGTCGCGCTGGTGGTCGAAGGGATCCGGCGCCGCGCCCGGGAAGGTCGCTCCGTTGAGCGAGGCTCCGGCGGCGATTTGGTTGTTGGTCCGTTGCGGCAGGTAAAAGCGGAGCCCGTCGGCACCGTGGAATTCGCTTTGTGCGTCGGCAAGGAGGTTTCCGCCGGACGGATCGGCGGGGTCGGCCAAGCTGACGCCGATTTGGGTTTTTCCTCCCACCATGGCGGCCGAACTCGCGGCGTTGAGATGACCTATCATCGCATCGGTCAGGGAAATGTTGGCGGCGGCTCCGACGAGGATGTCACCGGTGATTTCCGCGACCGGCGAAAAAGCGGAGAGGGAGACCGGGAAGTCGTGGCCGTGTCCGATTTTCGCGTAGGCGGCATCGGTGCCATTGACCGCCGTGAGGTCGATGTCGCCTCCCGAAGTCACGGAAATATCCCCGCCCAAGAGCGAGTTGGAAGACATCCCGAGGTTCCCGATTTGTGAATAGGCGAAGGCTCCCGTGTCTCCGGTGATCCCGATATCCCCCGCGGCCGCAATCTCGATGTCGCCGCTGAGTTGGTGGCTTTGCGCAGCGAAGCCGCCGTGGCCGATCTGGACGTTGGAGGCTCCGCCGTGCAAGGTCAGCGCGCCGGCGGTGGCCACGGCGATGGATTGGTCCGTCACGCTGCCACCGAAGCCGAATCCTCCGTGTCCGATCTGGGTGGTCGAAAAGAGGCCATCCCCACCGAGGAGGTCGATGTCCAGTGCCGCCGCCACTTCGATGATGCCAGAGGTGGCTCCCGTGCTGAGACGTCCCCCGTGTCCGATCTGGGCGGAAGCACCGTCTCCGTCTCCGCTGCCGAGGAGAAGGTGCGCCGCGGAAGCGACCTGGACGGCACCGTCGGCGCTGCCGCTTGCCCCGATCCCCCCGTGTCCGATGCGGGTCGCGGTTTCGTTCCCGGTTCCCCCGTGGAGTTCGATTCCAGCGATGGCCGCCACTTCGATGCTCCCGGAGCGCGAACCTCCCGCGGACGTGCCACCGTGTCCGATCTGGGCGTAGTGGTGGAGTCCCTCACCGGCCTGCAGGATGATGGCGGAGGAGGCGAGGGTGGAGATGTCTCCGGACAGGGTGCCCCCGGATTGGTAGCCGCCGTGGCCGATTTGAGCATAGGCGGCCTCGCCCGCCCCGTTGCCGGCGTGGAGGGAAATGCCATCGGCCGTTTCCACGGAAATGTCGGCTGTCTTCGTTCCGGTGATGCGGTAGCCGCCGTGGCCGATTTGAGAGAAGGCGGCGAGGTCCGAACCGGCTGTCATCTCGACGGCGCGGGCGGTGACGGCGATGGATTCGCCCGCGAGACCGTAATTCGCGGTTCCGCCGCTGCCGTAGCCGCCGTGTCCCACGAGGGTGTAGGCTTCGGCTCCGTAGCCGGAGTTCATTTGAAGCAGTCCGCTGGTATTCAGCTCAATGCTGCCCGAGGCGGTGTGGTTCGGGCCAGTGCCGTTGCCCCCGTGCCCGATCTGGGCATAGGACTGTTCTCCGAAGCCGGTGAGAGTGATGGCGTCGGATTGGCCGATGACAATGTCGCCGTGCTTGGTTCCACCCGCGTTGCGTCCGCCGTGACCGATTTGGGCATAGGTTGCGGAGAACGCTCCGGTGCCGCTTCCCTTTCTCCCGCTGAGGGAGATCTCCCCGCCGCCCGTCGCGAGGCCGGTGTCGGGGTTGTAATTGAGATAAATGTCTCCTTGGTGATTTTTTGAACTGCCTCCGGATTGGTAGCCGCCGTGTCCGATCTGGGCGTAGGACCAGGAGGTGGTGCCGCCGGAGAGTTCGATGCCGTTCTCCGCGATGACGACGGTGCGGTCCCCGGCGAGGCCGTAGTTCCCGTTGGAGTTGACGAGTCCGCCCCTCCCGATCTGCGAGTAGGCACCCTGGCCCGCGGCACTGACGGTGACCTTGCCTGCGGCGTCGATCCAGATGCTGCCGTTGGCGTCACCACCCTTGTATGTCGTGCCGCCGACGTTGCCGCCGCCGTGTCCGATCTGAGTGTAGGCGTAGGAAGCACCGGAATTCAGCGAGACATCGCCGACTCGCGCGGTTCCGTTGCCCCGGATGTCGATGATGCCGCTGTGGGACGCGTTGAGACTGAGCCCGCCGTGTCCGATCTGGGCGTAGGCGTAGGTGCTTCCGCCGTTGAGGGTGAGATCGCCCGATTCGGAGAAACGGATCGAAATGTCGCCGAGGTGCTGGTTTCCGTCAGTGCTGCCGTTGCCGCCGTGTCCGATCTGGGCGTAGCTGTACTGACCGCCGCCGCCCTCCAGGAGAAGGCCGCCCGACTTCACGTGAAGATCGATATCGCCGTCGGCCCCCTGGCCGGTGGCTCCGGGATGGAAGCCGAGCTGGGTCGCGGCGCTGGCACTGCCGCCGCCGTAAAGGTTCACGGCGTGGCCCGCTGCGACAAGATCACCGAGACGCGTGCCGACACGAACCGCCCCGGTCTGGTTGGAGGCACCTATCGTGAGGACGCTGTCTCCGTTGCCGTAGGCGTCCGGGGTCGCGAGGAGTGCGGGGCTGGCGTCGATGTCGCGGATCCAGTATTCGCGGTAGAGAGGCGATCCGGCGCTCGGGGGCAGGGTTTCTCCGGTGGGATGGAAGGGGGTCAGGGACGGATCCCAACCCGCGATGAGATGGATGTCTCCGCTCCCTCGATTGAGCAGGTCATCGAGGATGGAGAGGTGGGAATGGGAGAGCAGGTTGAGGTCGAAGGCTGAGTTCGAGGTGATGTTCGCGCCCATTTCGATACCTTCGTTGCCCGTTCCGATGAGGCTGACATGCCCCGCATTCAGATGAGCCGTCAAGGAAGACCCGAGGAAGGAGGGGAGGCGGAGGAGACCGCCGCCCGAATCTCCCGAAGCGGTATCCATGGAGCGCGCCCGGATGGTGAGGTCGGCGTTGGAGATTCCGCCGGATGAGCTGGTCCGGTGACCGATGGTCGACAGATTTCCGACCAGGGAAATCTCACCCGCCACGTCCACGAGGATGTCACCCTGTCTTGTGCCGGAGGTGAGGTTGGGCGATCCGTGGCCGATGAAAACGCCTCCTCCGGTAGTGGAGGCGACGGTGGAGTCGAGTTCCAAACTTCCTTCCCGAGAAATGACTTCGATGACCTCGTCTGCACCTCCCATGGGTCCGAAAGAGCTTGCGCCCCCGTGTCCGATGATAACCCCCGCCCACCGCGATGTCCCGGAGCGAAGCAGGATATCGCCCTGGGCGTGAACCCGAACCGAGCCGTGCAGACCGTAGTTGAGGTGACCGGCTGCATACCCTCCATGTCCGATCTGGGCACCGTGAAGCCGGATGTCGGGTGTGACAAGACCGTTGCCGCCCTCGATGGTGACACCTCCGCGGATCACATCAACGAGGATGTCTCCGCTGAGACCGGTGGAATAGGTGCCGGTGCTGTTGCTGTGTCCACGGTGGCCGATGGCGGCGAAGCTGTAATAGGAAGAACTGCCCGCGCCGGCGAAGTCACCGCTCGGGGCGCGGACAGTGACGCCGTATTCATCGAGACCTGCCGTAGTTCCCGAAGTCACGGTGATGTCGCCGGAGTGCTGGCCCGTAGAATTGAAGTAGGAGGTATGCCCGATGAGCGACCAGAGATAGCTGCGTCCGTTTTTCCCGGCGATCAAGTCGAGCTTGCCGCCTGCGGTAACGCTGATGTTACCGCTGTAGCCCTGTGTGGAGGGTGCCGTGCCCACAATGGCCCCATACCCTCCGTGGCCGATCTGGGTGCTGGCATACTCGGTATTGGTGAAGGCCTCAAACTGAGGGGAGACGAGGCGGATGTGACGACCGGCCACGACATCGACGGAACTTTCCACAAAACTTGAGAGTTTTTGATTGTGGTTACCGTGCCCGATTTTGGATCCGCTATAGCTTGCGGTACCGGACAAAAGAAGAACATCTCCGGCGGCCTCGACGCGAATATCGCCGGGACCGATGGAGGAGAGGGGCGCGCTGCGGCCGCCGTGTCCGATCTGAGTCGAACTGGTGTCGCCGCCGCCGCCCCGGGCTTCCACGCTGCCTCCCGAAAGCAAAGTCACCGCACCTTCGAAATGCCCGCCCTGGCGACCGCCGCCGTGACCGATCTGCGAGTAGGAGTTCGCCCCGCCGCCGCCGGTGAGGAAAACGTTCCCGTCCGCCTCGACGAATACCGATCCCGTGCCCGAACCGGCACCATAGACGGTCCCGAGCGCGGCTCCGCCGTGTCCGATCTGGGTGTAGGCGTTGGTGGCTCCCGAAGTGAGGGAAAGTTCGCCCATCCCTTCGAGGCGGATGTCCCCGGCCCGGTCTCCG
This sequence comes from Verrucomicrobiaceae bacterium, assembly GCA_012719225.1. Classification (GTDB taxonomy): domain Bacteria; phylum Verrucomicrobiota; class Verrucomicrobiia; order Verrucomicrobiales; family DEV007; genus Arctic95D-9. Next base: position 10,536 of record JAAYAT010000324.1, read on the forward strand.
TTCCAGGCGTTGCCGCCGTGTCCGATGTGGGCGTAGGCACCTAACCCATTCCCTGCGGTGAGGGCCACATCGCCCGCCTCGCAGAAGCTGATCGTGACGGGAGCGTTGATCGTGGTGCTCGCCGCTCCGGTGCCGCCGTGCCCGATTTGGGTGTAGGCTCCAGCGGCGTTCCCGCCTTGCAGGGTCAACCCGCCGCCTTTCAGGAAAATGTTGATCGCTCCCGAAACTGCACCGCTGCCGTCGGGGCGGAAGCCGATCTGGGTCGCGGCGCCGTCGGTGCCGTTGCTGCCGTAGAGGGAAAGGCCGTAGCCCGCCACCGTGGTGGTCCCGCGGCGAGTGCCGACGAACACGGACGAAGTCTGGGTCGCGGAACCGAGGACGACACTCGCCCCGCCGTTTCCGAAGCTTTCGCAATCGTTGAAGTCGATCCCGAGGCCGGGGTTGGAAATAATCGGGTCGCAGAGTTCGCCGTTGTGGAAGGTGACGCTGCCGGGAGTGTTGGAACTGACCCCGTTCCATCCCGCAACGAGAGTAACATTGCCGCTGCCG
>JAAYAT010000325.1 GCA_012719225.1 Verrucomicrobiaceae bacterium
CCGGCCTACCAGATGAGGCACAACTGCTCCTGAGCGGATGAAAATCACCCACCCCGCCTCACTCCTCCCTCACATTAATCGCCTCGTTCATAGGTGTTCGCACAACACGCCCATTTTCCTTTTTAGGGTAAAAGAGCTGGCCCGATTTCTTGAGGAGAAAGGGCTCGGGATTCAGTCCGGCGGCCTCGCGCTTCGCCTTTTCGGCAAGCACAGCAGTCTTGGTGGGCTCCAGCACGCAGTCGAGGCGACGCAGCACGGTGAAGGGCAGGATGACCTTGCCGTAGTCGGACTGCTTGTAGTCGCCGCGCAGAAGGTCGGCGACGGACCAGAGGAAGGAGGAGAGGTTCGGGTCGGGCATGGCCGGAATCGATGCGGGCAGAATGGGAGGGCCACTGTAGTCCTGCGGCGCCACGCGATGCAACCCTGATTCGCGCGGCGTTCCGGTCTCACACGGTCAGTGGCGCGCGATGACGGTGTACTGCGGGCTGGAAACTTCCGAGGCTGGTTCTCCAACATTGAGGAATCAACTCCTGAAGGCACTCTCCATCGACTCCTGCTCGGGTCGACTGATCCCGAGCTCACTTGCCGTCTCCCGCCACCTTGCGACCGCCTGCTTCACCTCGCCAAGGACCCGGTCGGCGTCCCGTGGTTCAAGACGGAAGTAATCCGCCACCTCCCGAGCAACTTCGAAGTCGAGGGAGTTGTCTGTTTCCGTGATGTTCAAGCTCAGCCCCTGGCCATCCGGATCCGCGTTGATGTCGAATGCCGGCGAAAGTCTCCATCCTACCGGAGTGAGCAGGAAGCCGTGGTTGCGAAGGTGATCGTCGGTGTTCCGGATCGCGATGGAGAAGACGATGCGCCGCCAGAGCTCCCGAAGATCGCGGCCCGGATCAGCGCCCTGACGGATGAGCGGTTCCGTCAGCTCGAGGTAGCTCACTCCTCCTGAATGGTCCGCGCCGTCGTTGTAACCGAGCAGTGTCATCGCCGAGGCGAAGTGGATTCTCTCTGCTCCCCGGGTGCCGGGAGAGCGGTCGAAACGTCGAACGAGAAAAGTGTGCTGCCGCCCCCCAAATCGCTCAAGACGGGCCTCGGCAACCTCCACCCCCGCCTGCTTCGCCAACTGATGCGCCACCATCTCCCAAGCACCCATGTCGCGCTCGTCGTTGCGCCCGGAGAACTTGGCGATCCAGAGCTCTCCATGCTCATCCCGGACTCCGGCCTTGGGACGGGCTCCGCCGAGCGAGGAACCCGGGGCCATGAGCAGGCTCAACCATTCGCTGTAGTGGGGATCCTCTGCGGCGTCATCCCGCTGTAGTTGCCAGCTCGCGTTCTCCAGTTCGCGGAGGGAGGTCCAAGGCGGAGTGACCATGGTGGGGTCGTCACATTGCCACGCATCGCCCCTGCTCGTCTCACGGAAGCGCATGCCGCCCACCCGCTGCTCGTCGTGGACACCCAGCAGGAAGTCGATTTCCTGCAATCGTCGCTCCCGTCGACCCTCGACCCGTGCCCGCACAGCCTCCCGCCGCCGCATGAGCAGCCGTCCCCATCGATCTGGAGACGAGTCCAGAAACAGGCCGAAGTTCGGACGATCCCCGGTATCGAGGTATTGTGGACCCTCGTATAGCTGGAGGTCCGGATCGAGATCACGAAAGGACTCCTTCCGTAACCACTCGCGGTCATACTCGAAGGCGAAGACCTCCTTGCCCCGGGCTTCGGATGCTCGGAGGACGCCCATACGCGTCGCGCTACCAAGCTCCTTCCAGTCGCCCCACACTTCGACTTCGCGACTCATGACACTTCCTTCCTCCGCTTCGGTGCCCGCTGCCGGGTTTCCGTGAGGCGGGCATCCTCCAGCTTGCGACCCAGCGGATCGGCCGCAGCAAGCGCAAGGAAGTCCTTTTCCAGCCCCAGCACTACCAGCACCTGAAGCAGGTTGCCGGTCGCGACACTGGACGAACCATTCTCAATGCTTTGCAGGGTCGATCGACTGATCCCGGCACGGTCCGCCACCTGTTGGGCACTGAGGCGGCGTCGGAGGCGGGCAAGACGCAGGTTCTCCCCCACTTCGGAGACCATCCGCGCGTGTTTCGGTAGCAGTGCTGTCGCCTTACGGCCCATATTGAGTCCTATTTCAGACAAAGTAAGTCCATTTTGATCGAAATAGCAATCGTTATTAAGTGGCCGCGCCACTTGCGCAGGGCGCTTCGCTTCGCGAAGGGGTTTGCTTCGCGGTCAGTGGCGCGCGAACCTTCGGCTCTCGTCCGATTGGGGACACTAGAAAAAATGAAAGCCAACTGTCGGATTAAGTGGCGGGGCCACTTGCGCAGGGTGCTTCGCTTCGCGAAGGGTTTGTGAACCGCTTCGCGGTCAGTGGCGCGCGAACCTTCGGTTCTCGTCCGAATGGGGATTTATGAAAAAGAGGAAGCCAACTGTCGGACTCGAACCGACGACCGGCTGATTACAAATCAGCTGCTCTACCAACTGAGCTAAGTTGGCCCGTGGGGGCCGGGAGGGCCGATGGGAAATGTATCCACGCGGGAGCCGCTCGCAAGGAGGGGTTTGGGATTTCTCGGCCCGCCGGGGACCGGATGCCTTTTCCCTTTTCGTTGCGGCGGTGCGACGGGGGAAGCTCCCCAGCGGCGTTTCCGCCTTTTCAGGAAAAGGTTCCTCGCTTACAGTGACGACATGTCTCTCCGCCTCGTCGCCGGTCTTGCGCTCCTTGTTTTCCTCGCGGGGGGAATGACGGCACCCTCCCAGGAGCGGGAGCGGAAAGCCCCCGCGGCGGAGACGGCGGCGGACGCCGACGCGGCAAGGGAGGCGATCTCCCTGCCGGAGGGCAGCGTGAAGAAGGTGGGCGAAACGCGGTATCGCATCGGCGAGATCGAGTTCGACGCGCGGACGCGCGAGATCCGTTTTCCGGCGACGGTGAACATGCGAGAGGGCGGGCCGCTGGAATACATTTTGGTCCACGAAAGGGGGAAGGTTCACGAGTCCATTTTCACGACCGCAGTTTCGCCGCTCGCTCTCCAGGTGGCGATGAAGCTGCTCCGCTACCAGGCGGGCTACGGCGATGTTTTCAACCGTCTCCTGCGTCCGGAGATGCTGGAAAAAGAGGGCGGGACCGAGGCGGATCGCGGCGACAGCCTGATCTTTCATTTTCAGGCCGAGGGCGCGGAAAAGGCGGTCCCGGTCTATGAATTCGTCATCGACGGGGAGAACGCGGAGGCGATGACACCGGGGGGATGGATCTACACCGGCTCGGTGGTGGAGGACGGGGCTTTCATGGCCGAGGCGGAGGGTTCCATCATCGCGATCTACCTGGACCATCTCGCGCTTTTCAACATGACCCGCGAAGGGGCCGACATCGACGAACGCTGGGGCGCGCGCAGCTCCGCGATTCCCGAGATCGGGACCAAAGGCACTCTCACGATACAGGCATTTGTCGAACCGAAAGAAGCCACAAAAGAAAAGTGACCGCTTCTTCCGCCACCCACCC
>JAAYAT010000326.1 GCA_012719225.1 Verrucomicrobiaceae bacterium
AGGAAAAAGGAGAAAGGAGGAAGGAGAAGGGAGGAGGGGAGAACGCTGAACTCAGAAGGGCGGACAGGGAAAACTTCGGCGTTCGGCGTTCATTCTCCGCGTCTCCGCGCCTCTGCGTCTCTGCGTTGATACTCTCTCCCTCCTTCTTCCTTCCTCCTTCTTCCTTAACTCCGCGCCTCTGCGTCTCTGCGTTAAAAAACAGGGCTGTGGCGTGATTGCGACCATCCAGTGGCCGCAATGGAGAGGGGGAAAACGGTGACCGGTGGCGGAGGGCGTTCATGGCAGGCCTCCGGGGTTGGTGAGGGTGGTGCGGAACAGACGGTACTTGCTGGAGTAGGTGTCGCCGTCGGGGTAGATGATAAGTTCAAATCGGATTGTGTTTACACTTGAAGAGATTGGGGAATACTCTTCTCCAGATAAACGAATAAGATAACGAGGATTCCAGTCGGTCAGTGAAATCTCTTCAGGTTTGTAGGCTGGTTCAAATGGTTTGTGGAAACGGAGAAAAAGCTCATCGCTGGCGCTCATGCCGGCGATTGGGGGGAAAGGGATGGAGGGTGGATCATCCATTATGGCCTGCCATTGTGTCCACCATGTGCCCGGCACATTGTTTGTACGCGCCTCATCGACAAACCGGGCGTTGTATTCCCGGAGGGTTTCGAAAACCGCGTCGGCCATCATCGCGCAGCGCTGGTCGTGCTCGGTCTCTTTTGCGGACTGGAGCCCGAGGCGGCCGAGTCCGAAGATGGCCAGCAGGCCGAGGCCGATGGCCAGCATGGCGAGGGCGGTCTCGATCAGGGTGAAGGCTGCGGCGCGGATACGCGCCGAGTTAGGAATTAGGAATGAGGAGTTTGGACTTGGGCGAGAACGCCGAACGCCAAAGATGAAGATGCTTGAGCGTTGAGTGTTGAGCGTTGAATGTTGAGCGTTCCGCCGGGTCATCATAACGCGCCTCCGATGAGGGTGGGGAGGTCCGTGAGCGGTGCGGCATGGATTTGCGGAGCGAGCGGATAGGCGGCCGTTCCGGGATAGATGACGAAAAGCTTTTCGAGGCCGAGGGATTCGATCGCCGTGTGCATGGAGCGGGTGGTGCCGGGCGCGTCCGAAAGCTTGAATTCAAAGCCGAAGCGTTTTCCGCCAAGGGTCACCAGCAGATCCAGTTCTGCGCCGGCGTGGGTGCTCCAGAAGAAGGCGTTGCGTGCGCCGAGATGAACCAGGGTCTGTTCCAGCGCGAAGCCCTCCCAAGAGGCACCGGCCTTGGGATGGCCCATCAGGGCATGTGCGCTGTCGATGCCCAGCAGGGTGTGGAGAAGACCGCTGTCGCGCACATAGATCTTCGGCGATTTCACTTGGCGTTTTCCGATGTTTTCGAACCAGGGCGGCAGGACGCGTACGACGTAGGCACCGGCAAGAATATCCAGATACCGCCGGGCGGTGGATTCCGAAGTGCCGAGGGACCGGCCGAATTCCGCGCCGTTCCAGACCTGGCCGTGGTAGTGTGCGACCATCATCCAGAAACGCCGCAGGGTTTCAGACGGCACGCGTATGCCCAGTTCGGGAATGTCGCGCTCCAGAAAGGTCCGGATGAAGTCCTCGCGCCATTTCTGGCCGACGCGGGAATCCGGGGCTAGAAAAGCACGCGGAAAGCCGCCATCCAACCAGAGTTTGCGGAGGGTGTCAGCGGCGGTTTCCGTCAGGGAAAGGCCGGGAACATCGATGAAAGCAACCCGTCCCGCCAGCGATTCGGTGACACCCCTGACAAGCGTCGGAGACGCGCTTCCGAGGATGAGAAAACGGGTTTTCGCGTCATGCCGATCAGCAAGCACCCGCAGGATTTCAAACAGTTCGGGCTTACGCTGGATCTCGTCGATCACAATCCAGTCCGCCGGTTCGGAGAGCGCCATCTGGGGAACTGAAAGACGGCGCAGGTCAATGGGCGATTCGAGATCGTAGACATCGACCCGGCCTGTCAAACCTTGCGCAAAAGCGTGCGCCAGCGTAGTCTTGCCGACTTGGCGCGGACCGAGCAGCGAGACAATCGGAACGGTCTCAAATGCCGTCCGAATCTCTTTTAACAAATGCGTTCGTTGAATCATGACGCGATAATAATCCTTGAAAAAGCGACAGTCAACAACGGATTTTCAAGGAAAAAAAGAGGGAGGTGTGTCATTGCGAGTCTCCTAAAACGGTGACGAACCCGGTCGCGAGGTCGATGCGCAGGTAGCGCAGCAACGGGTCGGAGGTGTTGTCGCCGCGGTGGAAGCGCTCCAGCGTGTAAACGACGATGTGGTGGGCGTGCTTGTCGGAGGGGTCGCTGAGCACGCTGCCGTCCGGACGGAAGAAGAGCGTCATATCGCTGTAGGTGACAGGGGTTGAGGCGCTCAGGTCGTTTTCACGCACATAGGCGAGCCGCACGTGGCCGGAAAGGCGCTGGAAAGGCGTGGCCGGCGTGATAGGCCAATCGGGGTCAACGCCATCCTGTTCTGACGCAGAATTCAGGGTCGCTTCCACAGAAAGCGTGTCGTTCGTCCACAGAAAGGCCTGGAACCCGGTGACGACGCGGGTTTGGTTGGTCGTTTCGCTGCCGTAGCTGAAGGCGACATAGGCGTGGCGGGTGACGGCGAGTGTGCGGGCCTGCTGAAGCCCGGCCACCACGATGCGGGTGGCGCCGGTGAGGGCGTGCGCCGTTCCCCACGAGCCGTAGGAGCCGACGAGGATCGCCAGCCCGATGCCGATGACGGTCAGCACGGCCAGAAGCTCGAAGAGGGTGAAGGCCTCATTGCGACCACGGAGTGGTCGCAATGGAGAGAGTAAAAAGGAGAAACTTTTAACGCAGAGACGCGGAGGCACAGGGACGCAGGGGTTGATCTCTGCGTCTCCGCGTCTTTGCGTCTTTGCGTTAAGAAACAGGGCCGTGGCGTGTCGCATGGTCATCATGGCGTCACCCCCGCGCTGTAGATGTAGTTGGTGCTGCGGTCGGCTTCGGGGCCCACGGAAAAGGCGAACGCAACCGTGTTGGAGACCGGCTTGCTATAAATCACGGTGTCGTCACGCTTGACGCGGACGGTGAAGGTGGAACGGGGATGCAGCCCCATGACGAGCCGGTAGGGCCGCCCCCACGGATCGGCGTAATCCACCCGCTCGAAATCGGCTTCATTGAAGAGATGCAGGAACGGGATGCCCTTCGGGTTCAAAGGGTTCAGGGGGCGGTCGGAACCGGTTGCGGGACCGACGGTGCAGAATGCCTGGTAGACGGCATTGTCGGTGATTTTTAGAATGTTAGGGTCGTCAATGTCCACTTCAATGTCGGTCGTGAAATCCTCCGGGCCACAGACGATCAGGTTCAACATCCCGTCTGGTTTGTCGATCCTGGAATTGAGTCGGACGGAGAGATCGTCGTTACGCTCGAGCTGTCCCGGCCAGAAGCCATACTCGGTTTTGTAGCGGATGGCGGCCTGGGCGAGCGCCGTGGCTTCGGCGGCGGCCTGGCGGCGCAGCGTGGCGGCGCGCACGGTCTTGATCGTGGGCAGAACGATGGCCAGCAGCACCGAGAGCACGCCGATCACCATGACGAGCTCGAGGACGGTGAAGGCCGAGGAGAAAGGAGGAAGGAAGAAGGAGGAAGGAGGAGGGAGGGGGGAGGGAGAAAGGAGGAGGGAGGAGGGAGGAAGGAAGAAGGAGGAAGGAGGAGTATGGGGGCGAGTCCGCTCCCCGGGACAGAAAACGGCCGTGCCGGCAGGCCCGGCAGGTTCGGGTGTGCGGCGTGCAAGAGGACTATGGAGGGTGAAACGCATGGCAAAACGGTCTATTTGATGCTGAAAGAGTCCCACGTGCCGAAGATCTCGTCTTTAAGCGGCTCGGGATTGCCTGCCGCATCGTTTTGGCGCGTGCCGGGGATGATGGTCCAGACGGCGATGTTCGCGATGATCCCATTGGTGGTAAAACCGGTGTCGGGATCCCTAACATCAATCCTGCGGTCTCCGTTGGTGTCGAACAGGACCTTGTAGGCGCGCGTGGTGTCGGGGGCGCCGGGGTTGTTCGGCTTGAAGGGGTTCGCCGGGGCGCGGGTGACCGGTGAATAGCGGGAGAATTCAATGAAGGGGATCATCTCCGGGTTGAAGGCCGCGATGTCATTCGGAGAGACCCCCGCGATCCGGTTGCCCTGCAGCAACGCCGCGATACGCTCGTCGATGATGAAGCCGCGGTCGTCACCGGATTCGAACTGGATTGCGGCGCGCGTGTCGTCCGGCCAAGCGTGGTAGTGCGCGTGGTACTGTTTGAAGGCGGACTCGATGTTCTTGAGTTCGGTGTAGGTGATGGTGCGGCGGCTGAACTTCTGCGCGCGTTCGAGCGCACCGTAGAGCAGCGCCAGCAGCGAGC
>JAAYAT010000327.1 GCA_012719225.1 Verrucomicrobiaceae bacterium
CACCGGCTCTCCACCGATGTCCTCCACGGGGTGCCCCAGGTCGTGGCCGGCGCGAACGCGACGGGGGCGCATCTCGTGGTGGAGGTGCTTCCACGGGAGACACCGGAGGCACCTCCGTCAAAGCAACCACCGGGGGATTGACAAAACGGGGAAAATTCCCTCCAATCGGGTGATGATCCGGTTTCGAGTTTCCCCGTCCGCGAAAGTGATCCGACACCGGATGCTCTCGGTCTGCGAACCTATCGCTCGCTGTCTCCCGGCGGCGGCCCTCTTCTGTTTTCTGATTTTCCCCGCCGCGGCACAGGAGCCGACGGATTCTGGAACGGATCCGCTCGACCAATTCCGTAGCCGGTATGAGGAGGTCGCGGAGGGGTTCCTGCAACCCATCCAACAATTGAAGGCCGGGTATGTCGAGCGTTTGAAGAACGAACTCGAGACCGCGAAAGCCGCGGGAGTTCTCGACCACGTCCAAGCGGTCATGGGGGAAATCGATTGGGTCGAGGACAGGGGCAAACTGCCGGCGGATACGGAGATGCCGTCGATTCTCAAATTCCGGGAGATCTATCTATCCGCCCTCCAGGAGCGTGAGCGGGAATGTCTGGAAAAATTGGAGGGCCTCGCGAAGCGTTCCGCGAACGCTCTCGACGCCATGGAGCGCGACTACACGCGCGAGGGAAAAATCGAGAGAGCCGAGGCGACCCGGGATTTTTCAAAGACGATTCGAGAGGGGGTGGAGGCGCTGCGGCTGGCTCTTGAGTCGCCGGGGCTACCGGGTTTGCAAGCGGGCGAAACGGTCCTGTGGTCCCTCGATCAGGCGGATTTCAAGACCGCCCTGGATTGCGAGGTGCGAGAAAGTGGTGGCAGTTGGACACTGACCGCTCCGCCGGAACAACGGGGACACATTCGTTCCCCGATGTCCATCGCCCCGCCTTTCCGCATCAGCACCCTGGTGACGTCCGAGTCGGGGGATCTGCGTTTCTATTACGGTGCGGAAACGGACTTGGAATTCATCCTTTTCAACTGGACCCGGAACCCGACGATCTTGCGATTGACGGACCCGAGCGGTGCCCAGGGAATCCTGAGTGTGCCGGATCGCGGCCTGCTCGAACCGGGGAGGTCCTACTTGGTCGAGGTGGTCGTGCGGGAGCGGAAGATCGAGGTCTTTGTCGATGGAGAATCGCGCGGGAGCCGCACCACGGATCTGAAACGCTATCGGGAACCCGTCGGGATCGGCCCGTTCGGCAGTGTCACCGCTCCGGGGCGTCTCATCATGGAACACTTTGTCGTGGTCCAGATGAAGGAATAGGGAAGAGCGACGGAGGAAACCGGATCTTCCCGGAGTCTCACATCACCCGCATTGCCCGCATCAGGGTTTCATGGTCACCGGCACCGGGTTCTCGACGTGGCCTCTCGGCCGGATGCCCGGACCGGGTTGGTCGCGATCTCCGAGATCGGCCCGCATCGTGTCCGCGAGGGCGGTGAGCCGGGCGACGATGTCGGGATGCTGTGCGGCGACATCGTGTTCGGTGGCGATGTCATCGACGACGTGGAACAGCAGGGGCGGCGTGTTCTTTTCACCCGCCTTGAAATGGGGATGCCGGAGACATTCGTCGAGCGGGAGGAAGAGTTTCCACGGTCCCGAGCGCACCGCCTGGAGCTGATCGAGATAGTAATAGTAGTAGGCCTCGTGCGGGGTCGTGGCCCCGGGTTCGCCGGTGAGGAGCGGACGGATGTCGAGGCCGTCGATCTTGCGGTCCTGCGGTGGTTCGCCTCCCGCGAGCCGGGCGAAGGTCGGGAGCAGGTCCATCGTCGCGGCCAGTTCCTCGCAAGTGGTGGCGGCGGGAACGGTGCCGGGCCACCAGGCGATCATGGGCACGCGGAAGGCGCCTTCGGCGGTGGTGTAGCCGGTCCCCGAGAGCGGGCGGTTCGATCCGCGGCTGAGGTCCTCCCGGTTTGCCTTGATCGGGGCGCCGTTGTCGGAGGTCCAGATGACGAGGGTCTTTTTGTCGAGACCGGTTTCCCGCAGCTTTTCGAGAATTTGTCCGGTGGACCAGTCGAGTTCCTCGATGGCGTCCCCCCAGGGGCCGTTTTTGCTCTTGCCCCGGAAAGCCGGGCTGGAAAAGGGCGCGGCGGTGCTGCCGGGCATGGCCTGGGGAAGGTAGAGGAAGAAGGGGCGCTCGCGATGGCGCTCGATAAAATCGATGGCGCGCTTGGTTTCGCGTTGTGTCAGGTAGTCGCGGTCCACCGGCGCCTCGATCACCGTCTCGTTTTCCATGAGGGGGAGCGGGGGCCATTCGGAGCCGTCCTGTTTCCAGATGCGTCCGGTCATGTCATCGGAATAGGGCACGCCGAAATACTCGTCGAATCCCTGCCGGGTCGGCCAGAAAGGCGGTTGGTCGCCGAGGTGCCATTTTCCGATCGCGGCGGTGGCATACCCGTTTTCCTTGAGCACTTCGGCGATGGTGATCTCATCGGGGTGGAGGCCGTAGGGGGAGACGGGACGCAGAACGTGACGGTCGCGCGGGTTCATGTGCAGGGAGACGCGCTGGGCGTAGCAGCCGGTCATGATGGTCGCCCGCGAAGGGGTGCAGACGCCGGCGCTGACGCAGAAATGGGTGAAGCGCCTCCCCTCCTCGGCCATGCGGTTCAGGTTCGGAGTGCGGTGGAGGGTGGACCCGAATGGTTCGATGTCGCCGTAACCGAGATTGTCGGTGAAAATGATGATGAAGTTCGGCTTTTCCACGGTCTCGGCGGCGCGGACGAGAGAGGACGGCATCAGGAGGGCCAGGGCGAGGACGGCGAACGCGAGGGAGGGCAAGGGGATTTTCATAGCGGAAAGCATGGCAGGAAAAAAGAGTTCAGAGCAAGGTCGAATCGTCGCGCCCTTTGAGCTGGATGAGTTTTTTCTTGATCACTTCGAGCTCGATGGTGAGCTGGTAGGCGGCCTTGACGATGTCACCGGTGGTCGCCTCGTCCCCGAGATGGCGGGCTGCGGGGGTGATTTGCATCATTTCGAGGGCGATGGTCTTGCAGGCGGCTTCGATTTTGGTAATGGCTTCTTCGCGGGTCATCGTTTCTCCGGTTTTTAAATGGAATAGAGCGCGACAATATCGTCGGGGATGATGCGGGGGCGACCGCTCTCCAGCGTGACGAGGACGTAGTCGAGCCAGCCTTTGGCGACGGCTTTGCCATCGGCTTCCTTGGTGAGGAGAAAGGCGACCTTGACCCCGCGGCTCTGAATCTCCTCGACGCGGGTCTCGACGACAGCGGCATCGCCGATGTGGAGGGGGCGTTTGTGTTCGATGTAGGAGGCCCGCACCACCCAACTGAGGCCGCGTTCGAGGAAGGCGTCCATCGACATCCTGTAGCAGCGCTCCATCTGGTCGTAGCGCGCCGCGAGGACGTAGTCGAAATACTTCGAGTTGTGGACATGCCGGTTCATGTCGATGTCATCGGGACGAACCGGTATGAGTGTCTGGAACGCGGAGTAAGAGGACATGTCCGGCCGGTTCACGGGAAAGGGAGTGTCGCCGCGCGCGGCGGATCCACTCAGCGGAAGAGGCGCTTGATCCGGCGGTCGCGGCCGCGCTCGATCGGGTCGGACGTGCGGATCGAGGTTTTCTTTTTCACCGGCGGATCGGAATAGTCGCGATTGTCGGTGATGAGTTCGAAACTGACGGGACCGGATTCATCCTCGTGGTGAATGATGGCCGGATCGGGTTTGTAGGGTTCGGGCTCGGCCCCCAGCTTCGCGCCGTCCGCGATCCAGGCGGGGACTCCTCCCATGGAGAATCTGTCGGTGGGAGAATTGGAGTTGCACGCGGGAAGAATCGTGGCAAGCCCGAGGAGAAGACAGGTGGGGGTCAGTCGGTTCATGGAACAAAGTGAGGGTGATGGCAGGGATTTTTTAGCCCGGAAACGGCGAGCATAGGCGATTTTTTCCCGATTTCTAATGCAAAAATTCCCACGATCAGGACAGTCGCGGCGGCGGGAGGACGGGGCCGTCGGCGGCGATTCGCACCGCAAGTTGATTGACGTTCCTTCTGGTCTATGAGTCATTTGGGCCATCACCATCTACCTGGCAAGCGATGAACGACAAGCGGGATTTTTTCGACGTACCAAAGAAAGGAGGAGGCGGGAGATCTGCGAGGAAACGCGGAGGGAGGAGTTTTTTCACCCACTTTGTCTGGATTCTGATGATGGGTGGGGTCGCCCTCGTGGCCTGTCTCCTCACCATCAAGCTCAGCGGGAAAGGCCCGGCGCTGCGGAAGGCGGCCATCGCCGCGCTCGGCGGCGGCACGACGGCGGAGCCCGAAGCGAAGGCGGAACCTCTCGTCGTGGAAAAAGTCGTCGAGGTTCCGGTCGAAAAAACGGTGGAGAAAGTCGTCGAGAAAATCGTGGAGGTGAAGCCTCCCCTGCCCTCCCGCTACGTCTCCTGGAAAAAAGCCGATGTGGCGGAACTCTGGAGCGGGATCCCCGTGACCACCGAGGTCGTGACCACCGAGGGGGAAACGGCGGTGACGGAACGCGAACGGGACGAGAGCTACCGGATCGAGATGACGCTCCGGCTCACCGTGCCGAAGCCGAATCAGTCCGCCGCCGAACTCACCGCGATCAATTCCCATCTCCCCACGATGCTGCGGGATTTCCCCCGCCTCGTCGAAGCCGCCGAGGTCTCGCCTTTCTATCACCATCTCTACGAACTGAAGACGGCGCGGATCCAGCAGCACGTCACCCGCATCCACCAGATCCTTTCCCGTCACAATTTCTACGATCTCGAGACCGTCCTGCAGATCGAACATCCCGAGACCGGCCGCAAACTCCTCCTCGTCCAGGGGGATATGGATGTCGTCTCCGACGGATCGGATGGCGACCGCTGGCCCGAACTCGACGACTACATCTCCATGTCCCAGCACTACCAACCCTTCACCAGCTATGGTTGGGAGAAAAAGACTTCGACCCCGAATCCCCTCTTGGCGCGCTGGGAGGAAAAGTTGAAGGAATACGAGGACGAATTCGCCAAGCCCGGCCTCAGCATCGAGCGGAACCGCTTTTTGCGAGAGAGGATCGAAACCTACAAGCTGGAGATTTCGGATCTGCGGGCGCGCAGCTACCTCATCGCCGAGGCGGATCCTTTTATCGTGATCCCGCTCTCCTTCCTGGGACGCCGCGACGAGAACGCCTTCGGTCCCGCCATCGGCGACTACGCCGTGGTCGTCTACGGCGACCAGCTTTTCCCCGCCATCGCCGGAGACGCGGGTCCGAGTTGGAAATTCGGGGAAGCCTCTCTTCGCATCGCCCGTCACCTGAATGAAAAGGCCTCGCCCTACAGCCGCCCGGTCAGCGATCTCGAGGTGACCTACCTCATTTTCCCCGGGAGCGCCGACGAGACGAAGGGACCGCCCGATCTCGCCAAGTGGCACCAGGAATGCAGCCGCCTCCTCGAGGAAATCGGCGGCATCGGCGAGGACTACTCCCTGCACCAGTGGGAGGATCTCATTGCCAAAAAACGGGAAGAAACCGATGCCCCGGAGGATTCCGCCGAGTCGGCGGCCGGGGAGACAACCAGCGCTCCGGCGGCGACAGTCCCGGATGTCCCCGCCGCATCCGCCGGGACCGATGCCCCCGAAGCGGAGCCTCCTGCCAAAGCGGAGATCTCCGACGCCGCGCCCGCCGAAACGGCTCCAGCCCCCGACAAGGAGACCCCGCCAGCCGAAGAGCAGGCTCCCGAGTAACCGACCGCCTGAAAGAAAGGCTGGATATTTCCCCCCATCCTCTTATAAGGTTCTGCCATGCCGAATCTCAATAAAGTCCAGTTGATGGGGAATCTGACCCGCGATCCGGAAGTGCGCTATACTCCGAAGGGAACCGCCGTGACCGATATCGGCCTCGCGATCAATCGCAACTTCAGCTCCGACGACGGCGAACGACGCGAGGAGACGACCTTCGTCGACATCACCTTCTGGGGTCGGCTGGCCGAGGTCATCGGGGAGTATATGAAAAAAGGACGTCCCATCTACGTCGAAGGGCGGCTCCAACTCGATACCTGGGAGGACAAAACCACCGGGCAACAGCGCTCCCGCCTGAAGGTCGTGGGCGAGAACTTCCAGTTCCTCGGCGGTCGCGAAGATGGCGGCGGGGGCGGTGGTCCGTCCCGCGGCTCCGCTTCCTCCTACGGAGGCGGCTCGGAAGGCGGCCGGTCCGGCGGAGACCATCCCGACGACCGCAGCGGGGCACCCTCCCGTCCCGCGCCGCGTCAGAGCGCGCCGCAGCAGCACGACGGTCCCATTGAGGACGACGACGACGATATCCCGTTTTAAGAGATCGCCGGGGCAAGTCACGACCCGCGCCCGCGTCTCCGTCCCCGCCCGGGAGGA